>NZ_BLZR01000001.1:4421789-4737631 GCF_014193895.1 Clostridium fungisolvens | reverse complement strand
AGATGGTAATGTGACTAGATTAGAGTGCTGTAAGAGGCTAAAGACTGAAGCTTTAACTAATACCCTTAATGGTAGTTGGCCAAGATACAGAATGAATCATGATATTGGTAAATATGAGATTGATAAAAATACAGAACCTTTTACTGGAATAATTGTTGGGGTAAGAGCAGATGAAGAGGGAAGTAGATCAAAAGAAAGATACTTCTCACCAAGAGACAAGAATAATGATTGGGATGTAGCAGAGCAACCACCAGAATTCTGGAATCAATATAAAACTGATTTTGCTCCAGGTACTCATGTAAGGATACATCCATTATTAGACTGGACAGAACTTGATATATGGGAATATATAAAAAGAGAAAATATTGAAATGGTATCACTTTATTTTGATCAAGGAGAAGGTAAGAGATATAGGTCTTTAGGCTGCTATCCATGTACTACTCCTGTAGAATCTACAGCAAAAAACGTTGATGAAATAATTGAAGAGCTTAAGACTGGAAAGTTTGCAAACATAGCAGAAAGATCAGGAAGAGCTCAGGATAAAGAAGATGGCGGCGGATTAGAAGAATTAAGAAAGAACGGATATATGTAGGAATGGGGGCTATTAAATGAGTTTTGTCAGAGAAGATATGAATATAGTAATTGTTGGACACGTTGATCATGGAAAGAGTACTATTATAGGAAGACTTTTAGCAGATACAAATTCACTGCCAGAAGGAAAGCTTGAACAGGTTAAAGAAAGATGCAGAAGAAATTCAAAGCCTTTTGAATATGCTTTCCTGCTTGATGCGTTAAAAGATGAGCAAGAGCAAGGTATAACAATTGATGCAGCAAGATGTTTTTTTAAGACTGATAAGAGAGATTATATAATTATAGATGCACCAGGACATATAGAATTCCTGAAGAATATGGTAACAGGAGCTTCAAGAGCAGAGGTTGCTTTGTTAGTAATAGATGCTAATGAGGGGATTCAAGAGAACTCTAGAAGACATGGATACTTGTTATCTATGTTAGGTATAAAAAATGTAGTTGTATTAATCAATAAAATGGATCTTGTAGACTATAGTGAAGAAGTTTTCAACAATATAGTAAAGGAATATACAGAATTCTTAAATAAGATAGATGTTGAACCAAGATATTATATACCAGTAAGTGGATTTTTCGGTGAAAATATAGTATCTGCATCTGAAAAGACACCTTGGTACAGCGGACAATCGGTGTTAGATATTTTAGATGGTTTTGAAAAAGAAAAACTTCCAGATGATAAACCTTTCAGAATGCCAGTACAGGCTGTATATAAGTTTACAGGAGATGGAGACAATAGAAGAATTGTAGCTGGAACTATTGAGACAGGACGCATTAAGGTTGGGGATGAAGTTGTATTCTATCCTTCTGGTAAAAAGAATAAGGTTAATTCTATTGAAATTTTTAATGCAGAGGTACCAGAAAGTGCAGGAGCTGGTTCTGCTATAGGATTCACATTTACTGAGCAAATATACGTAAAAAGAGGAGAAATGGTTACTTTAGCAAATGAGCCTAAACCTAAGGTTGGTAACAGGATAAAGGTTAACCTATTTTGGCTTGGAAGACAATCGATGGTAAAGGGTAAAGATTATCTTTTAAAGGTAGGTACAGCAAAAGTTCCAGTAAGAATTGAAGAAATAACTAAGGTCATAGATGCATCAAATTTAGAAAATGAGGTAAAGGATTCTATAGATAGACATGATGTAGCCGAATGTATACTTAGAGCACAAAAACCAATAGCCTATGATTTAGCTCATGAAATAGCTCAAACAAGCAGATTCGTAATTGTAGATAACTATGAGATAGCTGGAGGAGGAATAATCCTAAAGGATCTTGAAGATGACAGTGCATGGTTAAGAGACAAGGTTATCGTTAGAAACAACAAGTGGGAAAACAGCAGCATTTCAAAGGAAGAAAGAGCAGAAAAATATGGGCAAAAACAAGCTTTAATTTGTATAACAGGGCAAAAGGATGTAGGCAAGAAGTCCATTGCAAAGGAGCTTGAAAGAAAGTTGTTTAATGACGGTAGAATTGTCTATTTCCTAGGTATAAGTAATGTGTTATATGGGGTGGATGCAGACATTAAGCATACAGAAAATGATAACAACGAAGAGCACTTAAGAAGATTATCTGAGGTGTCAAATATCTTAGTTGATTCAGGAGCTATTCCTATTGTGACAGCAGTAGAACTTAGCAGAGATGATATTGAGATAATTGAAACGGCTGTAGACTCTGATAAAATAATAAAGGTTTGGGTAGGAGAAGAGGTAACTACAGATCTTGAATATGATCTTCATATACAAAGTTATGACTCAGTGGAAGTGGCAGTAATGAAGATAAAAGCACTGCTACAAGATAGAGGTATAATCTTTAAACCTTTTTAAATATTAAAATTATAATGCAAGGGACAATATATCCTTTGCATTTTTTACTGTTAAGGAAAGTATGATTCACTCTTTTTTACTATATATTAAATGTTTTGAGAAAAAAGTTGCTTTCCTTTATAATGTATTTATATAATTCCATGAACTTGGTGTGGTATATAATATCAAGTAAAGTCATTTAAGTTAATGTCATTATAAAAACTTAGGATAAAAGTGGTGATTTAATGAAGAAATCAATCAAATTTAGAGCACAAGCTACTATAATTCTATGTACTTTGATATAAGAGTAAGTAACTTAAAGAGAATATCTCTACATAAAATATAGTGTTATTTATATACAATGTTATAAATAGCACTATTGACATATTAATAACATTTATATACTTGGGGGCTATTTACAATGATAAAAAAGATAATATTCACAATGGTTAGGCTTTTCTTCGGGCTTTTTTTATATGCCTTTGGACTAGTCTTGGCTATAAACTCTAATATTGGACTATCTCCATGGGATGTTTTTGGTCAAGGAATATCAAAGACCTTAAATATTACTATGGGACATGCAACTATATCAGTAGGTTTTGTTATTATACTGATAAACTTTATTTTAGGTGAGAGAATAGGTTGGGGAACTATATTCAATATGATATTTATAGGAGAGTTCATGGATATCCTAATGCTTAATAGATTAATACCAATCAGCACAAACTTTGTTGTTTCGGTTATTATGATGTTTTGCGGTGTTATGGTTATAGCACTAGCTACCTTCCTTTATATAGGTGCAGAGTTAGGTGCCGGACCAAGAGATGGTCTTATGGTAGCATTGACCAGAAAGACAAATAAATCAGTTAGAGTAGTAAGAAGCATCATAGAAATAGGCGCGCTTGTAGTTGGATACTTGCTAGGCGGATTTGTAGGAATTGGAACGTTGATAATGGCATTTTCAGTTGGTCATGCAGTTCAGTTTATTTTCAAGTTATTTAAATTTGATGTGTCTAAAGTAAAACATAGATATATTGTAGATGATATCCTATTTGTAAAAAATAATCTTTATTAGATAAATGGATGATTAAATTAATACAAATATGCAAAGATGTGAAATTTTATGCATGATGCAGAGGATTTTAGAGTTTTTAGGATGATTATATATCATCCTTTTTTTGTTTTAACTTTGATATGGTAAAACACACAATAAATCAAGGATATACAAGAAAAAGTACAGTCTGTAAATAATTAATTTTTAAGATTGAGAAAAAGAGGAATTTTAAGAATCATTAATTCTAAGTTAATAAATAAGACATAAATTGGATTAACAGACAAATATGAATTTAAATCGACAAGAATAGGCGTGATTTTCATTTGTATAATTATAATATAGTATTTATAATTTATGAGGTGCTTTAATCTAATATACTGATAAAGCGCTTAAATAACATAGCATATTTGAAAAAATTGTTGAGTGTAAAATATATAAATGGGGGTATGATCTTGAACATATTCAGACGTAAAACAATTAATGATTTTAATGAAGCAACAGAGCATAGTGGTCTTAAAAGAAAACTTACAGCTTTTGATTTGGCTGCTTTAGGTATTGGTTCTGTAGTTGGAACTGGTATATTTGTAGCTACAGGACAAGGTGCTCAGCTTGCTGGACCAGCTGTTACAATATCTTATATAGTTGCAGCTATAGTTAGTGCTTTATGTGCCCTTACTTATTCCGAATTGGCATCGATGTTTCCTGTTTCAGGTAGTACATATTCATACTCCTATGTTGCCTTCGGTGAAATAATAGCTTGGATAATAGGATGGGATTTGATATTAGAATACCTAGTTTCTGCAGCAGCAGTTGCCTCAGGTTGGTCGGGAACCTTAGTTGGTATATTAAAGGATTATGGTATAGCTATCCCAGCTTCGCTAACAACAGCACCTATAAGTGGTGGTATAGTTGATTTACCTGCAGTAATTATAACTCTTATAATTACTTGGGTTTTATACATAGGTGTTTCTGAAAGTGCTAAGATAAATAATATAATAGTAGGAATTAAAATATTCGTAATACTTGTATTTGTGGTATTAGGTATAACTCATATAAACGTGGCAAACTATCATCCTTTTGCACCTTTTGGAACAAAGGGAATAATGACAGGAGCATCAATAATATTCTTCGCATTTATAGGATTTGATGCTGTATCAACTGCAGCGGAAGAAACTAAAAATCCAAAGAAGGATGTACCTATGGGACTTGCTATATGTTTAATAGCGGTAATTGTTCTATATATCGCAGTATCTTTGATATTAACAGGAATAGTACCATTCAAGAGTATAGATATTGACAACGCTTTACCAGGTGCATTATCTACTATAGGTATAACTTGGGGATCAGCTTTAGTTGGTGTTGGAGCTGTAATAGGAATGATATCAACTTTGCTTGTAACACTATATGGACAAGTAAGAATATTTATGGTTATGTCTAGAGATGGATTACTTCCAAAAAGATTTGCAAAGGTAAATAAGAAGTTTGGAACACCAGGCCTTTGTACTGTAATAACAGGCATAATAACTGCTATTATGGCAGGGTTCCTACCACTAGGCGTTATAATGGAACTTTGTAACATTGGAACTTTATTTGCATTCGTTCTAGTTTCCATTGGGGTTGTAGTTTTAAGAAAAGCTATGCCTGATATAGAAAGAAAGTTTAAATGCCCTGGAGTACCATTTACTCCGATATTAACAGTTATATTCTGTGGATATCTTATGTCATTCTTGCCAATTCAAACATGGATAAGATTTGTAGTTTGGCTACTACTAGGATTAATTATATACTTTGTTTATGGTTATAAAAACAGTAGTTTAAATAAATAGTTATTCAAAATACACTATATCAATACTTAAAACAACAAATTAGTATTGGATAGTGTATTTTTATCCAATAAAATACAAATTACAACAAATAAATTACTTGTTTATAAACTAAATTAAATCATATATTTTCCATAGTAAAAATTGCTAAATACTTTAAAATAAAGTAAAATTAATAAGGACATATTAAACTCTTAGAACAAAAAGAAAGTAGCTTATAGGGGGAGAAAAATGAAAAAATTAATTGCATTCTTATTTACATTTTTATTAGTTTCTTTTGGATTAGGACACAATGCTTTTGCAGCAACAACTGATGATAAGTCAGACATTCTTGCAAAAATTCAGCAAACTAACCAACAAATACAAGTTTTAATAGATAATGCTCAAGTAAAGGGTTCAGAAATCAATATAGAGTTCGATAAAAAAGTAGTGGAGTTAGAGAGCGAAAAGGCTAATTATGCAGGACAACAGGATAAAATAGCTGAAATTGATAAAGAAATTGCTGATTTAAGAGAAGAAGCTAACAAAGAGATAGACAAGCTTTGTTTAGATTTATATAATGAAACTGAGGACTTAGCTAATGCGATGGTGGCAGAAGCTACAGCAGCTGGAGTTGAGGTTCAGAAGGAATATTTTGACTATAATATTGGCGGTGAAATTATTGCGATAGATCCGGTTCACGTGGTGGACTAAAAGTACAATATTAGACAGTAATTTAAATATATAAATCTTCTAATTTTGATAATCGTATACCTGGTTTAGGAGGAATTATGTCTGGAATATTTTTAAATCGTAAAGGTAGTTATATAGAAAAAGTTTTAAGTAATAAAACGCAGCTTTCATTATTAGCAAATAGTGGACAAACAGAAATTATGCTTCAAAAGATTGATAAAAATACAATCTTTTTTGTATATCCAGCAGATAATTCTGAACTAATGGAGTTTTTTTATATATTAGAAGGTGAGTTGGTATTAGAGCTCGATGGAGAAATGGTAAAACTAAAAAGTGGTGATTATTATTTTTCAAAGGATTTAGAAAATAAGGCTTTTTTCAAGACGATAACCGATGTTCAGATATTTTATGTGAGTGATAAGCCAGTTTTTCACTTAATAAGTAATAAGATGAAGGACTTGGAATATATGAGAAATGCGGTTGAAGAGAAAGATATGTATACTCACGCTCATGGGGAAAGAGTAAAAGAATATTCTGTGAAAATTGGTGAGAAGTTATTATTATCAAATGCAAAGATAACTTGTTTGAATTATGCTGCAGCATTTCATGACTTGGGAAAGATAAATGTTCCAGATGAAGTTCTTAAAAAACCAGGGAGACTCACTGAAGAGGAATTTGAGTACATCAAAAAACATCCTAAGGATGGCGAAGATATAGTAAAGGATACCTTTATAAAAGAATCAGCTCTTGGAATAGGACAGCATCATGAAAGATTAGATGGAAGCGGTTATCCTTTAGGACTAAAGGGTGATGAGATCTGCATGGAAGCTAAAATAATTGGTGTAGCAGATTCTTATGACGCTATGACCTCTGATCGTCCTTATAGAAAAGGGATGGAGCCTGGCGATGCTTTAAAGGAGCTTAAAGCCTTGGCTGGGAAACACTACGATGAGTTGATTATATCTAAGTTAGAAGAAGTTCTTAAAGAAGAAGGTTTAATATAAAAAATACGTCTAAGAGTTTAATAAAAAGTTTTGCTTAATATATAATAGAAAGGCAGTTTAGGCTGCCTTTCTATTATTTTTACGTTATAAAGAGTTAGACTTGATAATTAGTAGTTAAAAAGAGTTCTTTGTGGTAATATAAGCATAGAAAAACTGAAAGGGTTGTTGATATGAGTAAGATAGTAGTACTAGCAGAAAAACCATCAGTAGCTAGGGAAATTGCAAGAGTTCTAAAGTGTAGCAAGAAAGGTAACGGATATTTAGAAGGAGAAAAATATATAATTACTTGGGCATTGGGACATTTAGTTACCCTTGCAGATCCAGAAGCTTATGATGATAAATATAAAAGTTGGAAATTAGAAGATCTTCCTATGCTTCCAGAACATTTAAAACTTGTGATCATAAAGCAAAGTGGTAAGCAGTTTAATGCCGTTAAAGAGCAGTTAAATAGAAAAGATGTAACTGAAATTGTAATAGCAACCGATGCTGGACGTGAAGGTGAGTTGGTTGCAAGATGGATTATAGAAAAAGCTAGAGTAAACAAGCCTATAAAAAGATTATGGATATCATCTCAAACAGATAAAGCTATATTAGAAGGCTTTAAGAATCTAAAACCAGGATCTCAATATGACAACCTTTATAAAGCAGCTGCCTGTAGAGCAGAGGCGGACTGGGTTGTAGGTCTTAATATAACTAGAGCGCTTACATGTAAGCATAATGCACAGCTCACTGCAGGACGTGTCCAATCAGCTACTTTAGCTATGATAGTAAATCGTGAAGAAGAAATAAAGAATTTTAAGCCAAAAGATTATTTTAATATAAGTGCAAAGACAAAAGGTTTCACTCTTAGCTGGAGAGATAAAAACAACAATGGAAGTATTTTCGAAGAAGATAAGGTAAACAAAATAATTTCAGCTATAAAGGGAAAAGAAGCAAATGTAGTTGATGTAATGGAGAGTAATAAAAAGCAGTTTTCTCCTGCTCTTTATGATCTAACAGAGCTTCAAAGAGATGCAAATAGAATATTTGGATATTCAGCAAAGCAAACTTTATCAATCATGCAGAGATTATATGAAAACTACAAGATACTTACTTATCCTAGAACAGATTCAAGGTATATTTCTAATGATATAGTGGCTACTTTGCCAGAAAGACTTAAAGCTATTTCTATAAGTAATTATAGAGCTGCTGCCACTGAGATTTTAAACGGTAAGATAAATGCTCATAAAGGTTTTGTAGATAATAGCAAGGTTAGTGACCACCATGCCATTATTCCTACAGAAGAAAAAGTTAATCTAGCTGTATTAAGTAATGAAGAAAGACATATCTATGACTTAGTTGTTAAGAGGTTTTTAGCTGTTATGCTGCCTCCATATGAGTATGTACAGACAACAATAGTTACAGATATAAGTGGAGAAACCTTTGTTGCTAAAGGTAATGTAATAAAATCAAAGGGCTGGAAAAAGGTTTATGATAGAGTTGACGATCTTGCAGATGATGAAGATGAAAAAGATAGCCAAGAGCTACCTGTTGTAAAGAAGGGCGATAAACTTCCTATATTGTCAGTTGATAGCAAGAAACAACAAACTAAACCACCAGCAAGATTTAATGAAGGTACTTTACTTTCAGCTATGGAGAAGCCTCATAAGTATGTGGCTGTAGATAAGGTTTCTGCTAAAACTCTAGGGGAAACTGGTGGAATAGGAACAGTTGCTACTAGAGCAGATATAATAGAGAAACTATATAACATGTTTTATATTGAGAAGAGTGGAAAAGATATAATTCCAACTTCAAAGGGAAAGCAGCTTATAGAATTAGTGCCAGAAGAACTTAAGTCACCTTTAATGACTGCTAAGTGGGAGCTTGAGCTTGATCTTATAAGTAAGGGCAAGAAAAATCCTAAGGTTTTCACAGAAGAAATGAGAAACTATGCAAAAGAGCTAGTTCAAGATGTTAAAGGAAGTAGTGATAAGTTTAGGCATGATAATGTTACTGGTAAGAAATGTCCTGATTGTGGCAAGTATATGCTAGAAGTAAGCGGAAAGAACGGAAAGATGCTAGTTTGCCAGGATAGAGAATGTGGTCACAGAGAGAACTTAAGTAGGTTCACAAATGCTAGATGTCCAGAGTGTCACAAAAAGCTTGAACTTAGGGGCCAAGGTGAAGGTCAAATATATGTATGTGCAAATACTAATTGCAGCTTCAGAGAAAAAGCAACTTCCTTTAATAAGAGATTTGATAAGAAATCAGATAAAGTAAATAAAAAAGAAGTTTCAAACATAATGAAGAAGATGAAAAAAGAAAGCGATGCTCCAATAAACAATGCTTTTGCTGATCTTATGTCAATGTTTGGCAAGGAAGAATAGTATATACTTGAAGCTAATGTTTAAGTTTAGTACTTCAATGAACAAAATGAAAAAATACTGCTTAATATCAATATATTTTTAAGGATATAGATTTTGAAATTATATCATATAGCAATTATTATTAATTTATAGTATAACTTAACTTTATATGTAACTTCTAATATAAGCAGTCTAACAGGTTTCTAAAGTAAAGTTAAGCAATATATTTTAAATATAAAAGCTATTAAAGATATATTTAGGAGATGAGCTTCATGACTGAATCTTTTGGGAATGGAAGTAATAAAAGGCCTATATTAAAGATACCTTATTCAAATTTAGAAAGAATATTAGAGATAATATCAATTGCATCTATAATTGTAGTAATAGGAATGCTTACAGCCTGTTGGGATAGAATACCACAGCATATAGCTACTCATTTTGGAATAACAGGAGAACCTGATGGCTGGGGTAGTAAGAATACTTTACTTATAATGCCCATAATATCAATATTCTTTTATGTTTTATTGACTACATTGAGTAAGTTTCCTCATGTTTTCAACTATGTAGTTGATATAAATGAGATAAACGCAAGAGATCAATATAGTAATGCGAGAAAACTTATGATTTTTATAAAAACTGAGCTATTGGCCTACCTATCAATAATGCAGTATAATTCCTTAGCAGTAGCATTGGGTAATACAAACAACCTAGGAATAGTCATTTTGCCATTGTTTATATTAACTATATTTGGAACAGTAGTTTATTTTGTTAGAAAGTCATTAAACTATAAATAGTATCTAAACCATAATAATAAAAAGCTGTAAAACAATTTTGTTTTATAGCTTTCTTATATTTAAGTGGGAATGTGGCTTCGATTTGGAATTTTGGATTTTAAATATTAAAAATTTTCATAAATAGAAACCACAAAATAAATAAGGTGATTTATAATATTATTAAGGAATAAAATCAATGTATGTCGTATTAATATATAAATAAAGATTAAACATTACAAAAATGAATACGATTACTTATGTTTTAGGAGGGTGTAAAATGGATAAGAGAGGTTTGAAGATAGTTACTATAGGGGGAGGGTCAAGCTATACGCCAGAATTGGTTGAAGGTTTGATTAAGAGATATAAGGAACTTCCTGTTACAGAATACTGGTTGGTGGACATCGAAGAAGGAAAAGAAAAATTAGAGATAGTAGGTAACTTAGCTAAAAGAATGGTAGAAAAAGCTGGAGTTCCAATGGAAATCCATATGACGTTAGATAGAAGAGAAGCATTAAAAGGAGCTGATTTTGTTACAACTCAACTTCGTGTAGGCTTACTCCCAGCTCGTGCTAAGGATGAAAGAATTCCTTTAAGTCATGGATTTTTGGGACAAGAAACTAATGGAGCAGGTGGATTGCTCAAAGCTTTGAGAACAGTTCCGGTTATACTTGATATTGCCAAGGAAATGAAAGAGCTCTGCCCAAATGCGTGGCTTATAAACTTTACAAATCCTGCTGGAATAGTTACGGAAGCATTATTAAGGTATGGAGAACATAAAAAAGTTATAGGCGTATGCAATGTACCAATAGGGCTTGAGTTCTCAATAGCAGCATTACTTGGAGTAGAACACTCAAGAATAAAGATAGATTTTGCTGGACTTAATCATATGGTATATGGTGAAAGAGTTTACTTAGATGGTAAGGACATAACTGATGAAGTTATGGAAAAGCTACTTGATCCAAACAATGAGAGTCCGACTATGGCAAATATAAAGGCTATGCAGTGGGAACCTGAGTTTATTAGAGCTTTGAAACTTATACCTTGCCCATATCACAGATATTACTATAAGAGAGGAGATATGCTTAAGGAAGAATTAGAAAGCTATTCTAAAGGGCAAACTCGTGCTGAAGTTGTAATGCAAGTGGAGAAGGAACTGTTTGAACTATATAAGGATGTTAATTTAGCTGTAAAGCCGGAGCAATTATCAAAACGAGGAGGCGCTCATTACTCAGATGTTGCATGTAATGTAATAAACGCAATATATAATGATAAGAATACAGTAATAGCTGTGAACACAAGAAATGGTAATACTTTGAGTCATTTTGATGTGGATTCTGCAGTTGAAGTAAGTTGTTATGTTGGAAAAGAGGGGCCAAAACCTGTTGAAACGGTAACAGATCTTCCAATTGTTGTACAAGGGCTTACTGCACAAATTAAATCCTTTGAAAGATTAGCAGCAGAGGCTGCGTACACTGGAAATTATGACACTGCTTTATTGGCGATGGTTACAAATCCTCTAGTTAGCGATGATTTAAAAGGTAAAGAATTATTAGATGAGATGTTAGTTGCTCATAAAAATCATTTACCTCAATTTAAACAAGTTATAGATAAATTAGAGAATAAATAAAATAAGATAGTTAAAGATAAAAGTGCTCCAGCTATTTGCTTGAGCACTTTTATCTTTAACTATGTTGAAATTAAGGCGCCGCTACATCCGACACCTTAATTTCAATACTAAGATTAAATGTGGAAATAATATGCATTATACTATTATTACCTAAAAAGGTATATAATATATATTAAGGTGTTTTGTGAGAGGTGATACAAAGTTGATAAAGAGCTTATTTTTAGATAGAAAAACACTAAAGGAACTGGATTTTGGCATTATAATTACTGTCATATTAATTGTTTTATTTGGAGCATATAATATTGCGACTTGTAGTGGTAAAGGAAGTCAACAGGTAAAGTGGCTTATATTATCTTTGGCCATATCCTACATAGTATTGTTAATTGATTATGTAGATTTAAAGATATATGTGAAGATATTTTATTGGTTGTGTATGATACTACTTTTATATACACTTTATTTTGGGAAAACAATAAATGGGGCCACAGGGTGGATTCATGTTGGTTTTTATATACAGCCAGCTGAGATAGCTAAAATTGCATTAATTATGATGCTTGGTGTAAAGCTCGAAGATATGGAGTTTAAGGTCAATAATATAAAAAATCTCATAATACTAGGTATATACTGTGCCATACCTATGGTGCTTATAATTAAGCAACCAGATATGGGGATGACTATGGTACTTTTTTTTATAGTACTCGGAATAGCCTTTGCTGCAAATCTTAATCTTAAAATTTTAGGAGCAGGAATTTTAATCGTCATTATATCTGTAGTTGGTATATGGAATTCAGGACATTTTATTAAGGACTACCAAAAAGGCAGGATAATTGCTTTTTTAGATCCAGAGTCTTATGCATTGGGGGATGGATATCAATTACTCCAAGCAATGACTGGAGTTGGTTCAGGTGGATTCTTTGGAAAGAAGTTCACTGTTGAAAACCAAGCAAATGCTAATTATGTGGCAAATAATGTGCCAGAACCTCAAACAGATTTCATATTTGCAGTTACTACAGAAAACTTTGGTACTTTGGGAGCAATTGTACTGTTAAGCCTTTATGGATTCTTAATATATAGAATTATAGCAATAGCTAAAAAAGCGAAGGATGGGTTTGGTATGATATTTTCAGTAGGTATGGCTACTTATTTTACCTTCGCCATTTTGCAGAATGCAGGCATGTCTATAGGTATTATGCCTATAACTGGAATAACGCTGCCACTAACTAGTTATGGAGGGAGTTCACTTCTTACTACAGTTGTATCAATTGCTTTAGTTTTAAATATAGGAATGAGAAGGAAAAAGATTGTTTTTTAAATAAGATAACTGAAAGGGAAATATATTATATAGACATTTGTGCTGTGTCTGTACAATATATTTCCCTTTTGACCTTTAGAAAAACTAAAAAATATTAAGATAATATATTTAATATTTTGATAGATTTATTAGCTACGGTTTATAGTAATTATATTTAAACTGCACCTCTTAAGCCTATCTCATCTGCTGCTTTTTGCATACCTTTAATTGTTTCTTCTATAATCTTATCTATTTCTACTCCTAGTTTTTCTGCACCTTTTGTTATAACCTCTCTATTAACTCCGGCTGCAAAACCTTTTTGCTTCCATTTCTTTTTTACAGACTTAACTTCTAGATCTAAAACGCTCTTACTTGGTCTAAGTAAACAGGTTGCTGTTATAAGTCCTGTAAGTTCATCAGTAGTATAAAGAACTTTTTCCATGGTTTCTATAGGCTCTATATCATTCACTAGACCATAACCATGACTTTGGATAGCTCTGATATAAGCTTCAGGCCATTTTCTTTCTTCAAGTATTTCCCTTGCTTTAAAGCAGTGTTCTTCTGGATACATCTCGTAATCCAAATCATGAAGTAATCCAATAATACCCCACTTCTCAGAATCTTCATTATAAAGTTCAGAAAAATGTCTCATTACAGCTTCTACTGCTAAAGCGTGTGTTAATAGACTTTCAGTTTTATTAAATTCTTTTAGAAGAATTAAAGCTTCTTCTCTAGTTGGAGTTTTTTCAGACAATTGTAAATCACCCTTTCTTAATTACAATAAGTAAGTACTTAACGTTAAAAAAAATTTAATTTACATAAAATATTAGTAATAATATAAGTATTTGTCAAGTTTTTCAAAGAGATCTTATGAATGTGATAAAAAAGAATGTAGATAATAAAGATGAGTTGTAAGCTATATTATCTAAATATTATTGCAACATATACAGTTTTATGATTACAGAGGAGGGCAAAATGTGTAAAGAGGCAAAATTGTTATTAGTAGTAAGTACGATTTTTACATTAGGTATGGGGTTGTCTGGAATATTTGCTAATATATTTTTTTGGAGAGAAACTGGAGATTTTATTGTAATAGCAATATATAATTTAATGCATTATATATTTACACCTGTCTCTTTTATAATTGCGGGATATATAGCTAAAAAGAAGAATGGCATATGGGCTTTAAGAATAGGATTATTATTATATGCTGTGTTTTATGTATTGATATTATTAATAGGGAAGAATGGAGTTGGAGCTATATACTCTTTAGGAGTTATATATGGGTTTGCGTGTGGCTTCTATTGGCTAGCTTTTAATACGTTGAGTTTTGATTTTACATGCCCTACTAATAGAGATACCTTTAATGGTTATAATGGTAGTTGTTGCGGATTTGCCAGTATAGTTGCGCCTATAACTTCAGCGTATATAATAAGTAGATTTCAGGGAATAAAAGGATACACTATAGTCTTTGCTATAACTTTAGTTTTGTTTATAATATTAATGCTTATAAGCCTTACCTTAAAGTGTAAGAACTGTGGCAGTAAACTAAACTTAAGGGTTGCTTTTTTAAAAAACAATAACGATTGGGGCATGATCCGAAAAGCTACTATGTGTTGGGGCTTTAGAGATGTTATTATAGTATTTATAGTGAACTTGTTAATCTTTCAAAATACAGGTAGTGAATTATCTCTTGGTAAGTTATCTCTTATAGGTGCATTTATTTCATCCTTATCTTATATGTTGGTGCAGAGAATAATAAAGCCTAAAAGGAGAAGAATGGCCATATTCATTGGAGGTATGTCAGCATTAATAGGTGCGTTGCTGCTTTCCTATAGAATAAATTATATGATATTGCTCATTTATACAGTGATAGATTCGTTCTTTATACCATTTTTTATGATTCAATTATCATCTACTACCTTTAATGTAATAGATAAATCCCATGAGGGAGATTTAAGAGTAGAGTATATGATAAATAAAGATATAGTGCTTAATTTGGGAAGAATAATTAGTACTATTGTTCTTGTAGTTTTACTGTCTATGTTTAAGCATTATAATATTTTAAATATATATTTAATTATAATAGGTACTACACCATTGATATCAGGGTATTTTCTATCTAAATTAAAAAACATTTTAGATGGGAAGATAGAATAAGATTTATTTGAATTTTGGGGGGATTTTTTTGAAAAGATCTATAGTAATATGTGGATATGGCAATGTGGCAGTAGAACTTTGCAAAATTATATCAAAGAATAAAAACTTTATATTGAATCAATATGATTTAGAACTACAAGTTATATCAGTAATTGGAGCACAAGGTCAGATATTTGAAGAACAAGGTATAGATTTAGAGCTCTTGGTGAAGTGTGGCAAAGGATCTTCTGCTCTCAAAGAATATGCTAAAGTTAAAGGCTTGAATTTACATGGTAAAGTTATTCCTAAAGGAGATATACTTGTTGAAGCAACTCCAACAGACTTAAATAGCGGTGAACCTGGATTAAGCTATTCTTTAGAGGCTCTGAATCAGGGGATGGATTTAGTTTTTGCATCTAAAGGTGCATTAGTAACTAATTACAAGCGTATTTTAGATAAGGTTAAAGAAAAAGGTGTTAAGTTAAATTATAGCGGCGCTACAGCGGCAGCTCTTCCAACTTTAGATGTAGGAGAAAATTGCTTGAGTGGATCAAATTTAAAGTCAATTAAGGGAATATTAAATGGAACTACCAACTATATACTATCTGAAATGACATTAAATAAAATATCCTTTGAAGAGGCTTTAGAAAAGGCTCAAAGGAGGGGCATAGCAGAGAAAGATCCTACACTAGATATAAGTGGATTTGATAGCGCTTGTAAACTTGTATTAATAGTGAATAAAGTATTGAACAAGACGTATGATATTAATGATGTGCATATATCTGGAATTGATAAATTAACAAATGATGATATTAGGATTGCATATGAAAATGGACAAACGATAAAACTAATAGCAGAAGCAAGTATCTTTGATGAGGAAATATCCATGAAAGTTGGGCCAGTAAAAGTACTAAATGGAAAGATAATGGCATCAGTAAATGGTACAAATAAGTGTATAATTTATGAGACAGATGAAATGGGTGAAATATTTTGTGCAGGAGGGGCATCCGATCCTATTGGTGCTGGAGCTGCTGTTCTTAAAGATATAATAAACATGTATAAATAGTAATATTTTTATTTTACAAAATTATATGCTTATATCTGTAAATTAACCTTTGAAATTACATAAGTAAAGAGGTACTATTTAATTAAGGAGTGGTTGATGTGTTTAGTGCTGAAAATATTGCGAATTTAAATGAGCTAGAGTTAGATCTATATAAGTATGTAATTGAAAATATGAATAAAGTAATGTATATGAGAATAAGGGAATTAGCACAGGAAACTCACGTTTCCACAACTACTATACTTAGGTTTTGTAGAAATATGGGATGTGAGGGGTTTTCTGATTTTAAAGTTAAGTTAAAGATGCATGTGAAAGAAAATAACAGTAAAATTCTTGATAATAGTATCAACGCTATAGAAGAGTTCATGGAGAGATCTCTAAATGGAGATTTGGATGAAAGTATATTGAAAGCTGCTCAGCTTATAGCTGATTATAATAATGTAATCTTTATAGGAATTGGCAATTCAGGCTTTATAGCAGGATATGGAGCGCGATATATGTCAAGTTTAGGAAAGTTTGCAATGCATATAGATGACCCTTATTTTCCACTTATAGGGGAAATGGTGAGTAATAGTGTAACTATAGCACTCTCGGTTTCTGGGGAAACTGATTCATCTTTAAGACTTGTTAATTTATTGAAATCTAAAGGAAGCAAGATTATTTCTATAACAAATAGAAAAAGTTCAACTTTGTCAAAACTTTCTGATGTTAATATATCTTATTACATAAGTACAGAAAACTTTTTGGATAATGCTTTAGAGTATAGAGATGTTACTTCTCAGGTACCTACTGTATACATAATTGAAGCACTAGCTAGAGAAGTCAATAGATTGTTGCTTTAAATAACAACATGTTTTTTATATGTATCATTTTACAATTTGAGTTATATATAACTATATTTCTTAAAACCTTTACATAGATATTCACAAATTATATAATAATTTATATAGAGTATTTTTAATATTCTAATTTGTATCTTTAATTCTAAAACTTAGAATTAAAGAATAGTATATATAAGGTTTATACAAAAGACATATACAAAAATGTATATAGTACAAGCTGTATATTATCTTTACAAGACTAGTTAGGTTTATTTTATAAATATATCTTAGGAGGAATGTAGATGAATACTTATGTAGCAGAACTAAATTGTGCACAGTTAAAGCAGTTGGTGGAGTTTTTTGATAATTATCAAGATGATAATATAAAATGCACCATTAAAGAAAATGTAAGCAAAATTAAGGCAACAATGGATGTAGAAACAAGTCTTCCAAAAGATAAGTTGGAATCATACTTAAAGACAACATTTAAAAATAAGTCAAAGTTCGGAATGGCATTGTATTTCGCAATATATGTAAAATAATAAACTTAAGAGGGTGTATAATAGCATCCTTTTATTTTTTACTGTATGTTATAGTATAAAATTTAAATTTAAGATAAAATTAGGAATATACATAGATTTTCGGGTAATATAGATGCGTAAAAAAATCACTGAAGGAAGGCACTTCATCAACTTTTTTTGTAACATCATGTTTCTTAAAATTATAATTTTACAAAACAATATACTTGTTACATAAAGCTATAAAACATTTACATTGGCAAATTTGCGAATATATAATTGACTTATACAATTTTGTTTCGTTCTATTAGGGGGGATTTTATGAAGAGAATACTGATTGTTTGTGCAGCGGGGATGTCTACAAGTTTATTAGTTAACAAAATGATGAGTGCTGCAAACGATAAAAATATAGATATAGAGATATTTGCTTTACCCATCTCGAAGTGCGCAAATGTAAGCAGTACAGTAGATGCGGTTCTTCTTGGTCCTCAAGTTAAATTTTTAAAGGGGCAAGTTGATAAAATAATAAAAGGTAGAGTTCCTGTTGTGGTAATTGATATGAAGGACTACAGTATGATGGATGGTAAGGTAGTTCTAGACAAAACTTTAGCTCTATTAAAATAGAATCCTTAAAAAATAAAGTATTCGGCTGCCAAGTTTTCCTGTTTGTATCAAAAAGCAGATGTGTAAAAAATCGCTAAGAAATAACTTAGCGATTTTTTATTTATATAATAATTATTATTAAGTATTTTTGATTTTAATAAATTTTTTTTTTGTATTAAATAATTAATTAAATTATTTGTTTCCAGTAGTTAAAAATGTTATTATAGTGTCGATAAATATATGTAAATGTTGATATAAGTCTAAATTTATTGTTTTTATAAGGGGGCGGATATATTAGTATAGTCATGTTATGTAAGGTTATGATTTTAGAGGGGAAATTATACTTAGGCAATACAACTGATTTAAGTTTTAAAATTAAGAGCTAGTTTACACTTGAATTTCTATCAATTTGGTACAGTTATATATTTTTAAGGGGGAAAATTAATGAAAAAGGATCAGCAGCAAAAGAAAAATGGAAATGGTGAAAAGCGATTTAAGTTTAGGAGCATAAGGGTAAAGCTCATACTTATGATGATTTTCATATGTCAAATTCCTTTAGTTACTTATGGTGTGGCAGCATATAAAAAATCCTATGACATAATTTTGAACAAATTTAAGGTTACAACAAATCAAGAAGTTGGTCTAGTAAATCAGTCATTAGACAACTATTTTAATGGAATTGTTTCAAGTACAACTATGCTTTCAAATGACTATAACCTTGTAAATTTAAGTACGCATCCAGAAAGTGAAGAGTATGCAAAAGATGTAATAAAACAAGTAAAAGAAAGTAATAAAGATATTGAACAAATAATCTTTTCTACTACTGATAAAAAATTAATATCTTATCCCGAAACGAACTTTGCAGCTGATTATGATCCTACTGCAGGAGAGTGGTATAAAAATGCCATGGATAACAAGGGAAAGGTTGCATTTTCAGAACCTTATAAGTCTTTAGGAACAGGAAATAATATAGTATCTGCTTCTAAAGTTGTAATTAAAGACGGTACTACTGTTGGAGTAGTTACGATAAATATAAACTTAAGCACGCTAGCTGACAATATGTCAAAGATAACCTTAGGTAATGAGGGCTATGTATATGTAAGTGATAAAAATGGTATCATGATAGCTCATCCTGATAAGACTCTTTTAGGAAAAGATGATACAACTAAGCAGACATATTGGAATGAAGTTAAAAGTTCTAAGAGTGGACTAGCTGAATACATATATACAAAAACTGGTGAAACAAAATTTGCAAGTTACATAACTAATGACACTACTGGTTGGAAGATAATGGCTTCCATGAAAAAGAATGAAATAAATACTGATACAAAAGTGCTAACAAATCTACTTTATTTATTTTTGGCTGGTGCCTTAATTGTAAATGTAATAGTAGCCTTTTTATTTAGTGAAATAATTAATAAAAATATTAAGAAGTTAAGATTTGCGCTAAACGGAGCTGCAAAGGGTGATTTGACTAATGAGTTATCTATTAATTCTAAGGATGAGTTTGAAGATTTAGCAGAGAGCTATAATGAAATGACTAAGGGTATAAGTGCACTTATTGCAAACGTGAAAAATTCAACTGATACTATAAATAAAACCTCTATAGATCTTTCAACTATTAGTGAGCAAACAACAAATACCATAGAGGATATAGCTAAAACTATAGATCAAGTTGCTAGTGGTAGTACGCAACAAGCAAGAGATGTTGAAACAGGCGTATCTGAGCTTGATGCTTTGGTTAAGAAACTTCAAAACATATATGAACAAACAACCAATATGACTAGAGTATCAACTGATACAGATAAGATGACTAAAAATGGATTAGTAGTTATGGATGCACTTTCAGATAAATCTGTGGACACAAGTAACGCATCAGATAAAATAGAGTTAGCAGTAAAGGATATGAGAGATTCATCTTTAAATATTCAAGAAATAACAAAGACTATAAACAGTATTGCAGAACAAACAAATCTTCTAGCATTAAATGCAGCAATTGAAGCAGCAAGAGCTGGAGAAGCAGGAAGAGGATTCTCTATAGTAGCTGACGAAATTAGAACTCTGGCAGAGCAGTCTACTCAATCAACGAAAGATATACAGGTTCTTATAGAACAGGTTAATGAAAAGTCAATGATTGCGGTGAAATCTGTTACTGAAGCTAAGGCTACAATAGAAGAACAAGGTAATGCAGTAAAAGAAACCAAAGAAACATTTAATGAGATATCTAGAGCTATAGACAAGTTAGCGATGATGATCGGTACTGTTCAGCAATCAATAAATGGTATAAATAAAGATAAGGATTCCATAATGGATAAAATGCAGAATATGTCGGCTATATCAGAAGAAACTGCGGCAAGTACAGAGCAGGTTTCAGCAGCCACTCAACAGGTAGCTGCAAGTATGGATTCATTTAATGAGAAAGCAGCTAACTTGAAGGAATTATCTAATGGGTTAGAAGAAGATGTAGATAAGTTCAAAATTTAATTAAGGATGTAACACTTCGATCAGAAACTTATTTTTAAAGCTCTCACGGTTTCTGGTGAGAGAATTTAAAAATATAAGTTTTATTAAGAAGTGGTACATCCAAGGATGTAACACTTCGATCCCAAACTTTTTTAAAATGATGTTATATCTATATATACAATAAATGAGAAGCTTGGTATTGCGATAATTAATTGCAGTACTGAGCTTCTTTGTTTAACTTACGAAGTGGTTCATCTACAACTTCGGAGGAATTTTTATTAGCAACTTTGTCAAGTAAACATATTATATTATTGATTATTTTATAAGGGATTGATGAGGCTTGAATAGAAATATAGAGGCACATAAGACTAGTATAATTATAATTACTTACAACAATATAGAATATACAAAAAAATGCATAGATAGTATAAGGAAATATACAGAGCATTTGGATTATGAAATCATAGTTGTAGATAATAATTCTTCGGATGAAACGAAAGATTGGTTAAAAAGATGTATTGATATTAAATGTATATTTAATGAATTCAATATGGGTTTTCCTAAAGGGTGTAATCAAGGAATAAATATTGCAACAGGAGATAGTGTTTTGTTATTAAATAATGATGTTATAGTTACTCCAAGATGGCTCAATAATCTATCTTCAGCTTTGTGGAGCGATGAGAGTATAGGGGCCGTTGGAGCAGTAACTAATAACTGTTCTTATTATCAGACAATACCTACAACATATACCAATTACGATGAGCTCATTGAATTTGCAGGTAAGTATAATGTTTCAGATGAAAAAAGGTGGGAGCAGAGGATTAAGTTAATTGGTTTTTGTATGTTCATAAAAAAATCGGTTATTAACAAAGTAGGATTACTGGATGAAAGATTTACACCCGGAAATTATGAGGATGATGATTATTCATATAGAATAATAAAAGCTGGCTACAAACTTTTGTTATGTAAAGATACCTTTATTCATCATTATGGTAGTGCTTCGTTTAAAAAAGATCAAGGTAAAACAAATGACCTCATGTATGAAAACTACAGAAAGTTTGTAGAAAAGTGGGGATTTGATCCAAGCAGTATGACTCTTATAAGATATGAAATTTTAAGTAAAATAATTAATATTGATAATAGCACAATGAATATATTAGATATTGGCTGTGGATGTGGAGCAACCTGTCTAAAGATAAGAGACGAGTATAAAAATGCAAGCCTCTTTGGAATAGAACAAAATCCTTCAGCTGCCTCTATTGCCAGGACCTTCATGAATATGAAGGTAGGAGATGTAGAAAACATTGAATTTGACTATGAGGAAAGATTTTTTGATTACATTATAATGAGTGAGGTTGTTCAATATCTTAATAATCCGGAAAGACTTTTTACTATTATTAAGAAATATCTTAAGCTCCAGGGATGTTTAATATTAATAGTTCCAAATGCTATGTACTTTTCGAAGATAAAACAACTTATTAATGGCAGTTGGAGATATGATGATGGATGTTTAGGTAGTGAAAACGTAAGTTTCTTTACCTTCAATGACTTATATAAACTTCTTGTTGATTGTAGGTATTATAACATCAGGGCAGAGGGGATACTTGGAGAAACTAGCAAAGAAGACGAGGAGTTCATAGAGCTATTATTATCTGTATCAAAACAGGATATGAGAATTCAGTATTTGTCTTCTAGATATATTTTTTTAGTAGACAATAATGAGTATGGTATGGAACGGAGGTTAGCCTTTATACTTAGGAGAATAGAATATGATGTTGATGGTGAGAATAGTGTAGGAAAAATTGCTCAATTATTTTTTTCTAAAAAACTATCAATGGAAGATATAGATAGAGCTATTGAGAAACATATAATTTTAAAAGATAAGTTAAGAAGTATCATGAAGGAGATATATTTGGAGGAAAAAAGATGAATGATAAAAAAATTGCATTTATAACCTCTGTAAATGATGAAGAATTATATGAAGAATCAAAGTTTTATGTGGAACATCTAATAACCCCAGAAGATATAGAAGTAGAATTCGTTAAAGTTAAGGACTTCAACTCAATAACAAGTGCCTATAATGAAGGGATTAGAAGGTCAGATGCAAAGTACAAGGTTTTTATGCATCAAGATGTATTTATAGTGAATAAAAACTTTATACAGGATATCTTACACATATTTAATCTAAATAAGAATATAGGGATGATCGGTATGGTTGGGTGCAAGACAATTCCAACTAATGGAGTATGGTGGGAGGCAAGTGACTGCTTTGGTAAAGTTGCAGATAGTCATATTGGAAGCATGGAGATCATCAATTTTAATGAAGTAAAAGATATATATGAAGAAGCAGCAGCTATAGATGGGTTAATTATGATAACACAGTATGATATACCATGGAGAGAAGATATATTTCAAGGATGGCACTTTTATGATGTATCGCATAGTATTGAATTCAAAAGGAAAGGCTATAAGGTTGTGGTTCCAAAGCAGCAGTCAATTTGGTGTATACATGATTGTGGAAGAATTGAGTTGGATTTTAGCTATGAAGATAGTAGAAAAAAGTTGCTTGATGAGTATGCAGAAGAAATAAACCCTCTGAAAGTTACCTAAGCTATTTGGAAGGATATATGTTTAAGAAGGTTTTAATACTATATATGTTCCTAAAACATATGCAAATGTTTAATTAAGGGTTCCTAGCTAAATTGTTAATTTATATAAACTCGAAGATCTTCAGAAGTTAAGGTCTTCGAACAACTATAAATTAGTTTAGACAAAGGAACCCTTTTGCATATAATCTGTCTTTCATTATTAAATCCTGAAAAGTATTTCTAAATAAATTTAAGGAATTACTTTTATTTATAAATTACTCTCATCCTATAACAATTCATTGCAGTTTCGCCTAGTTTATCTAAAAGCTTTGAGTTTACATAAGCTCCTACAAAAGCACCCACAGCAGGAAGCATCTGTAGTAATTTAGCTAAATCTATATAATCTCTATATTCTTGTTGGAAGGTCTTCCAGTCAAATTCGTTTATATCAGAAGGCAATGATCTTGAATATTCTTGCCAATTTTCAATCTCAGAAAATATCTTGTTTGAATGATTTTTGCTTGAAAAGGCTAATTGAAATACATGAAGAATAAATAGTCTTTCCTTATAATCCCTTACATCAAAACCATATATAGAAGCTACATCAAATAAAAACTTGAATTTTATAGTTAGTAGAAGTGGAAAATCAGCTAGACCTACCAAAAAGCCACCGGCACCTGTTCCGGCCCCCTCTAGCATAGCTGTGGTTTTATATGTTTCAATTTTCTTTCTTACTAATTCTTCTCTATCATAAAAGCTCATGTTACTATATGTTTTTTTTGTTATAAACTCTGAGCCGGATATAACCGCTTTAGATATATTTTTTATAGCTTCTGTCATGATAGTGTGGTATTTTTCTGGAAGTATACTGTTTATCTTTTGTTGACTTTTTCTAGTTAGGTTATCTATAACTGTTGGTTTTTTATTAACTTTAACTTTCCATTGATTCACTTCAGATTTTGCTTGATCTATATAGTGTTTCATATAAAATTAATCTCCTTTATAACACAACTTATGTTAGGTAGAATAACACGTATATTTACGAACAAAAAGCATTTATTAAGTGTAACATTAAAGGTTATACTTATATAGTATTAAATATTCATCTTGATGTTAATACTTGAGTTAGAAATACTATAAACATGTATAAATTTAAAACCAGGATATAAGAAAATTTAAAAAAATTAATATATATAAACCTTTACAGCCATATAAATAAGTGATAAGATTTAAGTAAGCAAAAGTTAATAAAATAAGCATATGTTAGGGTGGTGCTATGACGAACAGAGAACAAGAAATATTACAGATAATAAGAAAAAATCCTATGATATCACAAAAAGAATTAGCTAATATCTTAGGTATTACTAGGTCTTCAGCAGCAGTGCATATAACTAATTTAATAAAAAAAGGCAGTATATTAGGAAAAGGATATGTGGTAAAGGAAAATCAATATGCTACAGTTGTAGGCGGAGCCAACATAGATATTCAAGGCTTTCCTAGCAGTAAATTGATATACAAAGACTCTAATATAGGTGTGGTTAAACATTCTTTAGGTGGAGTTGGAAGAAATATTGCTGAAAACATGGTTAGACTTGGAATCCATACGAAATTTTTATCAGTGGTTGGTGAGGATGTTTACGGTCAAAAGATTATTGATGAAGGAAGACACATAGGAATGGATGTTAAGGAGATAATGGTGGCTCAAGGGCAAAGCACCTCTTCTTATCTATCAATCCTAGATGAAACTGGAGATATGGCTGTTGCAATATCTCATATGGATGTTATTGAAAAACTTGATATTAATTATTTGATAAGTAAAAAGCATGTATTGGAGAATTCAGAAGTTACGGTAATTGACACAAATCTCAATGAAGATGTAATCAAATATATAGCAAGTAACTATAAAGAAAGTAAATTATTCTTAGACACTGTTTCTACTGCAAAATCCATGAAGGTTAAAGATATAATAGGGGTATTTCACACTATAAAACCTAATAAGTTAGAGGCTGAAATCTTAAGTGGTATAAAAATAGAAGATGACAGTAGTTTGAAAAAGGTTGGGAGATATTTCATAGATGCAGGAGTGAAAAATGTATTTATAAGTCTTGGTTCAAAGGGAACTTATTATACTGATGGAAAACAAGATGGATACATTGAAGGAAAAGCTATAAAAGTAGTAAATGCAACTGGAGCTGGAGATGCATTTATGGCCGGACTTGTATATGGAGAACTCAATGATTTGAGTATAAAACAAAAGGCTATATTCGGTAATGCAGCAGCGATACTTGCACTTAGTCATGAAGATACTATAAACCCTAATATTACAGTGGATAATATATATAAGTTAATTGAGGAGGAATTTTAATTATGTTAGAAAAATATTTAGACATTAATCCAGAGGTTAAAAAAGCTTTAGAAGAAGGTAAACCAGTAGTAGCTTTAGAATCTACTATAATATCACATGGTATGCCATACCCACAAAATGTTTCAACTGCATTAGCAGTGGAACAAATTATAAGAGATAATGGAGCTGTACCAGCTACAATAGCTATATTAGGTGGAGTATTAAAAGTTGGTTTAACAGAAGCTGAAATAGATCACTTAGGTAAAGCAGGAAATGTTATAAAGACTTCAAGAAGAGATATACCTTTCATAATAGCTAAAAAAGCTGATGGAGCTACAACAGTTGCTTCCACTATGATAATAGCAGCTTTAGCTGGTATAAAAGTATTTGCCACAGGTGGAATCGGAGGAGTACACAGAGAAGCTCAAGAAACCTTTGATATATCAGCAGATTTACAAGAATTTGCTCATACAAATGTAGCTGTTGTTTGTGCAGGTGCTAAATCAATACTTGATATAGGTTTAACATTAGAATATTTAGAAACTTATGGGGTTCCTGTAGTTGGATTTAAGACTGAAGAGCTTCCTGCTTTCTATACAAGAAAAAGTGGCTTTGGAGTTGATTACAAAGTAGAAGATGAAAAGGAACTTGCTGAAGCAATAAAGGCTAAATGGGATCTTGGACTAAATGGCGGAGTAGTAATAGCTAACCCTATACATGAGCAATATCAAATGGATTATGACACTATAAATAATGCTATAGAGAATGCACTAAAAGAAGCAAAGGAAAAAGGAATAAAAGGAAAAGAAAGCACACCATTCTTACTTGCTAAAGTTAAAGAGATTACAGGTGGAGCATCTTTAGATTCAAATATTAAGCTTGTGTTTAATAATGCAGAAGTTGCAGCTAAGCTTGCAGTAGAATTAGCTAAACTTCAATAATATTCTTAAACATAAACTGATACTAGAAAGAAACTAGTTAATAAATTTATAATAAAACTCTCAGTATATAAATGCTAATATAAAGCATTTGAAAGACTGGGAGTTTTACTATTTAAGGTTATAAACTTATGCTAAAATGGCGATATGCCTATGTTGGCAGTATATTTTGAAATAAATAAACAAAACTTTTTTATAAAAATTATAAAAAGTTTTTATTTCGTAACTTAAGTTACCGATTAATGTAGAGTAAATTAGTATAATTTGAAATGTAGAGAAGAGATCAAACAAATAAATGCCACTTCAATTAGTCATACGGAAGATGGTACGAAAAATTTTAAATAAATAAATTAATCGGAGGTTACGTTCATGAGTATGTTTTGTTATCAATGTCAAGAAGCAGCTGGCTGCAAAGGATGTACAATAAAAGGTGTATGTGGTAAGACTGAAGATGTAGCAAAATCACAAGATTTATTGATATATGTTGTTAAAGGTCTTGCAGTAGTAAACAATGAAGGAAGAAAAGTTGGAGTTACAAGTAAGAAAGCTGACAACTTCATAGTTGATAGTTTATTTGCAACAATAACAAACGCAAACTTTGATAGAGATGTATTTATATCAAGAATAAGAGAAGGTTTAGCTTTAAGAGAAGAGCTAAAGGCTGAAGTAGCTAAAGCAGGCGGAAATGTTGGAGTAACAAATGAAAGCTGGTTAACTAAGATACTTTCTTTCGTTGGATTAAAGAGAGAAGAAGAAAGCAAGCTTCCAGAAGCAACAACTTGGTTCTCAACTAACATTGATGAGTTCAATGAAAAAGCTGAAACTGTAGGTGTTCTTTCAACAAAGGATGAAGATATAAGATCATTAAGAGAATTAACAACTTACGGATTAAAAGGTATGTCAGCTTACGTAAAGCAAGCTAGAGCATTAGGATTTGAAAATGATGAAGTTGTTGCTTTCATGGCTCAAGCATTAGCTGAATTACTAGATGATACAAAAACAGTTGATGATTATGTAGCATTAGCTTTAAAAGCTGGTGAAGTTGGTGTTTCAGGTATGGCATTATTAGATACTGCTAACACTAAGACTTATGGAAATCCTGAAATAACTAAGGTTAATATAGGAGTTAGAAATAACCCTGGTATATTAATAAGTGGACATGATTTAAGAGATTTAGAACAATTACTTGAGCAAACAGAAGGTACTGGAGTAGACGTTTATACTCACAGTGAAATGCTTCCAGCTCACTACTATCCAGCATTCAAGAAGTACACTCACTTTGCAGGAAACTACGGAAATGCTTGGTGGAAACAAAATGAAGAGTTCGAAAAGTTCAATGGACCAATACTTATGACTACAAACTGTATAGTTACTCCAAAAGATTCATACAAGGATAGAATATACACTACAGGTGTAACTGGATTCCCAGGGGTTAAGCACATAGATGCTGATGCAAATGGAATAAAGGATTTCTCAGCATTAATAGAACAAGCTAAGAAATTACCTTCACCAACTGAAATAGAAACAGGAGAAATCATCGGTGGATTCGCTCATGAACAAGTATTTGCTTTAGCAGATAAAGTTGTTGATGCAGTTAAGAGTGGAGCTATAAAGAGATTCTTCGTAATGGCTGGTTGTGACGGAAGAGCTAAGAGCAGAAACTACTACACAGAATTTGCTGAAAAACTTCCAAAGGATACAGTAATCCTTACAGCTGGATGTGCTAAATACAAGTATAACAAGTTAAACTTAGGTGATATCGGAGGAATTCCAAGAGTTCTAGATGCTGGACAATGTAATGACTCATACTCATTAGCATTAATAGCATTAAAGCTTAAAGAAGTATTCGGATTAGCTGATATTAACGAGTTACCAATATCATACAACATAGCTTGGTATGAACAAAAAGCTGTTATAGTATTGTTATCATTACTATACTTAGGAGTTAAGAATATACATTTAGGACCAACTCTACCAGCATTCCTTTCACCAAATGTTGCTAATGTTTTAGTTAAGAACTTTGGTATCGGTGGAATAACAAATGTTGATGATGATATGGCTATGTTCCTAGCACAATAATTAAAAATTAAGTATTAATCTCATGCAGTATACGAAAATTTAAGTATCCCCTTAAATTTTAAGCAAGATCTCCCCGGATCTTCGTGAATAATAATCTCACCCTTTATATAAGGAAGACTATGATAAGTAGTCTTCCTTTTTGTTTTTTTAAAATAGATGATTGTTATATTTATGATACATGAAACTATTTATAAATATTACTAGGCATACAAACTAAAGCTATGGAAAACACTAATATTAGTTAAACTATAAAAACTTTAGGAGAAAATTATGAAGAGGAAAAAAATAATATATAATCTTTTAATAATAAATTTAGTTTTACTAGCGATATTTCTTTATAGCAAAGTACCAACACTAATAATTTTTGCCCATAAAATTGCAAAGGTTGTACTTGTACCAGTAATTATAGGAGTATTCTTTTTTTATCTAGTAAAACCATTAAATGATTTCCTTTTAAAAAAGGGTACAAAAAACGGGATTGCGGCTATGTTGACTTTAATAATTACAGTTATAGTACTATCTGGATTTTTTGTGTTTTTAGGATCGCGTTTGATAAGAGAATTTCAGATGCTTATCTCAAAAGTATCAAATACTTTGCAGAGTGATTCATTAATAAAGGGCTTTAATGATTATTTTACAAAAAACTTAGATCTTGGATGGGTTTATGAAAAGATTGTGAGATATGTAGAAACATATTTATACATGCTTGGAAAGAGAGGTATGAGAGTATTTAGTTACGCAATGAATTTGTTTTCTGTATTATTACTTATACTTGTAATAATATTTTACCTTCTAAAGGATGGATTAAGGTTTACAGGAAGTATTATCAAGTTAGTTCCAGATAGGTATAAAGATAAGGTGTCCTCAATTATGAGCGAAAGTAATAAGGTACTATCTTCCTATGTTACTGGTCAGGCTTGTGTAGCATTATCTTTATCAGTTATGGTATATATAGGATATAAAGTAGTAGGAATGCCTAGTGCTCTTATCTTAGCTTCAACTACATTTATATTAGCCTTTATTCCTTTTGTGGGATTCTTTGTTTCAATGATAATACCGTATATTATTGCCATAAGTGTTGGTCTTCATATGATAATAAAGCTTACAGTATTATTTATGATTGCACAAGGGGTTAAAGGAAGAATTGTGGTTCCTTTAATAATGTCAAAAGCAATGAAGATACATCCACTGACCGATATATTTTTGGTTATAGCTGCCGCTACTTTAATTGGTCCATTAGGTGCTTTTGCAGTAGTACCAGTGTATGCAGTGCTTAAGGTTATACTAGTAAATCTAAATTTAATAACTTCTGATAATAAAATTATATACGATAAAGATAAATGAATTTAAATGGAAAATCGGCAGTAACCTGCCGATTTAACTCCATTTTTCAGCCCATTTCTGAATTTCATCCATTGCTGTTTCAAGATCTCTTCCTTTGTCAGTAAGCTCATATTCTATCCTTACTGGGATTTCAGGATATACGGTTCTCTTTATGATACCTTCCTTTTCTAATTCCTTAAAGCGCTCTGTAAGCATTCTTGCACTCATATTAGGAATTGTTTCGGATATATCTGAAAATCTCTTTGGACCACTTAGTAAAGTTCTTATTATTAAGCCAGACCACCTTTTACCAAGTAGGGAAAAGGCTGCTTCAAACTTAGGGCAAAGTTGACACTTATCCATAATAATCATCTCCCAAATTTATTTTATCATATATACTTGACAAAAGTAAGTATGATATATTAATATAGTTACATAAAGTAAGCTGATAATAATTATTAATTAAGTATAATAATTATATAAAATTTAGTATCAAAATACAAGCATATTATTAGAGTTTAGAAAATATATATTTAGTATAAGGAAGGATGATTTAATTATGTCAAAAGTTTTATTTATTACTGCAAATCCAAAACCAGTTAAGGCTTCATACAGCTTAACTGTAGCAAAAGAATTTATTGAGGAATATAAAAAGGTTAACCCTAACGATGAAGTTGTTAATATAGATGTTTATAAGGATAATATACCTCTTATAGATGAAGATGTTTTTGAAGCTTGGGGAAAACTAGCAGGTGGAGTAGCCTTTAATGAACTTTCACTAGAGCAGCAACAAAAGGTAGGAACTCTAGGTGCCCTAGTTGATGAATTTATAAAGGTAGACAAATATGTATTTGTATCGCCACTTTGGAACTTTGGAATTCCTCCAATGCTAAAAGCTTACATTGATGCTGTATCGGTAGCTGGAAAGACTTTTAAATATACTGAAAGCGGATCAGTAGGTTTATTAAGTGGTAAAAAAGCTATACACATACAAGCTAGAGGCGGAATATATAGTTATGGACCAACTGCTGAGTTCGAGCTAGGAGATAGATATATAAAATCTGTTCTTGGTTTCTTCGGAATTACAGACTATTCATCTGTAATAGTTGAAGGTGCAAACTATGCTCCAGACAAAGCTGAAGAAATTAAAAATGCAGCTATAGAAAATGCAAAAGAAGCTGCTAAGAACTTCTAAAAATAATATCATGAAAATAATTAAAGTGTGAGCGGTCATTTTATATTGACACTCACACTTTATAATTTTAAAAATATATTAAATACTATTACACTGGTAATGGCTTTCTATCTTTTATCAATATATGGATATCTTCGTGAACTTTAACTATAGCATCTATGAATTTACTATCAGGTAAGTCATAGGATCTAGTAAGTATTGTTTTAAGTTCATTCAATCCTATAAGATATTCGAATTCTTTTCCACTTTCAAAACCTTCTCTTAATGACATTACTGCTCGAGTATCACATATTGTACATCTTGCAGTGTCTTCTTCATCACCTAGAAAGTGTATGAATTCAAGCACCTCATCATATTGTACTAGCTTAGGATCTACATATACAATTGCAGAAAAAGGATCATTTTTAGCATTAATGTCTATCTTATTAACCCAATAAAATTCAGTTATAGTATTCTCTATTCTGGATTTTAAATCACCGCTATCGAGTATTCTTTTATATTCCACTTATATCACTCCTTTCTACAAATATATTTTTTCTATATTTATATGTCTATATACTAGAATTATTCTGTAATAAAGGATTAAGTAATATGAAATTCAATGATTAAACATTTTATGAAAAGGATAAAAATTTAAGCTAAAAGGAATAATAATTAAGACTTATATAGCAATTATAAATAATTTTTAGAGGTGATATAAATGGATAAAAATCATAAGTTCCCAACTAGTTTTCCACCACAGCACCAAGATAGGCAGCCAGGCTTTGAAAATGAAATGAATCCAAGACCAATCTTTGAAATGGAAGGATATAATCTATCCTCTAATAGATTAAAAGATAAAGTAGCTATAATAACCGGTGGAGATAGTGGTATAGGAAGAGCAGTTTCTATAGCTTTTGCAAAAGAAGGTGCTAAAGTTGCCATAGTATACTTACATGAAGAAGATGATGCAGAAGAAACAAAGGGCATAATAGATAAATGTGGAGCTCAATGTATGCTTATAAGTGGAGATATAGGCTATGAGGATTTCTGTGGTCAAGTAGTAAAGAAGGTAATGGATCAATGGGGCAAAATTGACATCTTAGTTAATAATGCAGCAGAACAACATGTACAAAATAGTCTTAAGGATATAAGTGCAGATCAACTAGAAAAAACCTTTAGAACTAATGTATTTGGAGCGTTTTATATGAGCAAGGCAGTTTTGCCACATTTAAAATGTGGAGGGAATATAATCAATACCACTTCCATTACAGCTTATAAGGGTAATGAAACCTTAATAGATTATTCATCAACCAAGGGAGCTTTGGTAAGCTTCACAAGAGCACTATCCCAGAGTCTTGCAAAGACAGGAATAAGAGTTAATTCAGTTGCACCAGGCCCAATATGGACACCACTTATACCTGCAAGTTTTTCCGGAGAAGATGTTAAAAGCTTTGGATCAGATACACCTATGGGCAGAGCAGGTCAACCAGTAGAATTAGCTCAAGCTTATGTGTTCTTAGCTTCTAATGATGCATCATATATAACAGGTCAAACTATACATGTTAATGGTGGCAATATAGTCAATGGATAATATTATAGTTATATATATCTAAACAGTATGTAAACTCAGCATTTAAATATTTTTTAAGTAGTTTTTTATTAAAATACTTTATTTATATAATAATATACTTCCTGATATCTATCATTGATATCAGGAAGTAATAAATTAATCGTCAGCTCTTCTCTCCATATTATGTTTTTCTTTTAATACGTCCTCTTGAGATAGTCCTGTTTGATTCATTATTTCAGTTATACCAACATTATGTTCAAGGAACTTTCTTGCAGACTCCATTTGTTTTTCATGCATACCTTTTCTCTTACCCATAATCAACACTCCTTTCAAAGTTATTATTTGATTAATCTCAGCTATTTAAACTAGAATAAAAAGAGAGTTACACTAAGCTATAGAATTACTAACAAAAAATTAGTAAAATAGGATATAATAAATTTTTTGTGTTCTATGACTATGATGAAATTAAGATGTCACTACATCCGATACTTTAACCCTCGGAACTGTTAAAGCAATGTGTAAAATTAAGTGGTTATTCATCCAATGCTTTAATGAGCCTACGCAAAGAATTAATATGATTTTGTCATATTCCATAGCTAAAAATGTAAACTCACTACGTTCGAACAGTACATTTTTTAAACGCTATTCCATCTGAAAAAATCATTTAATTCTAATAGCTCGCTCATATAGCATCTCCTGCATAACCACTTAATTTTAACAATAATATTTAACATAACTATTCTAACTGTTTGTTCATATAGTATCTCCGTAGTAACATCTTAATTTCAATAATATTAGTCCGATAAAATTAATTTTAGCAACAATATTTAATGTGGAAAGATAAATTCAATAACTTTAAAAGGAGAAATAAAATGGAGTGGATTATAAAACATTTTAGGGATTTAACTATAGAAGAACTTTATGAAATCGTAAAATCGAGAAACGAAGTATTTATAGGCGAACAGGAAGTTAAGGAGCAGGATTTGGATGATAGGGATAAAGATTGTTATCATCTTTTTGCAATGGATAGTGGGAGAGTAGTTGCTTACTGTAGGATTCTTAAGGCTGGAGTAGCATACAAAGACCCTTCTATAGGTCGTGTGCTGGTTACAGGAAGTCACAGAAGGATTGGACTTGCTAATAAGATGATGGTAAGAGCAATTGAATTTATAAAAAGTGAATTGGATGAAGATAATATAACATTATCAGCGCAAGAGTATGTAGTAAATTTATACGAAGGTTTAGGATTTAAGAGAAAATCTGAGGTTTACATGGAGGCAGGAATTCCTCATATCAAAATGAGATATGAATAAAGGATTCCACTACGAAAACTTGATTTATACTTGTTCGAAAATCCCGGCTTTTGGGGATTTTCGGGCATGTATAAATTAATAGTTGAAGTTGGAATCCTAGAAAGAATTCTCATATCGAAACTGGAGAGAAATAATGAAGAATAATTATACGTTAATAACTGGAGCAACCTCTGGTATAGGCTATGAATTAGCTAAGCTTTTTGCAAAAGACAAAAATAACTTAATTATAGTTGGAAGAGATACGGAAAGATTAAAGAAAGTAAAAGCTGAGCTTGAAGAAATAAATTCTATAAAGGTTCATTCTGTAGAAGCAGATTTAAAACTAGAAGCTTATGTGGAAAAAGTAATTAAATTTGTTGATGAAAATAACTTAACTGTGGAAAACTTAGTGAACAATGCGGGTTTTGGTTCTTTTGGACATTTTCATGAAGTTGATACAGAAAAAGATTTAGATATGATTAAGGTTAATATATATGCATTAACTAGACTTACTAAAAGCTTTCTTCCTAGAATTATTGAATTAGATAAGGGTGGGATTTTAAACGTGGCATCTACAGCAGCATTTGTACCAGGGCCTAAGATGTCTGTTTATTATGCAACCAAAGCTTATGTATTATCATTAACTGAAGCTTTAGGAGAAGAGCTTAAGGATACTAATGTAAAAATAACAGCACTTTGTCCTGGACCTGTAAAGACTAATTTTCAAAGCCGTGCAGAAGTTATGAAGTCTGAAAAAGCTAAAAAATATATGATGGATGCTGAAACTGTAGCATATATAGGTTATAAAAATTATCTTAAAGGAAAACTAATTGTTATACCTGGACTTAAAAATAAGTTTATGATTCAAGCGTTAAGGGTTGCTCCACGAAGTGCTATAAGAAAAATAATAAGAAGTGTTAATACAAAATAGAGGCTAGAAGTAGCTTCTATTTTTTTGCTTTACTAAGAAAATACATAAATTTTGTGCTAGGTTTAACGACCTATTTATTATGAAAAATCATTGACAACATGAAAAAAATGGAATAATATATCAGTATACGATATATCGGAAGGCGATATAATATCTACTAACGAAGGGGATGACCTGAAGTAAATGAAAAATGCTAAGAAATATATTCCTTTGACAGAGGCTACATACTATATACTCTTATCTTTAGCAGAGACTATGCATGGATATGGAATAATGCAAAAGGTTGAGGATATGACCAACGGGCAGGTTAAACTTGGACCAGGCACATTATACGGAGCCATAAGTAAGTTAGTTAAGGAAGAGATAATAGTAGAAGTAATTAATGAATTTGATTCTAGAAGAAAAAGCTATTCACTAACTGAATTAGGAAAAGAGATAGTTAAATTAGAGCATAAAAGAATTGAATTACTTTATGAAAATGGTAAAAGAGTAGTAACTGGATTATAGCATTTATATTATGGAGGTTAAGATGGTAAAGGTAAATAAATATATTAAAAGATTTAAAGTGTTTTTTGTATGGCAGCACGAAGAAGAAGAAAAATGGTTAAGGGAAATGAGCTTAAAAGGTTACGAGTTAATAGATGCTAGACTATTCATATTTACATTCAGAGTGTGTGAACCTAAGGATGTTGTATATAAGCTTGATTATAGAAGATTAAGCAAATATGAAGAAGATAATTATCTTACAATATTTGCAGAATCAGAGTGGGAGTATGTAACAGGATGCATGAATTGGTTCTATTTCAAAAATGAAAATTATAGCGAAGATAAGATGGAAATTTTTAATGATGAAGAATCAAAGGCTGAAATGATAAGACGTGTTCAAAGATTAATAGGATTAGTTACTATTTCAGAATTATGTATGTTCGCATCAATTATAAGAACTGCAGAAGAAAGTCCTGCATTAGCAACTTTTTGGGCATTGTTAATGATACTTTTAACTTATGGAAATATAAAGATGTTTCTTAAGCATAGAGCTTTACGAAAAAGATTTTAATTAGGGAGAGATGATATATGTTAGAGGTTAAGGAACTTACAAAAGAGTTCAAGAAGACAAAGGCGGTAAGTAAGCTTAGTTTTACTGTGAATCCAGGTGAAATAGTAGGTCTTCTAGGTGAGAATGGTGCTGGTAAGACAACTACAATGAGAATGGTATCTACTCTACTAAAACCTACTGCTGGTACTGTGTTAGTAAACAGTTTTGATATAAATAAAGATCCAGATAAGGTAAGAAAAGAGATAGGCATATTGTTTGGTGGAGATGTAGGGCTTTATGATAGATTAACAGCGAGAGAAAATATGTCTTACTTCGCTAATCTTTATGGATTTAGTAAAGAGGAAGCTGATAAAAGGATTAATGAATTAGCTGATGAACTTGATATGAGAGAATATATAGATAAAAGAGTTGGTAAGTTCTCTAGAGGAATGAAACAGAAAGTGTCCATCGCTAGAGCTATTGTCCACTCACCATCAATTATGTTATTTGATGAACCTACAACAGGTTTGGATGTAAGAGCTACTAGGATAATTCATAACTTTATAAAGAAGTGTAAAAGAGAAAATAAGACAATCCTCTTTTCAAGTCATTCAATGAGAGAGGTTGAGAAGCTATGTGATAGAGTAGTTATAATAAATAAAGGACAACTAGTTGAAGAAGGAACCATTGCTGAGTTAAAGAAGAAATATAACAATGATGATTTAGAAGAAGTTTTTGTGGATCTAATAGGAGGTGAAAGAGATGAATAACTTTTTTACTATATATAAAAAAGAGCTAATAGATATCTTTAGAGACAGGAAAACAATCATATTCAGTATTCTTCTACCTATATTGATCTATCCAGTGATGTTTGGATTAGTTAACTATATGATGAAGGATATGCAAAGTGATATTGAAAAGAAGCTAGATCTAGGAATTAAGGGAAATAAGGACTCAGCTATAGTAAGTATACTGAAAGAGCAGAAGAATATTACTCTTCATTATGATGATAATTTGGATGAAAAACTTAAAAAGGGAGATGTATCTCTTATAATAGATATACCTAATGAGTTTGATCAAAATATTAATGATTTTAAACCAACAACTTTGAAGCTCGTATATGATAAAGATTCAAATAAATCATCTATGGCAGCTTCTAGTATAAGAGCTATTTTTGATAGCTATTATAAATCTATAGTAAATGCGAGAATAGAAAGTAAAGGGTTAGAGAAAAATTTCTTAAATCCTTTTGATATACAGCAAGTTACTACTGAAAATGTAAAAGATTCAGATCAAGGTTTAGGATCAGTTATGATTGGAATGCTTCCAACCTTCATAATAATATTTATGCTTACTCCTACTTTAACTATAGCAGCAGACTTTATCGCAGGAGAGAAAGAAAGGGGAACTTTTGAGCCGCTGCTTTCAACTTCTGTAAGTAGAATGTCCATAATGTGGGGAAAACTAGCTACTCTTGCTACAGTATCTATAATAGCCTTAGTTGCTAGTATGACAGCAATGGGAGGCTCGCTAAAGTATAACTTTAAGCTAGGAAATGCTTTAAACGTAACCCCTAAAGCTCTAGTTTTAATAGCTTTATTTTCGGTCTTCGTTCTTATATCAGTTTGTGCTGTAGAAATGGCTATAAGTATATATGCTAAATCAATAAAAGAAGCTAATTCATTTTTAGGTGGAATAACAGCTCCAGTATTTATATTATCCTATATACCATTTATGATGGATGCTAAGACTGTTAAGTGGATATATTTTAATATACCTATAGTTAATGTAGTAGTTCTGATGAAAGAATTCTTAGTAGGCATATTCAATACTCAGCATATATTAGTAGTAGCTGCTTGGCATATTGTTTATGTTATTTTATCAATTCTTTTTGTAAAGATAATGTTCTCAAGAGAAGAAGTTATATTTAGAAGTTAATTATGAAGTGGTTCATCTATATATTGTTTTATAAAAAAAGTTTGAGCTGAATTTTATATAAGCTCAAACTTTTTTGTTAACTTTCTTTGCGTTGAATTTTATTATTTAATTAAGCCCTTTAAGAGCTTTATTTAAAGTTTGAGTCAAAGATAAAATAATTACTACTATACCTAAGGCGAAGAATAATAGCTTAATCGAAACTACAGATGAAATCATACCAAAAATAAATGAACCTAATGGTGTAGCACAGAGCATTAGCGCATTCATAATAGAAGCAACTCGAGAAAGATATTCTCTATCTATTTTAGTAAATAGGGATATTTGGAGAGGCATGTTAACTAAAATAGCACCTAAACCTAAAAGGAAACTATTAATAGCTAATGATGGATATAATAAGTAAGCTGGAAGATGGCCTAAGAGAGCGAAGGTGGAGTATGTTAATCCAACTATTGCAGTGCCTGACAAAAGCATGAGTCTTCCGCCTATCTTCTCTTTAACCTTAGGTATAAACAATACACCTAATGACATAGCTATAAGTATAGGAACCTCAATAAAGGAAAGTACTTCTGAACCTCTGTTTAGCACATCCTTTGCATAAGGTGCTTGGAAAGCATTAAGTGGTGTCATAAAAACATTAACCAATGCACCAAAGATACATATGCTTAGCACAAAACTATCCTTAATTACATAAGAAAAACCTTCTTTTAAATCATTAAGATAAACTTTAGGACTGTTATCTGTATTTTTCTTTAGGTAATCAGTATACTTCAAAGTTAAAACTATAAATCCACAAACAAAGAATGTACATGCGTCTATTAATATTGCTCCACCAACCCCTAGTATAGCGATAAATAAGGGGGCAGCGGTAAGGCCTATGATTTGAAGTGTATTGGTTAAGGATGAACTAAGTGAAGTGCCTACATCAAATTTTTCTTTTGGGAGTATTAGTGGAGAAGCAGCAGTTGAGGCTGGACCTCTAAAAGCTTCAAAAGATGAGTTGAAGAATGTAACTACATAAAGATGCCAAGCTCTGAGATTTCCAGTGATAAAAAGTAAAGAAATCAAGGACACACAAAGACCTCTACCCAAGTCGCATATGGCCATTACGTGTTTCTTTTTGAAGTAATTTGAAGCAACACCTGAGACCATTCCAAATAATAAATTAGGCAAACCATTTACTGCAAACAGAGCAGCTACCAGTGCTGTAGAACCTGTTACCTGATACACAAGCCATGAGAAAGCAATTGTATCTATTCCATCACCAAATCTGGATACACTATTGGCAATGGTGTTTTTTAGAAATTGTTTTTCTTTAAGTAAGTCTTTATAACCTATCTTAATTTTTTCTTCTTGTAAAGAAATGTCTGTGTTTTGTTCCATTTAAGGCTCCTTTCAATATAGAGTTTTATTTATTTTATAGAGATTAATTATGGTGAATAATAAATTAGATATGAGGGGAGAATTTGTCTGTTAACAATTTAATAACTAATTATTAAAATTATATTAAATATGGAATAATAATGCAAATTATATATATAACTAATATTAGCTCAGAATATTACTATGTACATTCAAATTACTTTGTTCTATACTTATTTGGTGATTAATGATTGAAAACATTGTTATGTAACAGTTAGTTACATAACTATATTCCAGATATTAGCCAATATAATAAGAGAGAATAGCAAAAGTAAAATATTTATTAAATTTTATATATGTAATTAAAATGTAATTAAACCTAAATGTTACTTTGGTATATTTAGAAAGTTGGATTCTTATGATGAAAGGAATGGTTTTATGAATAAGAAAAGAAGAAAAAAGAACAAGACTAAATTTTCATATAAGAAATTTGCTTTGTTTATTGTTTATATAATAGGTTTTATGGTTATAACTTCACCTATATTATTATTATTTGGACCTTATAGTGATGTTAGAAAGATGGTTTTAGGAACGGTATTAGCTACAAGACATAGTTATCTTATAACTAAGTTTATACCTCAGTCCACTATCAATGAAATGATGGATAAAACAGATGCTGTTGCTTCTGCAATGAAGGAAGATACAAGTTTGATAAAGATAAATAATGCCTCTGGAAATGATATAACAAGGTATGATTTTCACACAGATAAATATGATGGATATATGCTAGAAATAAAAAATCCAAAGAAAGTTAAAGTAGCTATGACCAAGTATTTAGGTAAGGTTGGTGAAAAAACTAGTGAGCTTGCAAAGGATCATAATGCTATTGCAGCTATTAACGGAGGAGCATTTAGCGATCAGACACCAGACGGTAAGATGTATGAAGGTACAGGTGCAGTGCCTGGTGGATTTGTAATTTCTGAGGGTAAGGTAATATATCCAAAAGAAAATATAGACTATAAAACTCCTGTAAGCTCAATTGCTATAACTAAAAATGGTGTGCTTCTAGTTGGAGATTATAGTATAAATGATTTAAAAAGCTTTAATGTTAATGAAGCTATGTGTTTTGATAAAGTTCCGCTTATAGTAAATGGTCAGAGACAGATCAAGGCTAAAAATAAACTTGAAGATGGTTTTAACCCTAGAACTGCTATAGGTCAGAAAAAGGATGGAACTATATTACTTCTAGTTATAGATGGAAGAAAAAGTGTAAGTAAAATAGGAGCAACCTTATATGATGTTCAAGAGATAATGATGTCTAGAGGTGCTGTAAATGCTGGGAAGCTTGATGGTGGATATTCAAGTACTATGTACTATGATGGAGATGTTATCAACTCGCCTAATGTTTGGTCTGGTGAGAGAAAGGTAGCCACAGCTTTCTATGTGGAGAAATAGGTGATTGATTATGAAGAAATTTAGGGTGTTTTTACTATGGTCTGTTATTGCACTGATAATACAAAATGGAGTGTTTTTATACTTCGAAAAGGTATATCTTGGTGGAGAAACTACTGTTAAGGCTGAAAAGGTAGAAAAGAAGAAAATCAGTAATATGAAAGATATAAATATTCCTAGTGATGCTACAGACGTCAAGATGTCTCATGATGGTGCCTATATTGCATTCATGGAAGATGGCGCCTTAAAAGTAGGGGATAGGACTAAAGGAGATATAAAGACTGTTAAGTTAGAAGAAAGCATGGAAGTTAATTATACTAAATGGGTAACAGATGGAGATTTTCTCATAATAGCTGAGAAAACAAAGTATTCTAAAAGTAAGCCTTATATAGATATTCATAAATATGACGCATCTAGAGATGAAAAAGTGGAGCTTACTGACTTGGATCTGAAAAAAGATATAATTAATTTATCTAGCAGTAAAGATAACATTGAAGATATGGCATTTGCTACTTCCTCTAATGTAATGTATTTTAAGATAGGAAAATCATCTAATAGAGCTGATATATACAAAATAAATGTTATGTCCCAATTAGAAAAGGTTAAATCTAACCTCGTTGGAATAGGTGCAATAGACATTGACCCAGTAAATGCGAATCTACTTTATGAGCAAACGAATATGGTAAAGCTTAATACAGGTTCTAAGCAAACTAAAATTAAAAATTTAAGTGAAGGTACTATAATAGGACATAGTGATAATTCAGTTTTTATAGGAAAAGGAAAAGCTGATCAAATAGAGGAAATAATCTACGGAGATGCTGATAAATCAGTAAGTGAGTGGCAAAATATTAAATTAGATTCTAAAGTGGATAAGAATGATATATTCATAACTGCCGGGGGCAGAGTGTTTATAAAAAATTCAAATAAAAGCGTAACTGATGCTATTACTAAAAAGACAGTCAAATATGAAGGTACTTTGCTAGATATAAATGATAAAGGAATTCTTTCTAATGTTGATGGGAATTCTAAAGTAATAGATCTTGAATAATAGGTGAAATAATTTAAAGATGCTGTTAAAGCAGTGGGCTGAAATTAAGTGGTTATTAACCAGATGCTTTAATGAGCTTACTCAAAGAATTAATATGATTTTTTATATACATCCGGAAAGGCAGATGTGCAAAAAAAACTCGCTGAAGAAATTAGCTTCAGTGAGCTTTTTTATTTCCTGGAAATATATTGTTTCTACAGTGGTAAGATTACTTTTGAAGTCCAAGCATATCTTCTGTTCTTTCACTTATGTATCTATAGGCATCATTAATTCCTTGATTATAGAACTCGGAAGATAACTCCTCAACAATGAAATCTAATACTGCAGATGCAGCTAGGTTTCCTATCTCTTCATCTCTTTCATTATGGAAAAATTCTTGTATGGATGAAATCATTGAATCTCTGCTTTCTTTGCTTAGTGTAATTTTCTTTTCTTTTCTCAATGTTATTTTCTCCTTTAAAATGAAAATATATTGGGTATAGTGTCCTTTTGATTAACTAATAGATAACCATTGGTTCGATATATATTTAAAACATGATTTTTCGCTGATAGCTTTTAATAAAGTCTGTATATAATTATAAGATATTGATTATTATAGAATCAATATAAGATTAATATTCTAAGATTAAATATTTATAGATAAACTACTTCCCATTGAAACTTATCAAAATAAAGATGAAGCACTTCAATTCGAAATATATTTTTAAAACTTCGCTGGGTTCTGATAGGAGAATTTGAAAATATAAATTTAATTATGAAATGGTTCATTTACAACTTGAATATTAAATCCTAATATGTTAAAATTGTGGAAATTAAGTTTGGAGATAATGATTTATGATTAATATAAGTTTTAATTCACAAGTAAAACTACATTACCATAGATAGAAGACTTGTTCTTGGTTAAAAAACCACAGATACAGGTCTAATCTTGTTGAGGATTTTGTATCTATGGTGCTTGAGTGATAAATAGTACACCCACCTAGGTATAAATCCTTAGTGGGTGTTTTTGTTTTCCAAATAAATAATATTAACAGGAGGAGAAGAAATGGAGAAAAATTTTGTTAAACCATCAATATTACCTGGATTTATGGAACTTACTCCGAAGGATCAAATTGATTTTAACTTTATGCTTGATACCATAAAGAAGAATTATGAGAAATACGGATTTGTACCAATGGATACCCCAATTATGGAGAAAAGTGAAGTTTTGCTTGCTAAAGGTGGAGGGGAAACAGAAAAGCAAATATATAGATTTAACAAGGGGGATACTGATATATCCTTACGGTTTGATCTTACAGTTCCTTTTGCTAGATTTGTAGCACAACACATGGGTGAATTAAATTTTCCTTTTAGAAGATATCAGATAGGTAAGGTTTATAGGGGAGAAAGAAATCAAAAGGGAAGATTCAGAGAGTTCTACCAGTGTGATATAGATATAATAGGCAATGGAAAGTTAAGTATAGTAAATGATGCAGAAATTCCTGCAGTTATATATTCCATATTTAAAGAGTTAGGTTTTGAAAACTTTAAGATAAGAATAAATAACAGGAAGATATTAAATGGTTTCTTTAACGCTCTAGGCATATCCGAGGCTGGTGATGTTCTAAGAACAATAGATAAGCTAGATAAAATTGGAGAAGAGAGTGTGCGAGATGAACTTTCCAACACTCTAAGTGAAGAACAAGTCACTTCCATAATGAAGTTTATAATGCTTTCAGGAAATAACAGTGAACTTATTAACTCTTTAGAGCAACTTGGTGTAGAAGATGAAGTATTCTTAGACGGATTAAAGGAATTAAAGTCAGTAATAGAATATATAGGGTGCTTTGGTGTGCCAGAAAAAAATTATATAATTGATTTAAAGATTGCAAGAGGATTGGATTACTATACTGGAACAGTGTATGAAACTATACTAGATGATTATCCGTCAATTGGTTCTGTGTGTTCTGGAGGTAGATATGAAAATCTAGCAGAGTATTACACAAATCAGAAGCTCCCTGGAGTTGGGATATCCATAGGTTTAACTAGATTGTTCTATCAACTAAGAGAAGCAAAACTATTAAAATCTAAGGATAGAGAAACTCTTTGTGATGTTATCATAATACCGATGAATGATGACTTGAATTACAGCCTAGAAACAGCAAATAAGCTAAGAGCAGCTGGTATAATAACTCAAGTGTATTTTGAGGGTGGAAAGCTTCAAAAGAAGATGAACTATGCAAATAAATTAGGAATTCCTTATGTAGTATTAATAGGAGATGACGAAATAAAGGATAATGTATTGACTGTAAAATCAATGCTTTCTGGAGAGCAAGCTAAAAAATCTGTTGATGAAGTTATAGAGGAGTTAAGAAAATAAAAAATATATGATGGTAATAATGAAAGTTCTTATATTGTTATAACATATAATTATAAAAAGAAAAATTTATATATTTATATAAATATATAGTGTTAATGCGGGCTTAAGAAGTTTTAGAAAACTTTTTATGTAAATTATTCAAAAAAATAGTTGAATAGTTTTGAATGCTTGAGTATAATATATAAAAAAATATAAAAAAGGCTATGAGTAGAAAGAGTAAAAATATATTTCTTTTTAAGAGAGCTTCTGGTTGGTGTGAAGAAGCAAAGAATTTATTTTGAATACATCTATGAGCTGAACACCAAATCCTTATAAGGTAGTAGGCTGTTTTCCCTATCCTGCACAGGTTATAGTGCTAGAGTATCATGTTCATGTTTTTTTACATCGTACTCGAAAAGGTTATTGTCGTAAGGCATTAATAAATTGAGGTGGTACCGCGAAGTTTATACTCTCGTCCTCTAGAGCAATCTAGAGGACGGGAGTTTTTTTATTCTTTAGGAAATTATATCTCAATTTAGCGAATTCTTTATTTACCAACTAATTTTATAAAGTTATTCTGCAGGTAATTTTATAAATAGGTTGGATTAGATTAAGCTCATACATTTAAGTATGTATAACTTTATTTAATATGAAGTTTTCATTTCCATGAAGTATTGAGCTTGAAGTTTGATTTGAATAAATTTAGAAAGTAGTTAAATAAATTTAAATTTAGGAGGTGTAGTTAAGTATAAGTTAGTTCTCTTTATAGAAAAAGTAAATCTTTAAATGTAAATAGGCAACTAACTATTTTGAACTTAACTTGATTAATATGATTAATATAGAAGAGCAAATAAAAATAATTTCTAAAGGGGCAGATGAGATTATTAGTTTAGTGGATCTAAGACAAAAGTTAGAGCAGTCGATAAAAGAAGATAAACCATTAGTGATCAAACTTGGACTTGATCCATCAGCACCAGATATACATCTTGGGCATGCGGTTGTGTTAAGGAAGATAAGACAGATGCAAGAACTTGGGCATGAGGCTATTATAGTTTTAGGGGATTTTACAGGAATGATAGGTGATCCTACTGGAAAATCAAAAACTAGGAAGCAATTGTCTAAAGAGCAGGTTATAGAAAATGCCAAAACCTATGAAGAGCAAATATTTAAGATATTAGATAAAGATAAGACAAAAGTTAGATTTAACAGCGAATGGCTTTCAAAGTTGAATTTTGAAGATGTATTAAATCTAGCAGCAAAATCAACAGTGGCTAGAATGCTTGAAAGGGATGATTTTAAAAAGAGATTTGAAAGTAACCAAAGTATTTCTATCCATGAGTTTTTCTACCCTTTAATGCAAGCATATGATTCTGTAAGTTTAAAAGCAGACATTGAACTAGGTGGCACAGATCAAAGGTTCAATATACTAATGGGAAGAACGCTTCAAAGAGATTTTGATATGGAAAGCCAGGTTGCTATATTTATGCCTTTACTTGAAGGTGTTGATGGAAAAGAAAAGATGAGTAAAAGTCTAGGAAATTATATTGGCATAAATGAAAGTGCTAAAGATATATTTGGAAAGACTATGTCTATACCAGATGAAAATATTATCAAATACTTTGAGCTAACTACGGATATACATCCTGATAAAATTGATGAAATTAGAAGTAAATTAAATAGTGGTAAGGTAAATCCTAGAGATATTAAGATAAGCTTAGCTAAAGAATTGGTTAGATTATATCATGGAGAAAAAGCTGCTGAACAAGAAGAGCAAGAATTCATAAATATATTTCAGAAAAAAAGTATTCCTAAAGATGTAGAAAAGCTTGAAGTAGAGGCTGAATTGTTAGATAAAGATTTAATCTCATTTTTATTTGAAAAAGGATTATGTAAGAGTAAGAATGATGCTAAAAGGCTTATAACAGGTGGAGGGCTAAAGATAAATGGAGAAAAGGTTATTAATAGCTTAGAGGTATCGATAGGTGATGGTGATATAATTCAAGTCGGTAAGTTAAGGTTTGTAAAAGTAAAACTTATATAATATTTACTTGATTATAGGGAATAATTAATCATAAAATTTATATTTTTAAAAATAATATATGGATAATATTATTATGATAAAAAGATAATAAAGGTATATTTAAATGTTATATAATTTAAAATAAATTGATGCTTATTAAATGTTGATAGATATAATTTATAATTTTAAATACCAATTATCTTTGGGCTAACGGGAGAGTATCATGAAGATAAGTAAAGATTTTTATGCAAGAGATGCCATTACAGTGTCGAAAGAACTTCTAGGAAAAATATTAGTAAGGAAGGTAGGAGAAACATTTCTAAAAGGAATAATAGTCGAAACTGAGGCATATATAGGTGCTATAGATAAGGCCTCACATGCATATGGAGGGAAGATGACAGAGAGAGTTAAGCCTCTATACGGGCCTCCTGGAATTGTATATGTTTTTTCTATATATGGAATGTATCATTGTTTTAATATAATAACAAAAGAAGAAGGAACTGCAGAAGGTGTACTCATAAGAGCAATAGAGCCTGTAGATGGTATTGAAGAAATGGCTAAAAGGAGATTTGATAAAACAATTGATTCTCTAACTAATGCTCAAGTGAAAGCTCTTACTAATGGTCCATCAAAGTTATGTATTGCTTTTGCAATAAACAAGCAAGATAACTGGGTAGATATGACTGAAAGCGAGGAGTTATATTTAGAAGAACCTTCAGACAATAAAACTATATCGGATGAAGATATTGTTGAAACTACTAGAATCGGTATAGATTATGCGGAAGAAGCTGTGCATTTTCCTTGGAGATTCTATATTAAGGATAATAAGTGGGTTTCTAAAAAATGATAATGCATCTATATATTTAAGTGGATTTAAAAGATAAGGTTAATTAAAAATATAAATATGCTGGTGATTATATGGGTCCTATAATTATTTTCGATAAAAGAACAGGATATATTTTTTACTGTCAGGGTATAGAAGACATGGAATGGATATTTGTTTAAGAAACTGAAGTTTATAAGGAGAAGAAAATATATTCTTCTCCTTATAACTATTTAATAGCATATAAATGTATCTATTCTTCTTATGTCTATTCCGAAATATACCCATCTATAGAACATCCATCTCCATCCAGAAACTGAGTAACGATCTACTGATGTCAGGTAAGCCCAATAAGATCTTCCGTTATTCTGCCATATATAAGTATATCTAAATAGGCAAGGGCGTATGGAAATTGGACTTACTGCTTTTACATTGCCTCCTCCAGTTTGAGGTCCACCAAAAGCTTGAGGCCCTTCAGGATATTGTGAGCCTGCAAGAACTTTAGCTTTAGGGTCATTCTTTGAAGGATTGAATGAAGGAGGAGGAGCCATTGGAGGTGTATTTACTGGAGCTGGAGGTGGAGTTGGTCTATCAGAGGGGCCTCTCATATCCTCTTCTAAGCTCTCATATATTGGAGCATAAGTAAAACTAACATCTACTTCATATTCTCCAACTTCGTCTATACTGCTTCCATCGTCATAAAATCTAAAGTGACTATTTGGATTGAAGTAATCATTATTAAAGAAATCCATCTTGATCTCCCTTTAAAAATTTATCTCTTTATAAGAATATGAAATTTATACTACTTAAGTTACACAATATTAAAAAAACCAGCTAGCTTATTAGTATATATAGATTAATAAGTATAAAAGCATTAATAAAGATGAAACACCTCAACCCCAAATCTATTTTCAAAACTCCTCTGGGCTTTGAAATGGATATTTGAAAATATAAATTCAATTATATAGTGGTTCGTCTATATATAGAATATTGCGGTGATATTTCTAATAGGTACTAAGACGATATATTTAACTTAATTGGAAAAATAAATATTATTTTTTATAAACAAAGTGCACAAACATCAAATAAAGTGCATAAATATACAATAATGCTTTGTCTTTGTTGAAAGGAACTTTATTTATATGATAATAATCACATTGACAAAATGCTTGCTATAGATAATAATATAATGGACTCAATAGGACAAAAAGAGTTACAAATACCTATAGGCAAGGTATAATATTGTTAATGGTTAAAGATTACCTATTTGGGTAATCTTTAATCATTTCAACAAAAATAAAAACTTTTATTTCTTGACATGTACTATAGGTTAAACTAGAATAGATATAAATAACAAATAATAAGGTAGATAATACACTTTAAATTGGTCCAGAGAGGCCAGAAAGGGGTATGATTATATGGCATACGTTTTTTGTCATGAAATTAAACAAATAGCTTTGATTATAATTGAATATCCTGCTGAATATATAGGGTATCTAAGAGATTAGTGTTTTTTTATTAATCTCTTAGATATCCTTTTGTTTTGTTTAAATAGGATAAGCTTATACAACATTTATTTGCTGCATATCAGGTACTATAAACTTAATAACTGATCTATATACAACGATACTGTAATTTTTAGATATAAGTAGGTTGAGTTTTATATGGTAAATTGTAAAGTTAGGTAAAGGATGTAAAGTTTATAAAAATGTTAAAAGCATATTTAAAACAGATTCCTATAGAGCAAAGCAAAAGTATACAGTTACTATTAGAATAAATCATAAAATACATGCATAAATTGTTATTGACGAATAATTATGCAATATGATTTAATAAATATACATGAATAAGTTCGGCAGGAACCTCACTTGTATAAGTGTATTTTCCCTAAAGGATTATAAGGAGGACTATAATGAAAGCAAAGCTTATATTAGAAAATGGTATTGTTTTTGAAGGAAAAGCTTTTGGATATTTAAAAGAAAGTGTTGGAGAGGTAGTATTTAATACCGGAATGACAGGATATCAAGAAGTGCTTACAGATCCATCGTATTATGGACAGATAGTTACTATGACTTATCCTTTGATCGGAAACTACGGAATAAATCTTGAAGATATGGAGTCTTCTTATCCTAAGGTTAAAGGATTTATCGTAAGAGAAAAATGTGCTTCACCAAGTAATTTTAGATGTGAATTAGAAATAGAAACTTTTTTAAATAATAATAAGATAATTGGACTTGAAGGAATAGATACAAGAGCTCTTACTAAAATATTAAGAGAAAATGGAACAATGAAGGGTGTAATAACATTAGATGAAATCTCTTCAGAAGAGGCTCTTAAGAAAACAGAGCTTTATTCAAATAAAGATGCAGTTTTGAATGTTACAACAAGTGAAATCTATGAATTTTATGGAAGCGGAAAACATATAGCTATAATGGATTTTGGTGTAAAACAGAATATAATAAATAGCTTTGTGAAAAGAAATTGCAGAGTCACAATTTTTCCTGCAACTGCTTCAGCAGAAGAAGTACTGAAGGTTAATCCAGACCTTGTATTTTTATCAAATGGACCTGGAGATCCAGAAGATCTATCAGATATAGTAGAGAATGTTAAAAATATTGTTGGAAAGAAGCCTATAGTAGGTATATGTCTTGGGCACCAGATATTAGCTCTAAGTCTTGGAGGAAAAACTAAGAAACTTAAATTTGGACATAGAGGTTGTAATCATCCGGTAAAAGATATTGATAAGAATAGAGTGTATATCACTTCTCAAAACCACGGATATTATGTGGATGTACTGCCAAAGGACGTAAGGGCCACTCATATAAGTGTGAATGATGGAACTATAGAGGGGATGAAACATGAAGTCTTACCTATTTTTTCTGTACAATTCCATCCTGAAGCTAGTCCAGGACCAAAAGATAGTGACTATATATTCGATGAGTTCATAAAATTTGCAGAGTAACTATTAGTGAAGAACACTTAGGAGGTAGCCATTATGCCAATTAAAAAAGATATTAAAAAAGTATTAGTAATAGGTTCAGGTCCGATAGTAATAGGTCAGGCAGCAGAGTTTGATTACTCAGGAACTCAAGCGTGTCAAGCACTTAAGGAAGAAGGATTAGAAGTGGTTTTAATAAACTCTAATCCTGCAACTATAATGACGGACGCCGAAGTTGCAGATAAGGTGTATTTAGAACCGCTGACTATAGAGTTTGTTGAGAAAGTTATAGCTGAAGAGAGACCTGACAGTCTTTTAGCAGGAATGGGCGGACAAACAGGTCTAAATTTAGCTGTTGAACTTTATGATAAAGGGATACTAGATAAGTACAATGTAAAAATTATAGGTACCTCTGTCGAAGGTATAAAAGAAGGGGAAGACAGAGAGTTATTTAGAGCGATGATGCATAGAATAGGCCAGCCTGTTATAAAGAGTGAGATAATAACGGACTTAGAGGCTGGAAAGGAATTTGCTAAAACAATAGGTTATCCTGTAATAGTAAGACCAGCATATACCCTAGGGGGAACTGGCGGTGGTATAGCTAATAATGAAGAACAACTAGAAGAAATTCTATCATTAGGTATACAGTTAAGCTCTATAGGCCAAGTGTTGCTTGAAAAGAGTGTAAAGGGATGGAAAGAAGTAGAATATGAAGTAATGAGAGATAGTTTCGGAAATTGTATAACAGTATGTAATATGGAAAATATTGATCCTGTAGGAATACATACTGGTGATAGTATAGTTGTGGCTCCTAGTCAAACTTTATCTGATAAAGAGTACCAAATGCTTAGAAGTGCTTCCATCGATATAATAAATGCAGTAGGAATAGAAGGTGGTTGTAATGTTCAGTTTGCGCTTAACCCACAATCCTTTGAATACGCAGTAATTGAAATAAATCCTAGAGTTTCAAGATCATCAGCGTTAGCTTCTAAGGCAACTGGATATCCAATTGCTAAGGTTGCTGCAAAGCTGGCATTAGGCTATGCACTTGATGAGATAAAGAATGCGGTTACTCAAAAAACATATGCATGCTTTGAACCTTCATTAGATTATGTAGTTGTTAAGATTCCAAAATGGCCATTTGATAAGTTTAAAAGTGCTGATAGAGCTTTAGGAACTAAGATGATGGCTACAGGAGAAATAATGGCTATAGGAAGTGATTTTGAGTCAGCTTTTCTTAAAGGAATAAGATCTTTAGAAATAGGAAAGTATTCTTTAGAGTTTAAAAAGTTTAGAGAACTCTCTATGAAAGACTTAAAAGAGATGGTAATAACACCTGATGATGAAAGAATTTTTGCTCTAGCAGAAATGCTTAGAAGAAATTATAGGATGGATAAAATTGTTGAGATAACAGGCGTTGATTTGTTCTTCCTAGAAAAATTTAAGTGGATGGTTGATGAGGAGCAAAAACTAAGAATCTCTAAAATAGGTGATTTAGATAAGGAATGGTTATATAAACTTAAGAGGAAAGGTTTCTCAGATAAGGGGATTGCAGATCTTCTAGAAGTTTCACCAGATGATATTTATAGATTGAGAGATATATGGAATATAAAACCTGTATATAAGATGGTTGATACCTGCGGTGGCGAATTTGAAGCTTTATCTCCATACTATTATTCAACTTATGAGACTTATGATGAAGTGGAAGTAAGTGATAGAAGAAAGGTTATGGTAATAGGATCTGGACCTATAAGAATAGGACAGGGAATAGAATTTGACTACGCATCAGTTCATTGTGTAAAATCACTTAGAAATATTGGTATAGAAACAATAATAGTAAATAATAATCCTGAAACTGTAAGCACAGATTTTAATATATCTGATAAATTATACTTTGAACCATTAACAGAAGAAGATGTATTTAATATAATTGAAAAAGAAAAACCAGAAGGAGTAATACTTCAATTTGGTGGGCAAACAGCTATAAAGCTTGCAAAGTTCCTTAAAGAAAAGAATATAAAGACCTTAGGGACTACAGCGGATCAGATAGATTTAGCTGAGGATAGAGAAAAGTTTGATGCGCTACTTGAAGAATTAGGAATATACAGACCTAAAGGAAAAGGAATTTGGAGTGTTGAAGAAGGGGTAAATGAAGCAAGAGAGCTTGGATTCCCTGTACTAGTAAGACCTTCATATGTGCTTGGTGGTCAAGGAATGGAAATAACTCATGATGAAGAAGAGTTGAAGTTCTATTTAAACAATGCTTTCGAAAAAGATAGAAAGAATCCTATATTGATAGATAAGTATCTTATGGGGAGAGAAATAGAAGTTGATGCTATATCTGATGGAGAAGATGTTCTTATACCTGGAATAATGGAACATCTAGAAAGAGCTGGGGTACATTCAGGTGACAGTATAACAATGTATCCAAGTCAGAACTTAAGTCAAGATATAAAAGATAAAGTATTAGAATACACTAATAAGCTAGCTCTTGCTATAGGCATAAAAGGAATGATAAATATACAGTTTATAGAATTTAAGGGCGAGTTGTATGTAATAGAAGTAAATCCAAGAGCTTCAAGAACAGTACCATATATAAGTAAAGTTAGTGGAGTACCTATAGTGGATATAGCTACTAGAATAATGCTTGGAGCTAAACTTAAGGATTTAGGTTATGGAACTGGTGTATACAAAGAACCAAGTTTAATATCTGTGAAGGTTCCAGTATTCTCTACTCAAAAGCTTCCGAAGGTTGAAGTTTCTCTAGGGCCAGAAATGAGATCTACTGGGGAAGTATTAGGAGTAGGTAGAACTCTAGAAGAAGCTTTATATAAGGGTTTTGTAGGAGCGTATATGTATACCCTAAGTAAAAGTAAGGGAACTGTTCTTGCTACTATAAATAAGCATGATAAAGAAGAATTCCTTCCAATAGCAAAAGCACTTTCTGATGTTGGATATGATTTTATAGCTACATCTGGTACTGCTGAACTTTTAAGATCTGCAGGTATAGATGCTAGAGAAGTTAGGAAACTAAATGAGAATCATCCAAATATAATAGATGTTATCAAGAATAAAGAAGTTGATTTAGTTATAAATACTCCAACTAAAGGTAATGATTCTAAGAGAGATGGCTTCCATATAAGAAGAGCGGCTATAGAAAGAAATATAGGAGTTATTACAGCTTTAGATACCTTTAAGGCTTTAGTGAAAGTTAAAACAAGTAAGATTGAAGAAAGAGATCTTGAAGTGTTCAATATGGCAAAGTAATATTTACCGAAGTAAGGTTATTTCAAGTTAACCTTATTACAATAGAAACATCTAGGTTTACCTAGGTGTTTTTTTATTTTTACAATATTCTTTAAAATTCAACATAGAGTGCGTAAGATATATGGAATAATATGTTGAAAAATATAATTTAATATATTGACATATGAACGCATGTTCGCTACAATATAATCAAACGTATGTTCGAGAAAAAATAATGCATAAAAATGTGTACAAGCTCATATGATTAGGTAAGGATGAAAAAGGGAGGACTTATGAGATGAAAAAGAATGGTGGAATATTTGTTAAGATAAACTATAAGTTAGATAATGTTGAGAAGAAAAGAATTAAAGATACAAATGCAAAGTATAGAGAGATGAATCTATCAAAATATTTATTATGTGCTGGAACCTATAATAAAAACGGAGGGACTTTTATATTTCAGGCAAATAGCTTTCAAGAAGCTGAAGAAATAATAAACAATAATCCTTTTGTGGGCACAGATTTTTATTCATTTGAAATATTAAGTAACAACTATATAGCTTTAAACAATTAATGACTTAACAATATTACACCGTAGGGATTTTTCAAGGCTTATAATATTATAGATATAGTTGACAAGGGTGTCAGTAAGCGAGCTTTACATTAAGAATAAAAAGGCTTTTTATAATACATATAAGTGCATTATAAAAAGCCTTTTTTACTGTTAAGACCAGTATAAAATTTTTTGGTAACTAAACCTAGCAATATCAATTGGTCAGAATAGCTATTTAGGGTAAACAGTAAAAAATAAAATTATGTCGCCTGTCAGATTTTCATCATATACATCCTTATACTTCATATTCAATTGATAGTATAACTAATGATAATTCCTTTACCAAGCTTATTAAAGAGCCAACAGAAGATTCGTTTTGACTTTTAATAACTTTAACTTCAGGTCTAAGTGGATAGTCAGGCGGTGTATTTTCCACTGCGCAGATATCTCCGTTACTTAGTTTTACTATAGTGCCTTCTGGATAAGGAACTAGTATCTTAGTAAAAGCTTTAACTATATCATAATCAAACATAGAGCCGGCGTTTCCTAGTATAAATTCAAAAGCCTCATTTGGACAAAGTGCTCTTCTATATGGTCTATCAGAGGTTAATGCATCGTAAACATCAGCTACTGCGACAATTTTAGCAAGCTTATTAATCTTTGAGCTTTTTTTACCGTCAGGGTAACCAAGGCCATCTTCTCTTTCATGATGCTGTAATACTACCATTCTAGAGAAAGAAGATATATTATGTACAGTTTTTAAATAAGAATATCCTTTTTTAGGATGATCTTTCATTATCTCGAATTCTGAGTAGCTTAAAGGACCTTCCTTTAAAAGTATTTCTTTAGGTATAAAGACTTTTCCGATATCATGAAGCAAGGCGCCAATACAAAGATCTAGAAGTTCATGCTTCTGAAGTTGGAGACCAATACCTAGAACTAAGGATAATATAGCAACATTAACACAATGTTGATAAGTATACGCATCCATTGTCTTTATATCAACTAAATTTATCATTATGTTTTTATTCGAAAGTATATTTTCTAATAATTCTTCAGCAAGCCCATGAATAGAGGACAGATATTCTTCTTTTTGTTTTAGAAGAATATTCTTTTTGTTTTTATTCAATGATGAATTATGAAGATTTGAGTATATTCTTTCTACATTATTAAAAGTCTCTCTAACTAAAGATATTGATTTTTGTCTTAACTCAGGCTTTATTATATCATCAATTTCTTTTTCACTATATTCATCCATTACGTATAGCGAATAAATATGTATATCTTTTATCCTTTTTATTAAAGGAGTCGATAATTTAACTCCTTCTTTTAAAAGAGTCCGTCCATTTTCGTCAAATAAAGTTTTTCCTAAATAACAACCATCTCTTACACATTCAATAGGAACTAGTCTCATTTCCTACACCTCATCTTAAGATATATAGTCAATTATACTACAAACACTGCAAAGAGTCTTGTATACTTTTATTAAAAAGTCACATAATTAATAAATTTTGCACTTTCCTTTACAGTAAAAAAGAAACCTATAAATTATAGGTTTCTTTTTTATTCTAATTAGTATTAATCTAAATGTCTATATCTAATAAATTTTTCTTATATGAATTATATAAATATCTTAATAAAGACATTTTATCGTCTAATTCTATTTGTAGATTTGATGCAGCTTCAAGATCGTCAGCTACGATAGCTTCCTTAATCTTTGTAAATAGACTTTTGTTTGTGTAGCTATCTTTCATTATATAGTGTCTCAAATCATTTATTGCCATCCAATTTGATATATCTAGGTCTAGTGCTTTATCAAGTGAGTGTAGAGATTTAAAGCTTCTTATTTCACTAGCATATTCAGAAATTACTCTGCTAGTTATTTCTGTAGTCCATCTCTTAGTTACTCCAAGTCTAAAGCTATTTATAAGCTTATCAGTGAATACATCATTTCTCTTTAATACTTCAACCTTTTTAGGATATTTATCTAAAGCTAATAGGTTTTCGTAAACAGTAGCAGGTGCTTTTCCGAAGAATTCATCTCTTTCTTCTTGAGTGAAATCTTCAAAAACATCTTCTTCAGCCCTGTACGCTCTATCTTTTTCTAAATAATCGGCATCTTCGCCAGCCCTTTTGGAAAGTTCAGCAAGCAATTGTCCTTCTGTCTTGTTATTTTCTAAAGCATACAATATGCCATCTAACATAGATAAATAGGATGTGCTCATGGCTAAATAAGTATTAGTATGAGGATTTGGTGCTCTAAGTTCGAATCTTGTTGCTAAAGGGCTATGAGGATCTCTTACAAGACCAGCTAAGATAGTTCTGTTTCTTGATGGGACCTCAGGACTGTGCCCTAATGAAGTAACTATGCAAACTGGAGCTTCATAACCTGGTTTTAATCTTCTCAAAGAATCGGCTGTTGAAGAAACAAAAGGATTTACAATTTCATAGTTTTTAAGAAGTCCCATTATAGCGCCATAACCTATAGCACTTAGGAAGTCATTTTTAGTTGCAGCGAAAAGATTGATTCTTCTTCCATCTTTAAGTTTAACACTAACACCAAGATGAGTATGCTCTCCGCTTCCTGCTACTCCTTCAATTGGCTTTGCAAGGAAAGTAACATCTAAGCCGTTTCTTCTAAAGGTCTCTTTTACAAGATTTCTTATGAATAACTCATTATCTGCAGATTGTAAGGCATCTGAATATTTCCAATCTATCTCCAACTGCTCCATTACGTGATTGAAGTTACCTGATGAATCAAACTTACCTTTAACTCCACCCACTTCTTTATGACCCATTTCTGGTTCGAAGCCGTAACTTTCCATTAAAATTAAGCTTTGCTCTAGCGCTGTTCTCACAACACCCTTAGTTCTAGTCCAATACTGTTCTTGTAATATCTGAGATGTTGATAATTCTTCTGTTTCAACTTTATCATTAGGAGTTTTTACCCAAAATTCAAGTTCAGTAGCAGAAGTTATTACGATTTGGTCTATATCATCTGACACTATTCCAAAAGGTTTAAGAGTTTCTGGTTTTTTTATAAATATATCTAATAATGTAGTTTTGAAAGTATCAACTGCAGATTTTAATATATGTCTTGAATCAACAGCAACTCCTTCATGATGAAGAAAGCAAGGTATTCTTAAAGTTCCAACAGGTTTGTTAGTTTCAGGATCTAAGAATTCATAGTTATAATCAATAAACCAATTTACATCTAAGTCTGTAATCATATCTACCTTAGCGTTGTTTAATGTAGCTATTTCAGGTAGAACTACTGATGAACCGTCAGTTTGAACAGCAGTGCCGTTTAAAAATGACTCTATATCGTCCTTAAATAGACTTACTGGAATCTTTTCATCTGTATCGTTACCTGATAAGTCGATACCAACTATTGATACAAACTTTATTTCTGGATGGGAACTTAATAAATTTAATAAATCTTCTTTATTATGCTTATCACTAGGAATAGTATAAATAAGATCTTTTGCCATAATATTTTGTACTTATCGATGTTATGTATAATAGCACGTAAGTACAAGTTCACTTCCTTCCGTTTTAAATTTGATATAGGTATATCTTTTGGTTATAGAGCTTATATTTTCAAAGTCTCCTCTTAAAACGATAGAGGAAACTAAAGAAATAACTTTTGTTTTCGTAATGAAGCCCTAGATATAGGGTTCCAACTTCAATTATTAATTTATACACCCTAAAGGTCATAGGTGCATGATTTTAGAACAAGTATAAATTAAGTTTTCGTAGAGGAACTCTATAGGTAATTGCTAGTGATACAAACGATTTAGTGTAATGTAATATTAAATTTGATCCTATATAATATAATTTTTATGATATTCATATCTTTAGGATGCTAAACTTTAATAGATTAATATGAAAAAAGCTACTTAATTTTTATATCATAAAAAAATTGTAGTATATGGAAACCTCTAGTGTCAATGAAATGCTGACAAAAAATCAAGAAAACCAGTAAAAAAAACTCTAATAAGTTATAAATTTGTCAATACAAAAAAGTAAAGCATTACAAATTATTAATTTTATAAAAATAAGCGATTTATATACATATTAGAGCCAAAGTGCTGTTAGCCAATATTTAAGATGCTATAATTTCTATAGCAAATTAAAAGATAGGCACGTTTTGTGTAAAAAAAGGTTTTGAATACGAAAGGGGCTATTACGATGAGCAATTTTGGTGAATTTTACGGTGAAAATGTATTTAATGATTCAATAATGAAAGAACGTCTTCCTAAAGCTACTTATAAGGCATTAAAGAAGGCAATAGAAAAAGGGGCAAATGTTGATTTAGCTGTAGCAGATGTTGTAGCTTTGGCATTAAAGGATTGGGCAGTTGAAAAAGGAGCTACTCACTTTACACACTGGTTCCAACCATTGACAGGCATTACTGCAGAAAAGCATGATTCATTCATTAATCCTACAGAGGATGGTAAGGTTCTATTAGAGTTCTCAGGAAAAGAATTAATAAAAGGTGAACCAGATGCATCTTCATTCCCATCAGGTGGAAGCAGAGCTACTTGCGCTGCAAGAGGATATACTGCTTGGGATATGACATCACCAGCTTTTGTTAAGGATGAGACTTTATATATACCAACTGCATTTGTTTCATATACTGGAGAAGCACTTGATAAGAAGATTCCATTACTTCGTTCAATGGAAGTTCTTTCAAAAGAAGCTATAAGAGTTTTAAAAGCTCTAGGAAATACTACAGCAACTAAAGTGACAACTACAGTAGGACCTGAACAAGAATACTTTATCGTGGACAAGAAGTTATATGACAAACGTCCAGATCTTATATATACAGGAAGAACTTTATTTGGAGCTAAGCCTCCAAAGGGACAAGAGTTAGAAGATCATTATTTTGGGTCTTTAAAAGAAAGAATATCCGACTACATGAAGGATTTAGATAAGGAACTTTGGAAGCTTGGTATTTCAGTAAAGACTAAGCATAACGAAGTTGCACCAGCACAACATGAGTTAGCACCAATATTTACTACTACAAATGTAGCAACTGATACTAACCAACTTACTATGGATGTTATGAAGAAGGTTGCATTAAGACATGGATTAGTATGTTTACTTCATGAAAAACCATTTGCAGGAGTTAATGGTTCAGGTAAGCACAACAACTGGTCAATGAGTACTGATGATGGACAAAATCTTCTTGATCCAACTGATGCACCACATAAGAGTAAGCAATTCCAATTATTCTTAACATCAGTTATAAAAGCTGTTGATGAATATTCTGATTTATTAAGAGCTTCAGCTGCAAATCCTGGAAATGATCATAGATTAGGTGCAAATGAAGCACCACCAGCTATAATATCAGTGTTCTTAGGAGATCAGTTACAAGATTTAATAGAACAAATTGAAAAGGGTGAAGTTACTTCATCATTATCAGCTGGAGAATTAGATTTAGGAGTTGCAACTCTACCTAAACTAGTTAAAGATCCAACAGATAGAAATAGAACATCTCCATTTGCATTCACTGGTAATAAGTTTGAGTTCAGAATGGTTCCATCTTCAGGAAGCATAGCTGACTGTAATACTGTATTAAACACAATAGTAGCTGAAGTTCTTTCAGAAGTTGCTGATAGACTTGAAAAAGCTACAGATTTAGATGCTGAAATAAATGCTATCTTAACTGAAACTGTTAAAGAGCATAGTAAGATAGTATTTAATGGAAATGGATATTCTGATGAATGGGTAGTTGAAGCAGAAAAGAGAGGTCTTCCAAATACAAAGACAACTGTTGAAGCTACAAAGGCATATATATCAGAAAAGAATATAGCATTAATGGAAAAGCACGGTGTATTAAGCAAGCTAGAAATGCATGCTCGTTATGATGTAAACTTAGAGATATATGCTAAGACTACAAATATAGAAGCTGAAACAACACTTGAAATTGCTAAACGTCAAATACTACCTGCAGTTATTAAGTTTGAAACAAGCTTAGCTAAATCAATAAGTGCTGTTAAGGCTGCTGGAGTATCTGCAGGGGTTCAAAGCGAGCTTTTAGCTGAAGTAGATGGATTAGCAGTAGCACTAAAGAAAAATATTTCTGAGTTAGAAGCATCAGTTGAAAAAGCACAAGCTTTAGATGGAGATGCTTATGCAGTTGCTCACTTCTACAAGTTTGATGTGTTCGAAAAGATGCAAGCTGTAAGAGCTGTTGCTGATACACTAGAAACTTTAGTTGATAAAGATGTATGGCCTTTACCAACTTACGGTGAATTACTATTTAACGTATAATATTAGATTATATATTTATTTGAATATAAATTAGAAAAGAGTTCTCACAGTAGTTTAATATTGTGGGAACTTTTTTTATTCCTTAAGAATTTATAATTCAATTATATCTGTGGATATATATGAGTAAAGACTTAAAGCATAATGTAGACGTGTATTTTGTTCACATGTATGAATTAGTAATTAAAGTTGTGACTTTGTATAGATTTATTAGCTGTAAAGTAATAAAATAATTTTAGAAACTATTAGGTTGGAGTGATGAGTATGAGTAACAATGAAAGTATAAAACCAATAGGTTTTTTTGATTCTGGAGTAGGTGGATTGAGCGTAATGAAAAAGGCTATAGAGTATATGCCTTGGGAAGATTACATATATTTTGGAGATTCTATAAATGCCCCATATGGAACGAAGACAGTTGATGAAGTTAAGGAACTTACATTTAATGCTGTGGAATTTTTAATAAGTAAAGGAGTTAAAGCTATAGTAATAGCCTGTAATACAGCAACTTCTGCTGCTATAGAAGATCTTAGAGCTTATTATAAAAATATTCCTATAATAGGCATTGAACCTGCACTTAAGCCAGCAGTAGAATTAAGCAACAATGGAAAAATAATAATTATGGCTACACCGATGACTCTTGTTGAGAAAAAATTCAAAACTTTGATGAAGAAGTATGCACAAGAGGCTGAAATAATTCCACTTCCTTGTGCGGGACTTGTAGAGCTTATAGAATCTGGAATTACTGAAGGAGATGAGTTGATAAGTTTCTTAAGCAAGAAGTTTATCGACATAGACAAAGATACTATATCTGCTGTTGTTTTAGGGTGCACACACTATCCTTTTGTGAAAAACGCTATAGCTAAGGTTCTTGGAAATAAAGCTTTACTAATTGATGGAAGTGAAGGCACTGCTAAGGAGCTTAGAAGGAGACTTGGAAAGGGAGGTATATTGGGGGATAAAGGTAGAAAGGGAGAGATAACCATATATAACTCACTTCAGGAAAATAAAGTGATTGAACTTAGTTATAAACTCTTAAAATAATGTAAAAAAACTTTGTTAAATTATTGACAAAATAATCAGTTCTTGATATATTATATATAGAGGATGAATTATCTGAAAATTATAAAAAAAGAATATAAATTCTTATCAATATATATCAAGGGGTGTGTCATATGAAAGTTAATGTTAGAGAGTTTTTAGGGGGAAATTTTGTTGTTGAGGATGCTATACTGCTAAGAGAGTTTATTCAAGAGAATATAGGTCAAGACATCGAGTTAGATTTTGAAGGATTCGAAAGAATTCCAACCACATTCTTATGTTGTTTATTTACAGATTTAATAAACAAGAATGGAAGAGACTTTATTATTTCGCATATTAATGTTAAAAACTTGTCAAATTTTAAGGATTATTCAAGAGTTGTTAGAGGAACAACATTTAATTAATCATAAATTTGAATATAATATAATTTAAAATACTGCGTGAGTAATGGAGCATGTTTAAGGGGGATAACTTAAATATGCTCCATTACTTTTTTATTCTTTAGGAATTTATACATTAATTATATCTGTATATAATTATGCGAACAGACTTAAGACTTAAATGACAGTTTACTCAATACAGTATATCTATCTATAGAATTATTGATATTACAGTACAAAGTATTATATAATTTACCTATGTAGAATTTAACATGGAAATAATGTCAATACTATAGATTATATTTCCGTACTTTGAAAGGAGAATTATTTATGAATCCAATAGTTACAATAAAAATGGCACAGGGCGGGGTAATAAAAGCAGAACTATATCCAGAGGTTGCACCTAACACTGTTAAAAATTTTGTATCTCTTATTAAAAAAGGTTTTTATGATGGAGTAATTTTTCATAGAGTTATACCAGGATTTGTTATACAAGGAGGAGATCCACAAGGTATAGGTGTTGGAGGTCCTGGATATTCAATAAAAGGCGAATTTGCAGCTAATGGTTTCAAGAATGATTTGAAACATACAAAGGGAGTTCTTTCAATGGCTAGATCTGGGCATCCTGATTCAGCAGGAAGTCAATTTTTCATAATGGTAGCTGATGCTCCACACCTAAATGGCCAATATGCAGCTTTCGGTAAAGTAACAGAGGGACTTGATGTAGTTGATGGTATTGTGGCAACAAAAACAGATTACAGCGATAAGCCATATGAAGATCAAGTTATGGAAAAAGTGACTGTTGAAGGCGCAGATGATCTTGGAGAACCTGAAACACTATAATATATAGATAAAACAGTTCCAAATAAAATATATAATATCAGTTTAAACTGGAGGTGAGCCAAAATGTTAGAAAACCAAAAATGTATTTTAGTCTATGGGCTAGAAAAAGAAGAATTAAAGCAGTTAGAGCTTACGAATAATAAGATAATAGTTATAACTACTGAGATGGTTGATATGAAAATTAAAGACTTAATTTCGGGCTTAAAGTTTGAGACTGTAGACAAAGCCTTGCCGCAGGAAAAGGTTCTGATATTTAACAATTTTGAAGATAAAGAATTACAGGAATATATAAAGATAGTTAGAGCCATAGTGAAGGAATCCATATTAGCGGTGGTTACGCCAACCTCTAGTGAATGGACTTTTAGTTATTTAATTGAGCACCTAATTGAAGAACGAGAATGGTATAAAAAGCAGAAAGGAAGAGTTTAATTGAGTAGGGTAGGAGATAAGATAAAGCAGACTAGAATTAATGCTGGCATTACTCAAAAAACATTAGCTAAAAAGCTAGGAGTAGCAGAAAAGTTTATAAATGAAGTTGAAATGGGTAAAAGAATACTTAATGAAGCTCTTATAGAAAAGATTGCTAAGGTACTTAATACAGACCTAAATGATGTCAACATGGTTGTAACAGATGAAGATTTGAAGAAAGAAAGAGAAATTGTAAAAAAGGTTTACGAACCTAAGAAATCTGAAGCTGCTCCTAAAGGCGAAACAGATGAGGTTTGGAATCAAGCTTTTGGTTCAGTTTTAAAGAATGTTCCGATTTATGATTATTCTATGACAAAAACATCTGGATACAAGGAAATGGTGCTTCATTCAAATAAGATTGAGGGACATAGTGTAGATAAGGTGTTTTATCTAAAAATCGAAAATGATGATATGGCAGGTTTTAGAATAACTGAAGGGGACTTAGCTTTTTGTCATAGCATTAAGGATATTGAAAACAATTCTATATGCTTGATAGAGCTTAATGATAGTAGGATTATACGACAGGTTAAGAAACTAGATAGCTCAAAAGTCCTTTTGATAAGTAATAAAGGCTCAGTAAAAACTGAGACTGCTAATGTTAAAGACATAAAGTTAATAGGAAAATTAGACAGACTAGAGATAGTTTTATAAAATACGAAGGAATTTTTATTAAGTAATAGAGTAATGCAGTGCATTACTCTATTATTTTTTGAATAACTTAGTATATGGAGATATTTTTAGGAGGAATTTACTATAGATAGCGGTAAAGTTGACGCAACACTTAACCTATTAGCTAATGTACCAAATGAATTAATAGGAAAACTATCAAAGATATCGGAGAATGAAAAGATAAACCAAGGTAGTATAGAGGTTGTCGTATTATTTGGGGATAATGTGGATAAAGTTGTGCAATCTGTGGATAAAATCGGAGGGAAACTTGAAAATCTAGGGTTTGGGTTTGGTATAGTAACAATTAAGGCTGTGGATATTAATAAGATTTCTGAATTAGAAGGTGTTCAATACGCAGAATTACCAAAGGTTCTGTTCACCTCAGATGCGAATAGTAACAGAGCGGCATGTGTTCCGCAAGTATATAGTGAATATAATGTTACTGGAGCAGGTGTGCTAGTAGGTTTTATAGACACAGGGATAGATTATACTCATCCAGCATTCAGAAACCAGGATGGAACTACAAGAATAGACTATATATATGATCTTACAGCTCAAGGAAAAGTATATGATAGAAATATGATAAATCAAGCTCTGCGCTCAAGTAATCCACTATCTGTAGTTGATGTCACAGATCCAATAGGCCATGGAACGCACGTTGCTGGTATAGCTTGTGCTGGAGGGAATATTGATAGACAGTACTACGGTGTAGCATATGAGAGTTCTATAGCAATGGTAAGAACAACTCGCTATGGATTTGCTAACTATGCTTTAAGTACTCAAATAATGAGAGGAATAAGATTTTTAATTGACCGATCAAATGAACTAAAAAAACCTTTAGTTATAAATATTAGCTTAAGCACTAATGATGGCGCACATAATGGTACTAGTTTGTTTGAACAGTATATACAGACAGTTTGTACTTTAGAAAGAATAGCTATAGTTATAGCAGCAGGTAATGAAGGAGAAGCAGCTCATCATGTAGGTGGAGAACTTAGAGAGCAGATAAATATATCTCTTTCAGTTTCAGAGGGAGAACCAACATTAACATTACAATTATATAAACCACTTCTTAGTAATTTATCGCTTGTTTTAACCACCCCATCTGGTATAAGAACTAGTGAAATAATTTTAAGTGAAGGATATAAGGAAACAACGGTTGGTGGCAATAGATGTCTGGTATATAATACAGGACCAAGGCCATTTGACATTGCGGGAGAAATAACCATAAGTCTTGTTCCTGTAGGAGAATCCTTGAGTGCAGGTGAATGGACTATAACATTAAAAACTTTAAATCAATATAGAGGGCTTTATGATATATGGTTACCAATTACTGAGACCTTAAATCCAAACACTAGGTTTTTACAACCTAATGTATTTAACACATTAGGAATACCAGCTACTGTGGAGGCGGCTATATCAGTAGGAAGTTATGACTACAAAACTAACAACTTATCGCCTTTTTCAGGTAGGGGAAGACTCCTAAATGTTTCGTTTAATAAACCAGATATATCTGCACCTGGGGAAGGTATATTGGCTCCAGTAGAGGGAGGAAGTTTTGATTCTAAGACAGGAACATCTATGGCATCACCTCATGTGGCTGGTATATGTGCGCTGTTACTTCAATGGGGCGTTGTAAAGGGAAATGATCCTTTTCTATTTGGTGATAGATTGAAATATTATATTATGAGATCAGCTAAAAGAGAAAGAACAGATGTTGCTTATCCTAACCCTAGTTGGGGATATGGCACTATATGTGCATATGATGCTTTAACTTTACTAAGAGCATCGCACGAAGGGAGAGGTTATATGAGAGATGGAGGAAGTAGACAAGAGAATGCCGAGGAAAGTGCAAACCCAAATAATCTACAAACTGCTACAGGATCGGTAGAATCTCAGGCTACGCAACAAAACACAGTTGGAGTAGTAGGCCAGAATAATCAGCAAACTACTGGAAGCCAGATAAGCAATTCAAATATAACAGGGAATACTGGCTTAACATTTGTAGGTCAGCAGTCTGGTATGCCCCAAGGAGCAATTGGGCAAAATGCAGATCAAAATGCGATTGGTGCAACTGGATCAATAGGAAATCAGCAGACTGGAAGTTTACAAGTTACACCTGGTATGAGCCAAGAAGGTAGTCAAATGGAGAGCACACAAAATGGTAGTAGTTCTACAGATATAAGTAATGCTATAGCTGGACCAGATGGCAATTTATTTTTAAACCCTAACTATAGATATTTTGCAATAGAGTATCAAGGCGACATAAAAAATGCCATCAAAAAGTATGGTGATGCTGATGTACTGATTTTGGATGAATACAATGCTGTTCTCGTAGCTCCAATAAGTAAAATTAATGATATTGTAAATAATGTACCAGAAGTAATAAATATCGATACAGGAAGAATATTTACCTTGTCCGCAATATCGCCAGTAGAAGCTTCTGATGCTACTTTATTCCACAATAATGTCTATCTTCCTCTAGATGGAGAAGGAGTAATTATTGGTATTATAGACAGTGGAATAGACTATCTAAATGATGAATTTATAAAAGAGGACGATACTACAAGGATACTGAGGATATGGGATGAAACTATACAAACTCCAAATGGAATACCAACAGGGTTCCCTTTCGGTACAGAATACACAGAACAGCAAATAAATAGTGCAATAAAAGCTAAAAGAGCTGGAAGTGATCCATATGCAATAGTTCCTTCTAAGGATGAAATAGGGCATGGTACTCACATGGCGGGACTTGCAGCTGCAAGAGGTAAGAATCCAGAAGTTATAGGTGCAGCACCTGGAGCTACATTGGCTGTTGTAAAGGTTAGGGAGGCCCCTCAAGGTTCTTTAGATTACTATTTTGCATATGGTCAGGCTCCTGGAAGGTATGGTAATGTTGATGTTTTATTAGCTGTAAAATATCTGTATAATTTAGCAATAAGCCTTAGAAGACCAATGGTAATATACTTACCGCTTGGCACAAACTTAGGATCTCATGATGGAAATGCATCTATAGAAAGATATATTGATGAAGTGGCGAAAGTGAGAGGTATTATCGTGGTTACCACTGTTGGTAATCAAGCTGAATCGGATACCCATACAACTGGAACATTAGCTAAAACTGGGGATAGCAGTATTATTGAATTAAGGATCGGAAGAGATCAAAGAAATATCCTGTTTGAGATTTGGATTGGGAAACCAGATAAATTTTCTTTATCCATAGTATCACCTTCTGGTGAAATTATTCAAAGGATACCGCCTAAGTTGAAACAAGCCAGCGAAATAAATTTCGTATATGAGAGAACTAGGATGTCTATTGAGTACTCTATACCAGAGAATACTACTGGAGATGAAAGAATTGTAATTAGAGCACAAGGTATAAAAGAGGGGATATGGCAGTTCAGATTAATTGGAGATCTTGTGGTCACTGGTAGATACGATGCTTATCTTCTTCAAAAAGATTTATTGGCACCAGATACAAAGTTTTTAAGTGGTAATCAATATACTACTCTTACAATTCCATCTACATCGAGAAGAATAATATCAGTAGCTTATTATAACCAAAATAATAATGCAACAGTAGGAGAATCTGGGAGAGGTTATACGAGAGACAATAGAATAAAACCTGATATCGCTGCAGGTGGTGTAAATGCACTAACTACTGATGTTGGAGGAGGAACTGTTACAGTCTCTGGATCAAGTGTAGCAGGGGCAATTACCGCTGGATGCTGTGCTTTACTTCTGCAGTGGGGAGTTGTTGAGAAGAATGATCCTACTATGTATGCTTCTAATATAAAAACTTATTTATATAGGGGGGCTACAAAAAGAGAAGGGGATGTATATCCTAACCCTCAATGGGGTTATGGAATGCTAAATATGAAAGGTGTATTCGATAATATAAGAAGTGTCATTAATAGTAAAGAAGACTCGGTTCAAGCTTTTAATAAACAAAATGATAGCATAAAGGAAGGCAACGAAAATAGCAATGAAAAATTGTTATATGATGATAATAATTATAGAGAAAACAATGAGTTTATAGAATTCAATAAAGGAAATTTAATAATTAGGATACCTAAGGTTAAAAAATAGTATTATCTTAGATAAAGATATATAAGTTGGTTTTCGAGACGACATATTCACAAAACCTTTCTTAGAAGCATATTATAGTAAAGAAAAATTTAAAAGGAGTTATATAATGCCATTTAGGGGAAATTTGAAAATTCAATGTTTTCAAGGAGATAATTACATTCCTGTAGATAAAGTAAGGATAACTATCACTCCTACTGGAGAGTTTGCATCTCCAAGTGCTCAAACTATTCAGTTAAGTACTGACTCAGCCGGGCTGTCACCAGTTATACAATTGGATACGCCTCCATTGCAGTATTCCCAGGCACCCAATAACCAAATTCCTTACAGTTTAGCAGATATAAGAGTTGAGAGAGCAGGATTTGAACCGCTTTTTATAAGAGGGTGTCAAATATATCCGGATAAGGTTGCATACCAGAAATGTAATCTGAGTGGAACATCAAACACAAGACAGGGAGAAAATATTATACTGATACAACCTAATAAACTTGTAGGAAACTTCCCACCTAAGATTCCAGAAGATCCAGAGAAACCACTTCCACCACCAAGTAGTGGAGTAGTTTTAAGCAAACCAGTAGTTCCAGAATTCGTGGTGGTTCATCAGGGAGGGCCTAATGATACCTCTGCACCAAACTACAAAGTAAGATTTAAAGATTATATAAAGAATGTTGCTAGTTCTGAGATTTTTCCTACCTGGTCTGATAATACCATTAGGGCTAACTTGTTTTGTATAATATCCTTTACTCTTAATAGGATTTATACAGAATGGTATAGAGGAAAAGGAAAAGATTTTGATATAACTAGTTCTACAGCTTTTGACCACGCATTTAGTTACGGAAGGAACATATTTGATAATATAGAGAGAATAGCTGATGAAATATTTGCTACTTATGCTAGAAGACCTGGCAGAAGACAACCGTTATTAACTCAGTATTGCGATGGAAAGAATGTTCAATGTCCAGGTTGGTTAACTCAATGGGGAAGTAAGTATCTTGGGGATGAAGGCAGAACTCCATTTCAAATACTAACCAATTTTTATGGTTCAGATCTTGAATTAGTAACAGCAGAACAAGTTAAAGGTATTCCTAGTTCATATCCAGGGTATCCTCTTAAAATTGGGTCTAAAGGAGAACCGGTTAGAACTGTTCAAACTTATTTAAATAGAATTTCCGTAAATTATCCATTAATCCCTAAGCTTTCAGTAGATGGAGATTATGGACCTAATACAGCAGAGTCTGTTAGAGTGTTCCAAAGCATATTCAGCCTTCCACAGACTGGTGTAGTTGACTATGCTACATGGTATAAAATATCTGATGTGTATGTTGGTGTAACAAAGATTGCTGAACTAAGAGATTCAACATATACAAGAAATGTTACTGGTATAGAAAGAATATTTTTCCCACCAACAACATCGAATATTTACAGAGGCGATGATGTACCTCATGTAAATTATTTTGATGATTTGTTTTAATAATTATGATTTTTTATAGAGACAAAGAGAAATGCAGGCTTTTTTATATAGCCTGCACTTTTCTTTTCATGAATAATTAGCATTTATTTGTATTTTTAATAAAATTGTTAAGAATAGGATAAAAAAACAGGGATATTGGAGAATTATTGTCAATAAACCTATTTATTTGACGAGAATAATAGTATAATGTAGCTAATGAATAACTATTATTAGTTAGGGGGAGGAGTACTATGAAGGGAACGGTAGTTTCTACTTGGCTTAAAACCTGTAGAAGGCTTTATGGTAATGAAGTTGTAGATAGAGCTATGACAAATGTCACATGGGATAGTGGAAGGATTTTTACACCGCTTGAAAATGTGGATGATAAGGTTATAGGTAATGTAATAAAGTACATAGCTGAAGCTAAACAGATGGATCTCGGTAAGCTTTGGTATATACTAGGTGAAAATAATATAGAGACTTTTTATAATGATTATCCAGCTTTCTTTAGGAAATTAAATTTATATACATTTCTAAAGGCAATGAATGATGTACATGCGGTAATAATGAGAAAATTTTCTGGAGCTAAACCTCCAGCTTTTCAATTAGAGCCTGTAAGTAAAAATCAAGCTTTATTTGTATACAATTCTCCAAGAGGTATGTTTGATTACTTTCAAGGATTACTAAATGGTAGTGCTAAAAAGTTTGGAGAAGAGATATCTATAGAAGAGGTAGCAAGGACAGAAACTTCGTTGTCTCTTAAATTAACTTTTAAGTATGAGATATTAAATAAAAAGAAGTATAGATTGAATAAATTGCTATCCTTTGGATTTTTAAGAAATATAGGAGTGAAATCTGCAATACCTACTTTTATAATCACTGCAATAATAGGTATTATCATATCTGGAGCAGTTAATGGAATTATAGTGGCTGCGGTTGCTGCTGTCATATCTGCTTTATTTACAAATATGATGCTTGCGCCTAAGAAAGCTATAATAAATGAACTTAATGCTATGGCAGAAAGAAAGTATAGTAATTTACAGTTACAATCGAATGATATATTTGAGGATATTTTTAATAGTATAACTAATGTTAAAGACATGTGGTCTCAAGACCTGACGTCTTTTAATAGTGTAACTGATGAGATGAATGTGTTTTCGAAGGACATGTTCCAGATTACAGAATCTATGAGATATACAACAGAAGAAATCAGTGGATTTTCTGGACAAGTTGCAGAGATGTCTACTCAACAGGACATAAATACAGAAAACTTGTTAACTCAGATTAATAAGAACATAGAAGAAATAAACTCTTTAGTTAGCAGTGAAAACAGAAACAAGACAGAATTAGATAAAGCTGTTATAAAAATCGAAGACAGCTATGAACATGTAGAGAGAGCGAGTACTCACATAAATGATACACTTCAATCCTTCATGGGAGTAAAGGAAAGTGGAAGAAAACTTCAAGAAAAAGCATCAGACATTACAAGTATAGTATCAATAGTTTCTGGAATATCAGAGCAAACAAATCTTTTAGCTTTAAATGCTTCTATAGAAGCAGCTAGAGCTGGTGAACAAGGAAGAGGATTTGCTGTAGTTGCTGAATCTATAAGAAAACTAGCTGAGCAATCTAAGGGAGCAGTTAGAGAAATTAATCAAAATCTAGATGTTTTTGCCTCAGATATAAACGGGTTAGTTGATAACATAGATAGCCAATACAAAGTTCTTGAAAAAGAAACTTCAGCGCTTAAGGATGTTAAAGACATAAGTTTTGAAGCTAAGAACTCGATACAAGATGTTTCAGAGGCTATAAATAGTTCTATCGAAGCTCTTAATAGAGAAGCTGATTCTATACAAGAAATGTTTAAGAGCATAGATTCCCTAGCTGCGATAGCAGTAGAAAATGCAGCTGCATCAGAGACTGTAAGTGCAAGTATTGAAGATTATAAAAAAGAAATAGACAAGACTATAGATAGCATTAGAAAGATTGAAGGTATAATCGACATATTTAAAAAAGAATTATCTAAGTATAATATATAATAAAGATGAAACACTTTAATTTGAAAATATAAATTGTATGAAGTGATTTATCTATAGCTTGAATATAATTTGCTACCAATAATAATTAAAATTATTGGTAGTTTTTTACTGTTGAGAAAAGTATAAAACTTTTTCCTAGTTAAACCTAGTAATTTCAAGAGCTTAGAACAGCTATTTAGAATAAACAGTAAAAAATAAAAATTATGTCGCCTGCCAAATTTTCCTCATATGCATTCGGAAAGGCAGATGCGTTAAAAAAGCTCACTGAAGAAGGTCGCTTCAGTGAGCTTTTTTATTTTGTAAGAAAAATTTAAGAAATATGATAAGTAATTTGTAAGATTTAGGGAGTAATATTAAAGAAGAGCTATGAGGAGGGGATTTAAATGGTATAATATTGTAGAAATGTATTAATAGGGGGATAAAAATTGGACAAGTACAATGTTTTAGTAGTTGACGATGAAAAAGAAATAACCGATGCTATAGAGATATATTTAAGTAATGAAGGATTAAATATTCTTAAAGCTTATGACGGAATGGAAGCTTTAGATATGTTGATGAACAATGATATTCACCTAATAGTAATGGATGTTATGATGCCTAAATTGGATGGTTTAAAGGCAACCTTTGATATAAGGAAAGAAAGAAATATACCAATTATAATCTTATCAGCTAAGTCTGAAGATGTTGATAAAATAATGGGTCTTAATATGGGAGCTGATGACTATATGACAAAACCTTTTAATCCTTTAGAACTCATAGCTAGAGTAAGATCCCAGCTTAGGAGGTATTTAAAACTAGGAAATTACGAAGCCTTAGATAAAGATGAAATAAGTACTGGAGGTCTGTTTCTTAATAGAATAAATAAAACTGTGTCAGTAGATGGAGAAGAAATCAAGTTGACGCCAAGAGAATATAAGATATTAAATCTTTTAATGTCAAGTCCAGATAGGGTGTTTTCAATAGATGAAATATACGAGAAAGTATGGAACGAGTTCAGCTATAATGCTGATAATACAGTAGCGGTGCATATTAGGAGAATAAGAGAGAAGATTGAAATTGACCCTAAGGATCCTAAATATTTAAAGGTGGTATGGGGAGTTGGGTATAAGATTGCAAAACAAAAATAAGTTAATAAGAGAAGTTTTATTGATATTAGCCATGTTTTCAATAGCAACAGTGCTTATTGTTTCTGTTGATGTTGTAACTAATAAAGAGGTTCTTGAAAAAGATGGTTTTTATAAAACTAAAGGATTCATGGAGATAGTAAGAAGTTTTAATTCTGATGTTATTGATTTAGCAAAGAATTATAAAAGTGAAGAGTATATTAAAAGTAAGGAATATGCTAAAGATTTATCATCAAATGATATTGAAGCTAAAAGACAAGAATTAGTGAATAAATTACATGATGAATCAGATAAATTAACTTACGAATACAATAATAGAATTAATGAAGCAAATGCAAAGATTACTTCTGATGAAGCAGATAAATTAAAGGAAGAACTTAATAAAGCTCTACAAGATTTAAAAGAGGACTACAATTCAAAAATAAATAGTACAGACAGTTTAAAAAAAGATATTATCGATGAAAGATTGGAGAATTTAAAAGACATAAGAAAAAGAGTAGAGAGTTTTAAAAATATCAAATATGTATTAATTGACGGAAATGATGGGACAACTAAATCTAATATACAATATGATCCTAACAATATAAAGGCTAGTTTTAAAGACAATACAGGATTTTACCTGAAAGTGTATGGCAAAGACGGAAAATCAAATCTATATAAAAATATATACGATTGTAATGTGGATATTAAAAGTAATAATAGTGGAACAGGAAATTTCGGTTCACTAGTTAATATGGTTAGTAATTCAGATTTAACAATATATATGTCTGTTAATGAAAAACTTTCTGAAGGGGATGCAATATATTTTGCATATAGAGATTTCTCTAATTTAAAAGTGAAAATTATTAATGAGGCTATAGTAGTTGTAGTAGCACTCGCAATTTTTATAATTTCATTAGGTGTACTTATATATCGTATAAAATTTATAGATGAAAATATAACAAGTTTTAGAAGGTTTCCACTTGAAGTTAGAGCAATTGGAGTTATAGCTATAATTGTTTTAAATATAGCAATTTTGGTTAGCTACTATGCATATTATCCATACAGAAAATCAGAAGTAATATCATTAGTAGAAATAGAAGCTATAGTAGGCATTGCACTTACATTAATTATGTTATTAAAACTTGCACTACCTATATTTTATAAAGAAGCAAGGCAAGAGATGGTGAAGAAGGCATTATGGTGGAAGGCATATGAGTTATTAGAAAAGGTTGTTAAGTATGGTAAAGAAGTTACTTATATGAGAAGCATATTCTTCAAAGCTATTGTAGTTATATGTTTAGGGGTATTTGTTATACTGCCGCTAACTGTATTTGTTGGTTTTTTATTCAGTCATGGGGTGTTTGTATATGGGTTCATCATATTACTTCTAATTATAACCTTAGCAGTGTTTGTTTCTGCATATGTGTTTAAGAAACTTATAATATTAGATAGGATTATAGTAGGAGCTGAAAAGATAACAAATGGAAATTTAAACTATACTATTAATATAAGAGGTCAAGGGAATTTGTCTAAACTTGCCAATAATATAAATAATATGAAAGCAGGGCTTAAGAGTTCTATTGAAAGTGAGGTTAAAAGTGAAAGACTTAAGACTGAACTTATAACTAATGTTTCACATGATTTAAAGACTCCACTAACTTCTATAATAAACTACGTGGACCTACTAAAGAGGAATAATGCATCTCCGGAAGATATGAGAAACTATATTGATATTCTTGATAGAAAATCCCAAAGACTTAAAGTGTTGATTGAAGATTTATTTGAGGCATCAAAGGCTGCTAGTGGATCCTTAGAAATTTATATAGAGAAAGTAGAAGTAACATCGCTTCTCAAGCAGACTTTAGCTGAATTTGAAGAGAAGATAATGAAAACAGAACTTGATTTTAGAGTAATATATCCAGAGCGTAAGATATATATAATGGCTGATGGTAAAAAACTTTGGAGGGTTTTCGAAAATCTAATAAATAATATTCTTAACTATTCTCTACGAGGAACTAGAGTTTATATAACAGTAAATTATGAGGATGGCAAGTTAAAGATTGCAATGAAAAACATTTCATCATATGAGTTGGATATTGATCCTGAGGAAATATTAGAAAGATTTAAAAGAGGAGATCAATCAAGGCAGACAGAAGGATCTGGCTTAGGATTAGCCATAGCAAAAAGTTTAATAGAACTACAGAACGGGAATTTCAATATACAAATAGACGGGGATCTATTTAAAGCTAATATTGAGTTTGAAGAAGCTAAGTAAGTTAGAAGTTATAAATAAGTATATAATTCTATCAATAAATATGATAGAATTATATATAAAATATACAAAGAAGATATAATAAAAAATAATAGAGGTCCTTTGGGATTTCTATTATTTTTTATTATCTTTTTGCAGAATTAAAGAGCTGTAATCAGGTTTTATGTTTTATACTGTATTGATACAATTCGTTATTATTTCCATTGTACTTATGTATAAGTGTTATATAATTTAACTTGGAAATATAAAAGCAAATCAGTAGTAAATATAGGCTTTTTATATCAGATTTTGAGCTTATATAAAAAAGTGAAATTTATAACATCCATTTATTTAGAGGTTGTTTATATGAAATACTAACAAAGGGGTGGCTGATTATATGAATCAATCTAATATATTAAGCGTCAAACTTAAGTTGCTTTATGTATTTGAATTTGCAGCAATGGCATGTTTTTATCCTTTCTTAACATATTATTTTCAAAACAAAGGATTTAGTTATACTCAAATAGGAATTGCTATGGCGGTTTATTCGATAACAGGAGTTATAACACAACCCATTTGGGGTGTGATTACAGATAAGTATTCGAATAAGCGAACTTCAATTTTGATAACTATGTTTTTTAGTTCCTTAATTATATATCTTTTTATCTTTGTTAATGGATTCTATTTTATTCTAATGAGCATGATTATTTTATTAATGTTTCAAAGCTCAGTTAATCCATTGTCAGATGCTTATAGCTATGAAATTATAGAGCATAACAAAGATATTCAATACGGAAAAGTAAGACTTATGGGATCCGTTGGATATGCAGTTGCAGCCTTAACTATTGCACAGGCAGTAAAGTATACAAGTATTAATAGTTCTTTCGTTCTATTTTCCATTACTATGCTTTTAGGGGCCATCATAGTTTGGAGTATTGATTTTAAAAGTAAATCCCATCATAGTAAGGTAGATATTAGTGCTATTAAGAAACTTATGAAAGATAATAGATTTTCAGTTTTTATAGTTTCAGTAATAATAGTGAATATCGCATTTGGTATTAATGGAAGCTATATCACAGTATTAATACAAAAAACTGGAGGTGATGTCTCTAAGTTAGGTGTATTATGGTTTGTTCTTGCAATAAGTGAATTGCCTACTTTGTTTTTAGGAAACAAGTTGTTAAATAAGTTTGGAGAACTAAATCTACTTATGATAGGGCTGGCATTTTATGTGCTTCGTTACTTTTTAGATTCATTAAGTACATCTTATATATCTGTTATAATGATTCAGGGTATGCAATCCATTACCTATCCATTGTTTTTGATATCATCGTATCAATATATGAATAAGATTACTCCAGAGAGAATGAAGTCCTCTGTTATGACTTTCTTTGCAGCGGCATGTGGTATAGGCAACTTCATTGGTAATATAGGAGGAGGAATTCTTTTAGAACATATTAGTATTTTTCTTTTATTTAGGATTATATCGTTTATTTGTGTGGTATGTTTGATCATTGTATCAATATTAAAAAGAATAAATGTACCTATAAAAGAAGAAATCTGTATTAATATATAGAAAAAGTCTTAACCTAATCAGAATTATATATGAGATATCTTAATAGGTTCCTTTAAATAAACTTAAGTTTTAAGCGCCTCATAGTCACAGTTTATGGTGATTATGAGGCGCTTCTAATTTTAAAAGTTGAGTTAGAAACCTTGTAACCCGTAACAAGATAAATTTAGGGATTAATTAACAAAGTTAAACTCCCTCATTTTTAAAAGAAGGGACGAAACTCTTACTACTAGTTCCAGAGTCTTGGACGAATCCGTTTTTAACGCCAATAGATAAGGCATAATCAATAAGTGAATCATAATGTTTTGGATTAAGAGTTTTATTTATTTCAGGGTAATCAGATGCTTTATGCATAGGGGTGTATTGATTCATGATACTTATATATACGGAATCCCCGAAAGTCCTATATATATCATCAATTACTTTTTTACTATCAAATAAAAATCCTGGAAGCATAAGATGACGTACTATCACACCTTTAGAAATAATCCCTCTTTCATCAAATCTAGGTGTACCAACCTGGTTAAGCATCTCACCAATCAATGAATTAATGTTCTCTACATACCCTTTTACAGTAGAATATCTTAATGCATATTTTTCGTTGAAGTATTTGTAATCGGGTAGATATACATCGATATATCCATTTAACGCCTTTATTGTCTCCAACGTATCGTATCCATTTGTGTTATAAAGGATTGGTATTGTTAATCCTTTATTTTTTGCTATACGCAAAGCTTCAATTATTTGAGGGACATAATGGGTTGGCGTTACTAAGTTTATATTGTTAGCATTCTTTTCTTGGAGTTCTAAAAATATTTCGCTTAGTCTCTCTATACTTATCTCTTTACCAATATGTTCTTGACTTATCTCATGATTTTGACAGAATACACAGCTAAGATTACAATGAGAAAAAAATACTGTACCGGAACCTTCTTGGCCAGATACACAGGGTTCTTCCCAAAAATGAAGTGCTGCTCTAGCAACTTTAATCTTATCATCAGCTCTACAAAAACCAATACTTCCATTTAATCTATCGACTTTACATCTTCTATTACAAAGCTCACAATTTTTCAGCATGTCTAAATAACTCAAAATAAGCACCTCTGATAAATGGTTTAATTTAATAATCAAATAATAACTTATAAATTTTAGATGTAGTTAAAGGTCAGTGTTGAAATTAAATGGTCATTCATCCGATGCTTTAATGAGCTTACGCAAAGAATTAATATGATTTTTTCATATTCCATGGGTAAAACTGTAGACTCACTTCGTTCGAACAGTACAGTTTTACTCTTTGCAAATCCATACTTTTTATAATTCTTTCATATTTTAGATATTATGAAACTAAAAAAGTTGTTTATCTAAAGAGTAAAGAGTGAGAATATATCGCCTGCCAGAATTTCTTCACATACGTTCAGAAAAGGCAGATGCGTAAAAAAATCACTAATAAAGAACGATTAGTAATTTTTTAGAGCCACTCCATCTGACAAAATCATTTAATTCTAATGGCTCGCTCATATAGCATCTCCTGCATAACCATTTAATTTCAACAATGTTCTTAGGCTAGCAAAATTTAAAAATATTAAAGTTATGTTATTAAAAGATTATGTCTAAATAATATCATAAACAATAATTTTTATCATTCATTAATATAAAAGGCTTATTTAATGATAAAGTTAATATAAATGTTTTTAGTATATGTAGATGTTACTTGTAATTAAGGGTAAAGGGAAACCAGTGGATTGTTAAAATCCACTGGTTTTTTAAGCTTAAAGTTATCTCATTTTTCGAACATAAAAGTAAATGCATTGGCTTATAAAAATTAAGCTTAATACACCGAACATAGGATATAAGGTAGATATCAAGTTAGTGAAGCCTATTTGAGAAACTAATATAGCTAGTCCAATAACAAGGAATATAGCAGTGTCATATTTAATCTTAAGAACTTTATCTATAGTTTTTGAAATTGAAAATACATCAGATACTTCAGTAGAAAACATCTCTAACCATATTATACATAAGAGAACTATCTGCAGTACTCTACCGAATCTATTAGTTATATATAATAATGGTATTTCGTATTGATATATATATGGTTGATTCAGCATTAGCATAAGGTTTATAGCCATGCATAATAATGTTAAGCCTATTGCTCCTAAAGAAATTCCGAGTATCATGGTCTTGGTTTTCTTCATTTCTGTACTTAGAGGCACAAGAACACCTGAACAGCACAATATATTATAGCCAGAGTAAAGTATAGTTGACAGCCACCAGTTGCTTTTTTGGGCACCAAGACTTTTAAGGTGAGGTATAGTAACTACATCTTTATAGAACACTAGATATAGAATTAGTATAGTTGATATAACTAATATCAATGAAGGTACTATAAAGGAATTTACTTCTATTAGTCCGGAGGTTTCTCTAGTCAAAGCTAGTAAAGCTGCTGTAGCCATTATTAAAGTACCTAAAATTTTTGGTATGCCAAAAAATTGGTGCAATAAGGCTCCACTACCTGCCAAAATTATAGAGGCAGAAGAAATTAAATAAAGTGTGGTTATTACACCTGTTATTTTTCCGAGAAAGTTAGGGCTTACTACGTTTATAACTTCTCCATATGAATTTAAATTAAATTTAATACTGATTTTAGCCATTATGGAACACATAGCTATGTAAAACAGCCCACAAAAAATAATCCCTATGAAACTTTTATATCCGTAAGATGTAAAAAATTGTGTTATCTCTTTTCCAGAAGCTAATCCAGCTCCTACTATTGTGCCTATAAATACTGCAGCTACCTGAAAAACCTTTAAGGCTTCCTTTCTCACGATATCCCTCCATGTATATTATTCATAATAAATATATATAGATTGTCCACTATTTATTCATAAAAGGTAGAAGAATATTTATATAATAGTTTTTACTTAAATGGAAAAGCTATTTTATATATAGTCGTATATATGTATGAAGAAACAAAAGACATTGAATTTATGGTGATCTTGAGAATATTCAGCGGTTTATTTTCAGGTGCTGGGAAAAATTGGTTTTAGTTAGATATGTTACATCTATAATAGTAAGGAGTGGGAAGTTATGAAGAAAAGAAGGTTGTTTGTAGTATGGATATTAGTTATAGCAACCATATTTGTTGGATGCAAAAAAAGTAATACTTCTTCAAGTGGATCTAGTTCAGATAGTCTAGTTAATGAAAAGCAAGCTATAAGAGTTGCAGAAAATTATATGAAGTATCTTTCTAGAAATGATTATGAAAATGCTAGAAAGTTATGTAGCTCAAAGCTTGCAAATAAAACCCAGGAACTTCAAGATACTGATTTATCTATAGTAGATTTTTCAGTAAGTGAGATAAATCAATCAGGTAAAAGTGCAATTATAAAAGCTAAAGTAAATAGATTGAAGCAAGGAGTTCCTAGAGCAGATATAGATACTTTTTCAATTAAGGTGTCTAAGCAGCAAGGGGATGTATATGAAATAGATGAAGTCAAAGCTGAAACTCTTGTGGAAGCCTTTGTAGAAGGAGAAAGTATTAAGTTAAAATCTAAGGATGAGCCAAAAGCTAAATTAGTTATTGCTATGAAAGATTTACCTAAGGATATGTACCCAAAAACAAACGAAGCCAATATATTAAAGAAGGAAATACCAGCTAAAGAGTTTACTGCTATTAATTTCACTATATCAGGCCAACGTATGGGCATATCTACAAAGGATGGAAGTAGATCTTTTGTTGGAATATTAGAAGTAGAAGATGCAGTGCCTACAGCATCATCACAAAGTGGTAGTGGTAGTAGTGGCGGTGGTGATGGGCAGGATCAAAAACAGCAGGAAGATCCTGATAAAAAGCCATTAGCTAAAAAGGTCAAAGCTGTTGATATATATGATAATGGAATAGTGCAAAAAATTATGTTTTCTCAAGATGAGAATTATATGGCAGTTCAGTATTTAGAAAATAATGTGGCTAATAGATTGAAGGCTTATAGTGTAGCTAGCGGAAGTATGCTTGAAGCTAATTTTGATAAAATTTTTCCTGCAGACAAATATGAGCTTGTATTTTCTAAATTTACTAAAACCGAAATGTTCTTTGAAGTAAAGGGTGTAAGTGGTAGAACTGATGTAAGGCAGGACGTATTAGGTATGTATAAGCTTGATTTTAAGGAATTAAAAATAGATAAGGTATAAAATATTACTTTTGTTCATTTACACAGGCAAAATTATGAGTGCTTAAGTTATGTATGTTTGAAGATTATATATTATTTTTAGTATGAATAAGTTATAAAGATGAACCACTTTGATCCAAAGTGGTTTATCTTTATAGAGTTCCAAACTCAACTATTAATTTATATATGACAGAAAATCCCCAGAATCCGAGATTTTCGAATAAGTATAAATTAAGTTTCGATACAGGAATTCTCTAGATAGACCAGTTCCAAATAAAATCTACCTAGTATTGAAAGTTAGAACTAACGGCTTTTTGTAGGCATAAATAAACAATTGAAGTTTAAGACTAATAAGGGTTAGAATATAAGAAGATATAAATTATTTATGTTTTTATGAAAGGTTGATTATATGGAACAAATGAAAATGTGGGGAAATAAGCCTTACCATAGTTTGAATTATTTTCTAAGAGAAAAGTTTGGAGAAAAGATATTTAAAATATCTTTAGATGGGGGATTCACATGCCCTAATAGGGATGGAACTATAAGTAAGGGCGGTTGCCTGTTTTGTAGTGAAAGAGGATCGGGAGATTTTGCTGGAGACAGATGTTTCTCTATAACATCTCAATTTAATGATATAAAGAATATGATGCAAAAAAAGTGGAAGAATGGGAAGTATATAGCTTATTTTCAAGCATACACAAATACCTATGCACCAGTTGAGGTTCTTAGAGAAAAGTATGAAGAAGCTTTAAAGCAAGAAGATGTTATTGGTATAGCTATTGCCACTAGACCGGATTGTTTAGATGAGCAAGTGCTAGATTTATTAGAGGAAATAAGCAAAAAGGTATATCTCTGGGTGGAACTTGGACTTCAAACTGTTAGTGATGATACAGCAAAGTTGATAAATAGGGGCTACAAGCTCGAGATGTTTGAACAAGCTGTTGAGAGATTGAAACGAAGATCTATTGATATAGTTGTACATTGTATATTTGGACTTCCAGGTGAAACGGAACAAGATATGTATAAAACTGTTGATTATATTGCGCATAGTGGAGTAAATGGTGTGAAGTTTCATTTGCTACACTTGCTTAAAGAAACCCCGATGGTAAGATTATATGATCAAGGTAAGCTTAAATTTCTTTCTCAAGAACAATATATTGATATCATATGCAAATCAATTACTATGCTTCCTGATGATATGGTTATTCATAGATTAACAGGGGATGCACCAAGAGATTCATTAATTGGACCAATGTGGAGTTTGAAGAAATGGGAAATATTGAATGAAATAGATAATACTATGAATCGAAATCATTATTACCAGGGTTTGTACTTTACTACAAATAGCTAAAATTAATTTTGTAATTTCCTCGTATGGAATAAGTGTGATTAAACGCTTACAATTAGAGTATAAAATACAAGGAGGAGTACAAATGGCAAATTTATCATTGAAACATATATACAAAGTATATCAAGGGGATGTTACTGCAGTAAAGGATTTTAATCTTGAGATTGAAGATAAGGAATTTATAGTATTTGTAGGACCATCAGGTTGCGGTAAATCAACCACTTTAAGAATGATAGCAGGTCTTGAGGAAATATCAGACGGAGAACTTTGGATCGGAGATAAAATCGTTAATGATGTTGCACCAAAAGACAGAGATATAGCAATGGTTTTCCAAAGCTATGCATTATATCCACATATGACTGTTTATGATAATATGGCCTTCGGACTAAAATTAAGAAAAGTAGACAAAGCTGAAATAGATAAGAAAGTAAGAGAAGCTGCTAAGAGCCTTGACATAGAGCACTTATTAGATAGAAAACCAAAAGCACTTTCAGGTGGACAAAGACAAAGAGTTGCATTAGGTAGAGCTATAGTTAGAGAACCTAAGGTATTCTTAATGGATGAACCTCTTTCAAACTTGGATGCTAAGTTAAGAGTTCAGATGAGAACTGAAATATCTAAATTACACAAGAGACTTCAAACTACATTTATATATGTTACTCATGATCAAACAGAAGCTATGACTATGGGTACTAGAATAGTTGTTATGAGAGATGGACTAGTTCAACAAGTTGCAAGCCCACAAGAAGTTTATGATCACCCAGCAAACATATTTGTTGCAGGATTCATTGGATCTCCACAAATGAACTTTTTAGATGCTAAAGTTTCAGAAGAGCAAGGAAAAGTAGCTCTTACTGTAGGAACAGAGAGAATAGTTCTTAATGACCAACAATCATCAGTGTTAAAAAAGAACAATTATGTGGGAAAAGATGTTATAATGGGTATAAGACCAGAACATATTGATGATGATCCAGATTTTATAGCTAGAAATCAAAATTCAATTATCGAAGCTAAAGTAGAAGTTACAGAATTAATGGGTGCTGAAAGTTACATTTACGTATCAAAGGACGGAAACAACATGACAATAAGAGTAAATGGCAGCACTAAACTTGAATCTGGAGATAAAGGTAAATTTGCAATAGAAGTTGATAAGATACACGTATTTGATAAGGAAACAGAATTAACAATTTTATAGGAGGACTAAAATATGTACAATTTCAAAGACTATCTTGCTAGATTGAGTGAAAATAGTGGTGTGGAGTTTAAACTTTCATTAGATGATAATACGATATTATTTAATTCAATAATATCAATTGATGGAGCGCTGCTATTAGAAAAAGAGCTTTGGCTTGGAGCACAAAAAGCTAAGCTTGCAATCAGCAAAAGCTTTGAAATGTGCATTCCCCTACTAAAATATTCAATTGAAACTAAATATAGAGAAATATTCTCTATGAGAGAACAACTTGTTATTAATATGTTGGAAGGAAAGGGTGTTTCTTCAGAAGCTTTATATAATGCATTGCCCTTTCTATCCAATAGATGTACATTGTTCCTTATATCTTTAAGTAAAAATAGATATGATGCTCTTAATGTAATAAAAGAATCCTATGATGATGAAAACATAATAAGTATGATTTATAAAGATTATATAGTTATTTTAGGAAATTTTGAAGATGAATTAGATCATGCAAATAGTATGAAGGACTCTATTCTTTCAGACATATATACAAAATGCTATATAAGTTACAGCTCTTTTAGTGGTGGAGCTGATGATATAAAAAATGCGTTCAATGATGCAGCATTGTATATAACTCTTAGTAAGAAATATGATTTGAAAGAAACAGTATATGATTCAGACAAACTCATTTTAGAGAAGGTAATCTATAATATAAATGACAACATGAAGGAAGAACTCTTTATAAAGTTTAAAGATAAGTTCTCTAAATTTGATTCTGAAATTATAAGTACTATAGAGGAATTTGCTAATTGTGGACTTAATATCAGTGAAGCAGCTAAAAAGTTATATATACATAGAAATACTCTTATATATAGATTAGATAAAATATATAAAGATACTGGATATGATATAAGAAACTTTAAAGAAGCCTCAATATTTATAATAGCCTTCTTTATCTGGAAGGAAAGAAGAGCTTAAGCATTTGTTTTCTATAGTGCCATAATATAAGAATGGTGAAATTACAATATAATAAGTTGAGAATCATGGAGCTTTCATTGATTAGTGAGGCTCTTTTTTACTGTATACGAAAATACAAAAATTTCAAGAAAGTTAAACCTAGGTATTTCAATGGTTTTAGAAATTTTGCAAATTACAAAATAAGCTTTCAAGACTCTCTTTAACTAATGAGAAGCCCTGAAAGCTATATTTTTACATTAATACTTAAATTACTTGGAATATAAAGAACTTTAAGTAGTAACTTTCATCTGAACTCCATAATATAGGATGATCTGCAGACTGCGTTCTAAATTCCACTTGTCTTAGTTGTCTTTTTGCATCTCTAGCAGCTTCTTCAATGGTTTTCTTTAAAAGTTCTTCGCTCATATAATGTGAGCATGAACAAGTAACTAGGAAGCCGCCTTCTCTAACCATCTTTAAACCTCTAAGATTGATTTCTTTATAACCTCTTTTTGCACCTGTAACTGTATTCTTTGACTTAGTAAATGCAGGTGGATCAAGGATAACAACATCAAACTTTCTGTCTTCTTTAGCCCATTTTGGAAGTATATCGAAGGCATTATGACATTCGAACTTAACTGTGTCTGAAAGACCATTAAGCTCAGAATTCTTTGTTGCAAAATCAACTGCATGCTGAGATACATCTATTCCAAGAACTGACTTAGCACCTGCTACTCCCGCGTTTAGCGCAAAGGAGCCAGTATGAGTAAAGCAATCTAGAACTTCAGCATCTTTGCATATTCTATGAATTGCTTTTCTGTTTTCTTTTTGATCTAAGAAAAAGCCTGTTTTTTGGCCATTTTCTAAATCAACAAGATATTTTACTCCGTTTTCTGTAATTTCAACCATTGTATCAAATTGCTCAGTCAAGAAGCCTTTCTTTTGTTCTAAGCCTTCAATCTCTCTTGTTCCGATATCGCTTCTTTCAAATATTCCTTTAGCGCCAAAATCCTCAGTAAGAACTTTAACTATTATGTCTCTATATTTATCCATACCTAAAGTAGATATTTGAATTACATAATAATCTTCAAACTTGTCTATAGTAAGACCAGGAAGAAAATCCGCTTCTCCAAATACAAATCTGCAGCTAGAAGTATCTATTACCTTTTCTCTATAACTCCATGCATTCTTTAATCTTTTTCTGAAGAAGTTAATATCTATTTCTTCATTGATATCTTTAGTCATCAATCTTATAGTTATTTTGCTTCTATCATTTATGTAACCTTTTCCTATAAACTCACTTCTATCATTGTAAACTTCAACGATATCACCGTTTTCATAATCACCATCGTATTCATTTATCTCATCTATGTATATCCAAGGGCGTCCAGCTGATAGCTTCTTGTTTGCTATTTTATGTAAATAAAACTTACTACTCATATTTCCACTCCTTATGTAACCGCGAAGTCACAATTAATTATTAATCTACTGATATAATGAAATATAGTTATATTATTTCATATAATCCTCTAAGATTATAACACATACAATATATTTTATTCATATTTTATTTTACATAATTTATATAAATATATAATAATTATTCTAATTAACATTCCTAAATCATTTCTTGGAATTGATAGAAAGGTTTTGAAGCTTAAGGTTTGTTAGAAGATAATATTTTGCAGGTTAAATACAGGCTATTAAAAGAAGGATAATCTTAGCTTTAAACTATAAATTGGATTATAATGAAAAATATGGTATGATATCATTAGGAAGATTCTGTGTAGAAGGGTTGAGTATATCTATAATGAAGTTAAATAAGTTTAGATTTAGCTTAGGAAAAACATTACTAATTTCAGCTTTAATGAATGTTATACAAGTTATGCTTATGATTTTTCTCCTCATATTTAATAAAAGGAGTGACATAATAGAAAATAGTACTACTAAGATCTACATAATAGCTCTCATAATAGCTATGAACAGTTTAGTATCAGTATTTAGTTTTTATTCAATACTGTTCAGAAGAGGAGAACGAGGACTGGTTGAGTCTATGAGAAACTTGGAACAGTTGAACAGGACTCTTAGAGAACAAAGGCATGATTATTTAAACCATATACAAATAATATACGGGCTCATGGAATTAGGAGAGTTTGAAGAAGCTAAAAACTATATGGAACCGGTATATAAAGATATAATAAAGCTCAGTAAGGCACTTAAGACTTCAGAACCAGCTATAAATGCCTTGCTTCAAGCGAAACTTCAGATGGCCGAACAAAAAGATATAGTGGTGGAGATAGAAGTCAAGACTGAGCTTAAGAGGCTTCCTATAAAGGCGTGGGAGATATGTAGGGTGTTAGGAAACCTAGTTGATAATTCCATATATGCCCTTCAACTAAAGGATAGTAGTAGGTTTCTGTTTATAGAGCTTACTGAGACGGTTAATAATTATAAATTTACAGTAATGAACAACGGACCTAAGATATCAGAAGATGCGCTATCTTCTATATTTAGTGAAGGATTTACTACCAAAGGCAGTGAAGGTAATGGGATGGGGCTGTTTATAGTAAAAGAGATATTAGATAGCTGCAAGGGAGAGATAAAGGTAGAATCAAATAATGATAGAACAGTATTTTATTTTACTATTCCTAAGGTAGAAGAGAAAAGTACTTAGATAAAAGAACAATATAAAAAGACATTTTAGGAGTAAAAATGTATATTACATAGACTTTCTATTATAGGGCTTAGATAAAGTTTGTATAATATGATTAAAGGATGATGAAGGGAGGAAAGTAAATGGATTTATTTTCAGCATTTTCAGCATTAACTATTATTCTTTTAATCATAGGTTTTATACTTGTAGGAATTGAAATGGTTGTTCCGGGATTTGGACTTCCCGGTATAGCAGGTTCTATATGTCTTATAATAGCAGTTTTTATTACAGTTAGATCCTTTGTCGAAGCACTTATAATGATTGTTGGAATAGTGGCGATACTAGGAATACTATTAGCTGTGGTATTAAACTCATTTACAAAAGGAAAGTTGTTCAAGCCACTGATATTGACTGAAGAGCAACATAAAAATAAGGGATATATAAGCTCTAACGATTTAGATTATTTGCTTTACAAAACCGGGTTGACCATAACAGACTTAAGGCCTGCAGGCGCAGCTGATTTTGATGGAGTTAAATTTGATGTAGTTGCAGATGGAGAATATATATCAAAAGATACTAAGGTTGAAATATTTAAAGTTCAAGGTTCAAGACTTGTTGTTAGAAAAATAAAATAATTTATATTAGGGAGGATTATCATGGGAGACGTTTTTGCGATTAGAATGATTATTAGTATTGTAATTATTGTTTTTGTGGTTGGAACATTTTTTACTTTCGTTCCGCTAGGATTATGGGTGTCATCACTAGCTGCAAATGTAAGAGTTAGTGTATTTAATTTAGTAGGTATGAGACTTAGAAGAGTTGTACCAAGTAGAATAGTTTTACCTCTTATTAAGGCCACTAAGGCAGGACTTACTATAAACGTAAATCAATTAGAGGCACACTATCTTGCTGGAGGAAATGTAGATAAGGTTGTTGATGCACTTATAGCTGCACACAGAGCTGATATTGATCTTCACTTTGAGAAGGCTGCTGCAATAGACCTTGCGGGTAGAGATGTATTAGAGGCTGTTAAGATGAGTGTTAACCCTAAAGTAATAGAAACACCAAATGTTTCTGCTGTTGCTAAGGATGGTATTGAATTATTAGTTAAGGCTAGAGTTACTGTTAGAACTAATTTGGAAAGACTTGTTGGTGGAGCTGGTGAAGCTACAATTCTTGCCAGAGTAGGTGAAGGTATAGTAACTAATGTAGGTTCTTCAGAAAGTCATAAGCTAGTTCTTGAAAATCCAGATGCTATTTCTCAAACTGTTCTAAATAAAGGACTAGATGCAGGTACTGCGTTTGAAATACTTTCAATAGATATTGCGGATGTAGATGTAGGAAGAAATATAGGCGCACATCTTCAAACTCTTCAAGCAGAAGCTGATAAGAATATAGCACAAGCTAAAGCAGAAGAAAGAAGAGCTATGGCTGTAGCAAAGGAACAAGAAATGAGAGCTACAGTAGTTGAAGCTGAATCAGAAGTTCCAAGAGCAATGGCACAAGCACTTAGAGAAGGTAAGCTAGGTATAATGGATTACTATGATATGCAGAATTTGATAGCAGATACAAGAATGAGATCATCAATATCTGAGTCAGGTCAAAAGAAAAAAGAGATAAAGACTAATAAAGAAAATCAATAAAATCAATAAAAGATTATTGATTTCTATTAAGTCCATAAAGGAGTGATTGATTTGGATTTAAAAGATATTATATCTGATATTATGGACAATATAACAGACAGTGAAGATTTTAGAGGTATAGGTAGTTCTTTTAAGAAGTATAAGCAGATGGTAACAACCGGGATGAGTGGAGACTATAGAGCTGATTCAAGATATTCGCAAGATATAGACTATGGAATTAATGTAGAAAGTAATATTATCTCAAAAGACTCATATGGTGAACCTTTAGGATCTAATAAAGTCGATATGCAACCGATGGAGGAAGAAAAAGGTCTAATAACAGGGATTTCCGAGGAAATAACTCCTTCTAAGTTAAAAGAGGCTATAATACTTTCTGAAATAATAAGTAAACCTGTTTGTAAGAGAAGTAGAAGAGGATTTAGAAGAGTCTAATATTTATATAAAGATGTACCACTTCAATCCGAAAAGTATTTTCAAAACTCCTCTGGTTCTGAGAGGAGAAATTGAAAATATAAGTTCTATTATGAAGTGGTACATCTATAGATAAATTACTTCATATTTGAAACTATCAAAATAAAGATTTGCAGATTAATAGAAATCTTTATTTTGAGTCTAAGGATTGAAGTAGTTCATCTATAGAAAGGTGCAGATCAATTATGAAGGTGCTAATAGTAGATGATGAAAAAGGAATGAGATTAGTAATAAGAAAAGTCGTAGAGAAGGTTCAAGGTTTTGAAGTTATAGGTGAGGCCGGAGAAGGAGAACTTGCCATTAGTATTTTTGAAGAAAAGAGGCCAGAAATAGTTTTTCTAGATGTGGAGATGCCGGATTGTAATGGAATTGAACTTGCTAAGAAGATATCAGATATTAATCCTAAAACTATTATCATATTTGCAACAGCACATTCTCAGTATATGTCTGATGCTTTTCAAGTATATGCTTTTGATTATTTGGTTAAGCCTTTTAAGATTGAAAGGCTGAATCAGACTTTGGACAGAATCAAGAATCTAAATGGACCTTCTACTAGTTATGGAATTGATAAGATAATAAAGCATGAAAAAGGCTTAGAAAAACTTATGATTAAGAGCAAGGAAGGGGTTAGTTTTATTGACTCTAAAGAGATTGTTCTTGTGCAGAGAGAAGAAAATAGTACAGTTATCTATACGAAATCTGATAACTTTATAACCTCAGCAACTCTTTCGGAAATCGAAGAAAAATTAGATAAAGCTCAATTTTTTAGAAGTCATAAGTCGTATATAATAAATCTATCATTAATTTCAAAAATTTATCCTTATGGAAGATGGACATATATAGTGAAATTAAAAGATACGGATAAGGATGCTTTGTTAACTCATGAAAAATACGAGGATATAAAAAAGATATTTAGTTTATAAAAATGGTTTAAGTAAGGAGTACAACACATGGAAAGTTCAAAAGAAAGAGGATGTCTAATAACAGGAATTTTAGTGTTATATTTTATAGGGGCAATATTTAGTATATTTACATTTCCAATAAATAAATTGAATCAAACATTATCACCAGAACTATCAAAGCAGTTTGCTACTAGCAATACATCTATGGCAATTGCAACTGTTCTAGGAGTACTTACAGTAGTAGCTATTTTAGGTGTATTTTTGTGGAATAAAATAGCTATATATGTTTTTATAGGATTGGGAGTGGCACATGCTATCAATACATTAGTGTCAAGTGGAATAACTGCAATGACACTGCTAAGTGCTGCTATTTCAGTTGCAATACCAGGAGCAGTAGGGTATGTGCTAATCAAGCGACTATCAGAAGATCAAGGTGACGAAGAGTTGTAAATTCCTAAAGAACAAAAAATTCACTAAAGCGATTTCCTTTAGTGAATTTTTTTGCGTATCTGCCTTTTCTGAACGTATGTGAAGAAATTCTGGCAGGCGATATATAATTGTTTTTTATTCTTAATTTATAGTAGTTCTTAAGTCTGTTACTAGAATTATTTCTATATATAATAGATGTATAAATACGTAAAGAATAAAAAACTTCTTCCGAGATATACTAACATTAAAGTCATTCTTGGGAGGTTTTTTATATATGGTTTGGGATAAGATGAAAGAATTGAATCTTGATGATAAAATTGAAGAGCATTTAAAGGATGTGAGCCAGAGAGATTCCAACGCTGTTGAGGATGTAATAACTGATTCTGATATGCTCCAAGAAGTAAAGGAACTAATTCATCAAGGTATGGATCCTAGAAGAATTGGTGAACAGCTAGGCTTATCTGTAAGGCAAGTAAATATAGTAAAAGATATGCTAGGTAAAATGTGAATAGAAGAAGCTATGTATGATATTAAAATAATCATGCATAGCTTCTTTTATTTCTTAGGAATTTAAAGTTAAACATTAAAACGCATTTTAACGTTTATTGGTATATATTCATATAAATATAAATATGTATTAATAAAGCTTTACAAAATATAAAAAAGGGGATTTGGAGGATGCAAAAAAGTAAATATCCTAGATTTGTTTGTAAAAGCTCCATGGAGATATTGGAGGACTATGATAACGATAGATGTTATAAACTTACATTTCCAATAAGTAAAAAAGGGGTAAACAGCATACTTGTAATAGGAAGGGCACCAAAGACTTGTAGTGATTTTAAGTGTGATAAATTGATACAAAGAGTTTTGAAATATATTGATAATAAGAGAGAAGAATTTGGACCAGTTATAAAGGTTAATATAGTAAATTTATTTACTACAATTGAGTACGATAGAAATAGTATAGAAACCTCACTTAAGCTTAGAGGAGAGTGTTTTGTTACTGGAAATGATGACTTATTTGAATTTAATGGAGTGACAATAAAGAACGATGATATTATAAGAAAATCAATTGAGGAATCGGATTATATAATATTAGGTTGGGGAGAAGTATTAAAGGAAATAGAATCGATATACAACTTAAGAGTTGAGTATATCCTAAAGACTATAAGAGAGATAAATTCAATAAGCAGCGAAAAAAAGAAACTTTATATAGTAGGAGACCTTACAAAGAAAGGGTATCCTAGACATTGTGTCAATTGGAATTTACAAGATCCGTTAATAGAATTTCAATGGTAAAAGTGATGGCACTTTGGAAAGGATTATATGTATTATAACAAAAAAAACACAAATATAATAAAAGTAATGACTTTAACTATAATAGGCGTATTATTAGTTGGAATTATAGTATCTATCGTCACCGGACTTATGTATAAGTTTGGAAGTGAGGTTGGCAAAGTAGTAGATACTTATCAAGGTATACCAATATATAATAATGGTAAAGATGGAGCCCAGGAACATGGCATAAACAAAAATAAAAATGGTTACGTTTACGGGTATAAGTGGCAATGTGTAGAGTTTATTAATAGGTTCTACTACGATAAATTAGGCATAAGCATACCTGGTGGAGGAAATGCTAAAGATTACTTTGATGATAAGATAGAAAATGGAGGTACCAATAATACTAGGATGCTGATTCAGTTTAAAAATGGTGAAGGAGATAAACCTAAAATAAATGATATAATTGTATTCACTAAAGGTGAGTATGGTCATCTAGCAATAGTAAGCAAGGTTGATGATGATTATATTGAGATAGTACAGCAAAATGTTTATGGAAGACCTAGAGAGAAACTTAATATAACCTATAAAGATGACAAACCAATCGTAGCTGCTGGAAGAGGGGTTTCAGGTTGGCTTAGAAAACAAAACTAAACTTAATAATGATGCGCAAAAAGATTCACTGAAGAAATTCGCTTCAGTGAATCTTTTGTATGCGATAGGGAGATAAAAATAATAACGAATGAACAATTAAGGGGAATTAATGCCATTGTTCGTCTAGATATCCATCTATCAATTCTTGAATTTTAGGGGTGCATCGTCTACCGCCACAACCACCGGTGCGTGCTCCAGTAGCCTTAGTGACTTCATCTGGTGTACGAGCTCCTTTTCTTATAGCGTCTTTTATCTTAGACCTGGGGATGGCCTTACATAAACAGACTTTTGTTAGCTTATCTAAAATTTCTTGATTTAAGTTATTTTCCATAGTTAATCCTCCACATTTTAAGGATGACTATTCAAGGGGATGGAAAATCTTATTAACTATATTAAACCACTATACAAATTAAAAGTCAATAGTAATTAGTAATAATTATTAAATAAAATCTTGTATCCTGAACAGTCGTAATATATACATATATTATTTGTTGACAAAATATAGTTTAAATTCAATTAATCTATATTGATAAGAATTAAAGATATATAATAAGTACATTATATCTAATATATCTTTAATTATATCCATGTTAATACAATTTATATTAAGGCACAAATAAATTATCTAATTTAATATGAGCTATACCTAAAAAAAGAAATTAAAAAAACCATTAGGATTAATAAATATCATAGAAAAGACTATAATACTAAAAATAAACATTTTAAAAATATACATTAACATTTAAAACACCTCTAAATATTATGATTACAAGTATTATATTAACGTATATTGTATATTTTGTAAAGAGTTATTTTATATCACTTATAATAATAATAAATAATATTTAAGTAAATGTTTTCATATGCAAAAAGAGTAGATAAGCTGAACAATTTAAACCATGTTGACAATAACTTCAAGCTGAGATATAATTTTTACATTGAAAAGCAATGATTAGGGCAAGTATTTAAGTACAGTACTTTAGAGAGCGATTGGTTGGTGAAAAATCGTGTATATACTTAATGAAAATCACCTAGGAGCTGGAGGCCGAAAGTGTTAACTCACAAATAAGCTTATCTCGTTAGCCTGCGTTAAAGGATAGAGTATACATGTACTCGAAAATGAGCTGTAGATTTTACAATATGTAAGTCTATATGGCGTCGCCTTAAGGTGGTATAACGAATATAACTTCGTCCTATGGGATGAGGTTTTTTTTATTCTTTAGGAAATTATAATTCAATGAGATCTGTGGATAAGTAAGCATAACAGACTAAAACATAATATTTAACATTAATGTGGGCTAAATTATATTTGACCATTTATGAAAGGGGAAAAAGTATGTATAAAAAACTAGATTCTTCAAAAAGTTTTGTTGAACTGGAAAGAGATGTAGCTGGGCTCTGGAGTGATAAAGAAATAATAAAAAAGAGCTTTGAATCAAACCAAGAAGGAGAGTATTTTACTTTCTATGATGGACCTCCAACTGCAAATGGAAAACCTCACGTTGGACATATCATAACAAGAGTTATAAAAGATATAATACCAAGATATAAGGTTATGAGAGGATACAAGGTTATAAGAAAAGCTGGATGGGATACTCATGGACTTCCAGTTGAACTTGAGATAGAAAAGAAGCTTGGAATATCAGGAAAGCAACAAATAGAGGAACATGGAGTAGAAGAATTTGTTAAGCTTTGTAAGGATTCGGTATTCACTTACGTAAGTATGTGGGAAGACATGTCTAAGAAGATAGGTTACTGGGTTGATATGGAGAATCCATATGTTACTTACCATAATTCTTACATAGAATCAGTTTGGTGGGCGTTAAAGCAAATGTGGGATAAGGATCTTTTATATAAAGGTCATAAAGTTATGCCTTACTGTCCAAGATGTGGAACTTCACTTTCATCACATGAGGTTGCTCAAGGATATAAAGATGTAAAAGACAATACCGCTTTTGTTAAGTTTAAAGTTAAAGGTGAAGATAACAAGTATATAATGGCTTGGACTACAACACCTTGGACATTACCTTCTAACGTAGGTCTTGCTATAAATAAAGCTTATGATTATGTTGAAGTTAAACAAAATGATGAAGTTTATATATTAGCTAAGGAACTAGTAGCTAAGGTTCTTTCAGATGATTATGAAGTGTTAAGAGAATTTAAGGGTGAAGAGATATTAGGTTTAGAATACGAGCAACTAATGCCATTCCATAAACCAGAAGAAAAAGCATTCTTTGTTATACATGGTGATTTCGTAACTCTTTCAGATGGTACTGGAATAGTTCATATAGCACCTGCTTATGGTGAAGATGATAATTTAGTAGCAAAGAAAAATGGGTTACCATTAATTAATCTTGTAGATGCAGAAGGAAAATTCGTTGATGAAGTTACTCCGTTTGCAGGGATATTTGTTAAGAAAGCTGATGAAAAGATATTAAATTATCTTAAGGATCAAAACTCTCTTTACAAAGCTGAAAAACATACGCACTCATATCCACACTGCTGGAGATGCGATACACCACTGCTTTACTATCCAAAGGCTAGTTGGTTTGTAAGAATGACATCTTTAAGAGATAAACTTTTAGAAAACAACAATAAGATAAACTGGTACCCAGATAACATAAGAACAGGAAGATTTGGTAAGTTCCTTGAAAATGTTATAGATTGGGGTATATCAAGAGATAGATATTGGGGTACACCACTTCCAATATGGGAATGTGAATGCGGTCATAGAGAGCTTATAGGAAGTGTTGCAGAACTTAAGGAAAAGGGAATTGATGTTCCAGATAACATAGAACTTCATAAGCCATATATAGATGGAGTAAAACTTAAGTGTAGCTGCTGTGGAAAGGAAATGAAGAGAACAGCTGAAGTTATAGACTGTTGGTTTGACTCAGGTTCAATGCCTTTTGCACAACATCACTATCCATTTGAGAATAAGGAGTTATTTGAAGCTAACTTCCCAGCTCAATTTATATCAGAAGCTGTAGACCAAACAAGAGGATGGTTCTATACACTACTTGCTATATCTACTGCTATATTCGATTCAAACCCATTTGAAAATTGTATAGTTTTAGGTCATGTTCTTGATAAGAAGGGACTTAAAATGTCTAAATCAAAGGGTAATGTAGTTGCACCAGATGATGTTTTAGATACAGTAGGAGCTGATGCTACAAGATGGCATTTCTATACATCAAGTGCTCCTTGGCTTCCAACAAGATTCTCTAAGGATGATGTAGAAGAGACTCAAAGAAAGTTCTTAAGTACTCTTTGGAATGTTTATTCATTCTATGTTCTATATGCTGATTTAGATAATTTTGATGCTACAAAGTATAGTGAGTTCAAGTCTGATAATGTTATGGATAAGTGGATATTATCAAAGCTTAATACACTTGTAAAAAATGTAGAAGATAATTTAGAAGGTTACAGAGTAACTCAAGCTGCTTTAGCACTTGAAGACTTCGTAGATGAACTTTCAAACTGGTACGTAAGAAGAAATAGAGCTAGATTCTGGACTACTGAATTAAATGACGATAAGATAGGTGCATACACTACTTTATATAAAGTGTTGGTTACGCTAAGTAAGATATCAGCACCATTTGTACCTTTCATGAGTGAAAATATATATCAAAGTCTTGTACTTAGCTTAGATGAAACTGCTGAAGAAAGTGTTCATTTATGCAAGTGGCCAGTAGCTGATTTTGCTGCTGTAGACAAGAAACTAGAAGAAGAAATGGAACTTGCATACTCTATAGTTAAGCTTGGAAGAAGTGCAAGAAATGGAGCTAATATAAAGAACAGACAGCCACTTTCAGAAATGCTAGTTTCAGTTAAGTCATTACCAGAATACTATGGCGATATAGTTAAAGATGAATTAAATATAAAACAAATAGTATTTGGTGCTGATTTATCAGAACATGTTAATTTTGAGATAAAGCCTAACCTTCCTGTGCTAGGAAAAGCTTATGGAAAGATGATACCTGGCATAAGAAAAGAGATAGCTGCAAAAAACCAAATGGAATTGGCTCAGAAGATACAAAATGGAGGTACTGAAACTATAAATGTTGATGGTACTGAAATAGAACTTAACAATGAAAATCTTCTAGTAACTATGCAAGGCTTAGATGGATTTGCTTTTGCTGGAGAAGGTGAAGTTGGTGTAGTTCTTGATACAACTATAACAGATGTATTAAGAGAAGAAGGTCATGTTAGAGAGATGATATCTAAGATACAAAACATGAGAAAAGAAAGTGGTTTTGAGGTATCTGATAAGATAAAACTTTATGTTGCGAACAATGATATGTTATTAGATGTCGTTAAAAAGTTTGCAGATACAATAAAGAGAGAGACTCTAACAATGGATATAGTATATAATGCTGAGTGTAAATATACAGAATGCAATATAAACGGAGAAAAACTTGATTTAGCTGTTGAAAGAATATAATCTAGTTATTTGGAGAGATGTATAAAGGTGGCTGTCGCATTAGTGTTTTTTAACTGCTAATGCGGCAGCTACTTTTATTTTATGAAAATTAACAGTCGTAAGCAACAATTAGAATTACAGCACCATCACTTTGCACAAGAACAATTAAATATTTCTCTTGTACACTAAGAGTATATCTATGCTTTCAAAATAATATTTAAAATATATTGAATAGAGGATAATGTTGGATATTAAATATGCGTACACAGGGGGACAGCGTTTCGATATTTATATGCCTTAGATGAAGATTGAAGTTGAAAATCAGTATTTATAGAGAGATAAAATAACCTTGGAAAAAGAAAATCTATTGACATACAAGAATGCTGTCATGAGTATATTTAAATGTAAAAGTAAAAATACTTAAAATAATAGAATCTGATAATAGGATATAAAGTCAATAGAATGTAAATAATATATCATATTATATATACAATTTATTGGATAAAATTATTTGAACTTTAATGGTAGTATATAGCTTTAATAAGGAGAGAATATTAAATACATTGAAATACTTATGTTATGAGAAAGGAATGATAATTTGTGAAGAAGTTAACTGAAAGATCATATGAGAATGAAAAGCAATTTAAAAAGGCATCTAAAAAACTAGCTAAGAAGGGGTTTAAAGTATTAAATGTAACTGAGGAAAGTGGAAAGTATTTGGTGGAATATCAAACTAGAGCCCATTAAATATTTTATTATATTTTTACTATTAATTTCATAGTATTATAATTCCTAAATTGAAGAAAATTATAATATGTTGTTACGATTTAATTCTTAATTTGGGAGTGATAATAATATGAGTGAAAAACAAGATCCTTCTATTTCAAACCAGCAGCAAAAGGAGAAGAAGGCAAATAATAAGGGCGTAAAGCATAGCAAAAAAACACATAAAAAAGATTGACAAAAAATAAGAGGGGCCATCGCACTAAATTGCTAATGCGACAGCCCCTTTTTCATTTTATTAGGAAAGTATAAAGCTTTTATGCTATTGTGACTTAGTTGTTTTATTTAGTTTGGTAGCTTTTTATAGGAACACAAGTTTAACTATTAAATTATGTAAAAGTTATTTCCAGCGAGCAAAACCTTCATACATATGGTAAACGTCTGAAAATCCGTTTTCTTCAAGAAAGTTAGTGGCCATCGGACTTCTTCCTCCAGTTTGGCAATAAACTAGTACTGGCTTATCCTCATATTCTAATATTTCTTCATATCTAAAGGGAAGCTTATCAGCTGGTATAAGAACTGCACCTTCTATATGACCTTCTTCAAACTCTTCATTTGTTCTCACATCTAGTAATAATATATTGTCATTACTTAAGATGAATTTTTTTGCGTCTCTATTATTTATCTGGTTCATACTAAACCTCCTGTAAATATATAATTATATATTATATTTTAAAGTCATTTATATAACAATATTCAAGAGTTAGTTGTGAGAGCTTACATTTTATTTATTCTTTAAGAAGTATATGTCTCCTGCATAAATTTGCAACAAAAGTTAGAACCTATAATATAATCTACTAAATAAGTGTTATTGTCCTATACTTTTATTTACATAGATTTTATCATCAAATAAAAATATTTTACTTAGGATGTAAAGATTGCATATTATGTTTCGAGAATATATGTAAAGATAATAAATACAAATTTACTTGAAGTTTTTAGTATATAAATAAACAAATTAAATATAAAAATGGATAAAATTACAAAGATTAACTTAATAATTGAATTTTTACCTTATATTTCATATAATAGAATATAGAAAACGTTTTAAGTAAGAGTAATTTAATTTTTTTTACATAAAATAAAAAATAAACTATAGTAATGGAGTATATTTCCTTGTAATGCCATAATTTTGCCATTATAATATTTTTTATTGAAACAATTTCATAGTAGGAGTTGATGGATAATGTCAGTTTCAATTAAAGATGTTGCTAAGGAAGCGGGAGTTTCAATTGCAACTGTTTCTAGAGTACTAAATGACATCGATGTTGTTAATGAAGAGACTAAGAAGAAAGTTTTAGATGCAATAAAGAAGCTTGGATATAGACCTAATATTGTGGCTAGAAGTTTAAAAACACAAAGAACAAAAACTATTGGTATTCTTATACCAGATATATCAAGTCAGATATATCCAGAAATAGTTAGAGGTGCAGAAGACGTCGCAAATATATATGATTACAATGTAATACTATGTAACTCAGATTTAGATGTTGAAAAAGAAAAAGAATACTTGAAAGTTCTTAAAGAAAAAATGGTTGATGGTGTTCTTTACATGAGTAGTTCTTTAGATGATGAGATTGTAGATTTAGTAAATGAACTTGATCTAAAGACTGTTCTAGTAGAAAGTAAAGATAAAGAAGGCCAATTGCCAAGTGTTACAATTGATAATGCTAAAGCTACATATGACGCTACAAAATACTTATTGGACAAAGGTGCTAAGAAAATTGCATTTATAGGTATAAAAAAAGATACCAATAATGCATGGAGTAACAGATATATAGGCTACGAAAATGCACTTAAAGATGCTAATATATCTATTAATGAGGAGCACTTATATTTTGATACCTTAAAGACTAAAACAGGTCATGAAGGTGTATTACACATTTTGCAGAGTAAAGAAAGACCAGATGCTATAGTTTGTGCTTCTGATGAAATTGCAATGGGTGCAGTTAATGCATTAAGAGAAAATAATATCAGTGTTCCAGATGATGTTAGTGTTATTGGTTTTAATAACATTTATGCGGCATCAGTTTTCTATCCAAAGCTAACAACAATTTCTCAGCCAGTATATGATATGGGCTCAATTGCAATGAGAATGCTTATAAAGCTTATCAATCAAAAAACTATAGAAGAGGGTCATTATGTACTTGATCATCAGCTTATCGTAAGAGATAGTTGTAAATAAAGCATGCCGAAAGGCATGCTTTATTTTACGTATTTTTGTTCACTTCCATCTGTTTTAACAGAATAGTATAAGTATGAATTCTTATCGGTAACTCCCATTGGAAGTACGAAAATTCTATCATTTAGTATGAAAATTTTTCCAGAGGTAGCTATAGAATTTGATATTGTAGAAATCTTTTTAGTGGTTAAGTTGCATTTTTGAAGCTTTATATCAAACCCTGTAGGTGCTGAGCTGTTTTGTGGATAAATGCCTATAAAGTATAAATCATTATTATATATATTGAAGTTACTTACACCTGCGTTTGAAAAACTAGACAAAGTTGAACTTTTCCTTGTTGATAAATCAAATTTTACTAAATCTATATTTACTGAGGTGTCATCTAGGCTTCTAAAGTAATATATAGAGTTTTCATATAAAATAAATGAAGAAAATCTATCTTCAACAACTTTTTCGAAATTTGTACCATCTAAATTCATTGAGTAAATTTCATTTTTCCATTTTAAATTGTGCTCGTCTCCATAGGTAATCATATCAGAATAATAAATTTTATTATTATAGATAAATAAGGTTGAAGGATCCTCTGGATACCAATTTTTATCTTTTGATAAATCAGACTTTATTTTTGTAAGTGATTCACCATTAAGCGTCATCTTATTTATCGAACAATCGCTTGGACTAATAAAGTAAATCCAATCATTATATATATAGTAAGGTCCACATTGAGTTGCTAGTATAGTATTTTCATTAGTAGAAATATTAGATTTCATTAATGTAGAAATTGAGTTTGATTTATAGTAAACATCGCTATTTATTATATTTATACTTGAGGCGTTGGATATACTGCTTAGTTGTTTGAAAAAAGTGGTTCCATCTTCCATTGAATATACTAAGGGGGAATCGTAAGAAAGTGTTACAGAAGGAGATATAAATAAAAAAGGGCTAGAATATCTTACGAAGCCACCATTAAGATAATTGCTTAAGGAATTAATATTATCTACTGAGTTATGCAATCCACTATTAGTTAATTTTAGATTGTTATTAAGAGATTCGGTAGCAGTGGTAGGGGCACTAGTATTTGAAGAAGTATTTTTGGCTTCTTGAGTTTTACTTTTAGTTATTTGCTCCTTTGCTTTGTCATTATTGTTTGCATTTTTATAAGAGATAGAGAAAAAAGTAATAACTGATATAATAATTATAATTACAGCTGAGATAAAAAAACGTTTTTTCATATATTACCTCCAATGAAGTTATAATTACTTATTCTATCCATTTTATGTAAATCCTCCTGAGATATTATTTATTATATGTATTCTTATCTTAAAACTTAACTTATTGATGCTAATAAAATTAAACATTGAAGAATCATAATATTCAAATATATACTTATGTGCTATTATGGTATGAAAAAGTATCATTAATGTAAATTTAAATTATTACTAAAGATGTACAACTTCAATGTGAAAATATAAATTTTATTATGAAGTGATCATCAAAATATACAGGAGATTAAGATGGAGTATCAGTTAATAAGATCTAGAAGAAAAACTGTAGCAATAGAAGTAAAAGAGGATAAGATAATCATAAAATGTCCATATAATTGTTCGAAACAATACGTAGATAGCCTTATTGATAAGAATAGAGCATGGATTGAAGAGACACATAAGAAGGTAATGATCAAAAAATCTAATAAACTAACTTATAAAGAAGGACAAAATGTTTATTTTATGGGTGTACCATATGAAATAAAAGTTATCAGAGGAACAAGAAATTCATTGGAGTTTAATGGGCAGGAATTTATATTTACAATTATGAGTTCTCAATTTGACAATAATGAACACAGTGAAGAAGTAAGAATTGAACTTATGATGGCGTGGTTTAGAAAACAGGGTGCCGAATACTTGACAAAAAGAACATCTGATTTAGCTAAGCAGTTAGGGCTAACTATAAATAAGGTATATATAAAGAATGTTAGAACCATATGGGGAAGCTGCTCAACTAAAAACAACATAAATTATAATATAAGGTTGATGTCCATGCCTAAAGAAGTTATCGATTATGTTGTAATACATGAACTGTGCCACTTAGTTCAAAGGAATCACTCGGAGAAGTTTTGGGAGTTAGTTGAAAGGGTAATTCCGGATTATAAACAAAGAAGGAGTTTTCTCAAAAACAATAGTTCCAAGTATTGCAATTGGTAAATAAGATGAAACACTTCAATCCGAAATCAATTTTCAAAACTCCTCTGGGTTCTGAGAGGAGAATTTGAAAATAAAAAATTAATTATGAAGTGGTTCGTCTATAATAAAAATAATTTTGTGATGAGCACGTTTTCTTTAGATATTTGGATGATTATGTAGTTGCATTTGCAACTATTTTTTTATATACTAAATCTTGCGCTGAAAAATTGTATCCAGTATAATAGGAGAATTTTTATGACTAAGAAAGATAAAATGCTTGGAGGTTATATATCTCAGTTATATAGATTAGGTAGTGCTTTTATCACTAAGGAACTATCAAAGTTTAACATAGGTTATGGACAGTTTATGTTCCTAATAGAACTTTATAGACATGAAAGCATCTGCCAAGAGGAATTAGCAGAGATTCTACATATTGATAAAGGAACTACAGCTAGAGCGATAAAGAAGCTTGAGGAGCATGAGTATGTAATAAGAGTTAAGGACACTTCAGATAGAAGGGCGTATAAGTTATCAGTAACGGATAAGGCCAAAGAAATTGAACCACATATTAAGAATATTTTATATGACTGGAATGATAAACTTACGTCTAACTTGAATGAAGATGAGAAGAAGATGGCTCTTGAGCTAATGAGTAAGATAGCAAAAAATCAAAGGATATGTGCAGGGAAGGAGAAATAACATGGATAGACAAAAGAGGTTAGGTGAAGAACATATAGGGTCTTTACTATTAAAGTTTTCAGTACCAGCTATAATAGGAATGTTAGTTAATGCACTTTACAATGTAGTAGATAGAATATTCATAGGAAATATTCCTGGAATAGGAAAAGATGCATTAACGGGAGTTGGTATAACTCTTCCAATAATGACTATTATAATGGCTTTTGGTATGTTAGTAGGAATAGGTACAGCTACTGCTATATCTATAAGACTTGGGCAGGGAAAAAAAGATGAGGCAGAAAATATCTTAGGAAATGCTTTTATGCTTTTGATCATAACTGGAATAGTTATAACAATAGTAGGCCTCCTAACAATGGATCCAGTATTAAATGCATTTGGTGCTAGTGAAGTTACATTAAAGTATGCAAAGCAATTCATACAGGTAATATTTATAGGTTCCATATTTAATGTGCTTGGATTTGGGTTAAATCATTCAATAAGAGCTGATGGTAATCCTAAAATAGCTATGTTTACAATGCTTATTGGAGCTATAATAAATACTATATTAGAGCCAATATTTATTTTTGTTCTTCATTTAGGGGTAAGGGGTGGAGCTGCTGCTACAGTTATTGCACAGTTTGTATCTATGCTATGGATATTGAGATATTTCACTAAAGGGAACAGTATATTGAAGCTTAGAGTTAAAAACTTTAAGTTAAAAAAAGAATTTGTATTAAGTATAGTTGCAATAGGTATTTCTCCTTTTGCAATGCAAATAGCAGCAAGTGTTGTTCAAATTATATCAAATAATGCCTTAAGAACTTATGGTGGAGATGTGTCTATAGCTGCGATGTCAATTATAAGTTCTGTAGCTATGATATTCATGATGCCTATATTTGGTATAAACCAAGGTTCTTTACCTATAATAGGATATAATTATGGAGCGAAAAAATATTCGAGAGTAAAAGAAACTGTAAAAAAAGGATCTATAGCTGCAACGGCGATAGTTGTAGTTGGATTCTTAGTAGTAGAGATAATTCCTCACTTTGTAATAACTATATTTAACAGTGATGAAGAGCTTGTAAGAGTAGGTAGCAACGGTCTTAGAATATTCCTATTTATGTTACCTGTAATAGGCTTTCAGGCTATAAGTGCAAATTACTTCCAAAGTATAGGTAAGGCTAAAATGGCGATGTTCTTAAGTATGTTAAGACAGGTAATACTTTTAATACCGCTATTAATTATACTTCCTACATTTCTAGGACTTACTGGTGTTTGGCTTGCTGGTCCTATATCTGACGGACTTTCAGCACTTATAACAGCAATTGTATTCTATAGGGATGTAAAGGCATTGAAAGAGTAATTCTTTGAGAAGGCTCATTAAAGCATTGGATGCATAACCACTTAATTTCAACATAGTATCTTAGCATAAAAAGACCAGATATATTCTTTTTAAGAATTTATCTGGTCTTAATTTTTTATATGATTCCTTCTGTTTTCAATATATCTTCAAGCTGTTGAACTTTTTCTGTTAACTTAATAAATTTCTTTTTAAGTCCATCGGTAGATTCATTTCCATCAATACTTCTTTCGATTTCTTCTACAGCTGCTAATGCTTCCTCAATATCTTGTTGAGCAAGTTTAAGGTTATTTTCATCCATAAGTAATCTCCTTTGTTTCAGTTATCAAAAATATTATAAGGTACAGTTTAATGTTATCATTACTAAACCAGCAGTGCAAGGCATATATTGTATAGATGTGAAAGGTGACAGATTTAAATCAATACAGTATTAAGTATGTTTCTCGGATTGAAGTGGTTCATCTGTATATGAATTGATTCATTATCAAAAGTTGCTTAAAAATCTTAAATATGAAATGGAGGAAATATATGATTAATTACATATGGTTTTTCATGTTGCTTTTAGGAATAGCTGTAGGTGTATTTACTGGAAATGGAGAATTAATTTCAAAAGCAATAGTAGATTCAACAGCATCAACAACAGATTTGCTTCTTGGGCTTTTAGGTGTAATGTGCTTTTGGTGCGGAACTATGAAGGTTGCAGAGAAGAGTGGATTAACCAATGTATTAGCAAATCTACTAAAACCAATATTAAGGCTTTTATTTAAAGATGCGGCTAGAGATGAAAAAACTTTAGGTTCAATAGTTATGAATCTAACAGCAAATATGCTAGGTTTATCTAATGCTGCTACGCCTTTTGGGATTAAAGCTATGGAAGAAATGGACAAGCTAAACCCTAAGAGAAGCATTGCCTCAAATGATATGGCTTTGTTTTTAGTTATAAATGCAGCATGTGTTCAGTTTGTACCATCTACAGTAATATCGATAAGGGCTGCAGCTGGTTCAAGCAATCCAGGAGCGATAATAATTCCAACTCTTATTGCTACAGGATGCGCAGCTATAATGGGAGTTACCTGCTGCAAGATCCTACAAAAATACTTCTAGGAGGATTTTATGTTTAACTACCTATTAAAAAGCGTAATACCAATAATATTTATAGTTATTTTAATCTATGGAATGATAAAGGGAAGAAAAGTTTATGAATGGTTTGTAGAAGGAGCAAAAGAAGGGTTACATGTATGTTATAGAATATTCCCATATTTATTGTCAATGATAATAGCAGTAAAAATATTTAGAGAAGCCAAACTCTTAGATATGTTAAATAATATTTTAGCGCCAGTAGCTTCTATTATAGGATTACCTAAGGAACTTATCCCTCTTATATTGGTTAAACCTCTTTCAGGAAGTGGTGCTCTTGGTGTACTTACAGATATACTAAAACAGTATGGACCGGATAGTTTTATTGGGTTAGTTGGTTCAGTAATAATGGGAAGTACTGAAACTATTTTTTATACAATCACAGTATATTTTGGGGCTGTTGGAATTAAGAAAATAAGACATACATTATGGGCTGCATTTATGGCGGATCTTACAGCTATTATAGTTGCGGTTACAGTAGTAAGGATTTTATTTTTTTAAATATCCATCAAAGAATACTTCGTGACTAATTTGTTATGATAGGCAATATAAATATAGGCTTATCATGATTGTTAGTAACGAGGTATTTTGTTTTATAACACAAAAATAGTGTGCTAGGTTATTGTTGTATTTGATTATATAAATTGTATGTAGTTGAAGATGCTTTTTTATATTAATTCTTTGCGAAGGCTCATTAAAGCAGCGGATGGATAACCACTTAATTAAAATACAGTGTGCTGACAGCACCCTTAAATTAAATTTTTAAAATAAGTATAATTTGTTAAAAACATGCCTATATATTTAAGATAGATTTTTAATAATCTTAAGGCTAAATTAAGATAAGTATGGTAAAATTTTTCTATAAAAGGAGGAGATAAAGATGATTGAAATAATGAATGTTTCTAAGAGCTACAACAAGATAAACAATGCTGTAGACAGTATAGATATTAACATAAATGATGGAGAGATATTTGGATTTTTAGGCCCTAATGGTGCAGGTAAGACAACTACTATAAAAATGATAACTGGAATAATAGCTCCAAGTAAAGGGGATATAAAGATAAATGGTATAAGCATAACAGATAATCCATTGGAAGCTAAGAAGCATTTCGCTTATGTACCAGATAGCCCAGATATGTTTTTGAGGTTAAAAGGTATAGAATATCTTAATTTTATGGCTGATGTTTATAATGTTCCAAAGGAACAGAGAAAGAAAAAGATTGAAGAACTTTCAAAGAGATTTGAAATGTCTACAGCACTAACTGACCAGATACAATCATATTCTCATGGTATGAGGCAAAAGATAGTGCTTATGGGAGCTTTGATACATGATCCGGAAGTATGGATATTAGATGAACCCCTTACTGGATTGGATCCAAAATCTGCATATATACTAAAAGAAATGATGAGAGAGCACACAAATTCAGGTAAAAGTGTATTCTTTTCAACCCATGTGTTAGATGTGGCTGAAAAAGTTTGTGATAGGGTAGCAATCATAAATAAAGGAAAAATACTGTTCTGTGGAACTTTAACTGAGATGAAAGAGCACTTTAAAACTAATGAGTCCTTAGAGCAGATGTTCTTGGAGATGACTGAAAATGAATAGAGTACTATTATTAACAAAGATATTCTTGAAAACAGGTTTTGGAAATACAAGAAGAGGGAAAAGAAAAACTAATTCTAAGATAGTAAACGCATTAATTTTATTATTTACCGTACCTATGATAATGTTTGGTATTGGAGGGATGACCTTTGGTATATTTGAAGTTCTTCATCAGCTTAATCAAGAAGGGCTTCTAATTGGTATGGCATATAACTTGATTTCCGTAGTAATATTTATATTTGGAATAATGTCTGTAATAAGTATTTTTTATTTCTCAAAAGATATAGATTTTGTGCTGCCACTTCCATTTAAAGCGCATGAGATATCTTTGGCTAAATTTATAACTGTAATAATATATCAATATATGATACAAATATTTATATTATTGCCGGCAATAGGTATATACGGTTATAAGACTGGAGCAGGTATAGGATTCTATCTAGTTTCTATAATATGTTTTATATTTATGCCAATATTGCCAGTGACATACTGCTCAATTATAGCTATGCTGCTTATGAGGTTCACAAATCTTGCAAAGCATAAAGATGCCTTTAGAGTTATTACTGGTCTAATAGCCATATTCATAGCAGTAGGTATAAATATCTTTTCAAATACTTTAGGATCAAGGGCAGGTTCATCTGGTGATGCACAGCAGTTTTTAAATAATCTAATTGCAAACAAGAATTCAGCAGTAGCAGGTCTTTCGAACTTTTTTATAACTGCGAAAATAGGAACCTATGCCACAATAGCAGAAAGTACTTCAAAAATGGCTGTTAATCTAGTTTTGTTTGTATTAATTAATATCTTAGCATTAGTTGTGTTTATAGTTATTGCTGATAAATTATATCTTAAGGGTGCAGTTGGAAATTCCGAGAGTTTTGGTGGTAGAAAAGAATTAAAGAAAGAAGTATTAGATAAGAGTACAAAAGAAAAGTCTCAACTTATGACATGGTTTAATAAAGAGCTTCTACTTTTATTTAGAACACCAGCGTATCTTCTAAATTGTATTTCAACTATAATAATCATACCAGTAGCTCTTGCAATGCCTATGATTGCTCAAGGTGGAATAGGCAAGATAAATGAGACGGCTAAATCAGTACTAGCGGATACACATAGTTTTAATATAATAATCGGAGTTGCCTTTGCTGTTGTTATTTTCTTTACTGCAACTAACCCTACGGCATCAACTTCTATTTCAAGAGAAGGGGATAATCTTTATATCTCAAAATTTTTGCCTGTAAGTTTTATGACTCAAATTATGGCTAAAGTATTAACTTCAGTGCTAATAAATAGTCTACTCGTGATTATATTTATGATAGCAGGTATAGTTGTTGGGGTGCCTATTACTTTACTATTGTTGATATTCATTCTAGCAATACTAGAGGTATTTATGTTTTCAATGCTTGGAATATTGATAGATCTGCAGTCGCCAAAGCTTGTTTGGGATGATGAACAAAAAGCAGTAAAACAAAACTTAAATCCATTAAAATGTGTACTTATAGGGCTAGTTATAGGTGGAGTTGGAGCAGTAGCAACTATATTTATAGGTGCAAATTATTTAATATCATATTTTGCATTAGCATTTATAACTTTGGTATTAAATATTGTATTATATAAAATACTAAGTACTGTAGGTGTTAAAATGTTTAGCAACCTAACAGATTAAAAATATATTTGTTAAATGTTTGTTAAGAATATAAAAATGATGAAACTTTTAGTACCTTTTCTACGTCTAAATATATATAAAGAGTTCTTATAGCGAAATTTAATTTATACTTGTTATAAAATCACGCACTTATGACTTTTAGCATGTATAAATTAATAGTTAAGCTAGGAAATCTGTACAAGGAAAGTTAGATGTTTTAGTTTTATGGCTTATAGATATCTAGAGGAGTGTGTTTATGGAAAGGAAATTAAAAGAACTTTTATCAGTTACAGATGATGATATAAGATATTTGGCATACGGTATAGGATCAGGTACTACTATTGGACTGATTCTGGGTTTCTTTATAAGTAACCCTCCTCTAGGATTCTCTTTAGGTGGAGTGCTTGGTATCATTGTCTCGGGAATATATTCTATATACAAAAAACTTGTTGAATCTAAAAAAGATTGACTGCTAAGAACGTTAAAAAAGGATGCTAGAAGTAAGATTTATTTCTAGTATCCTTTTCTATTAAATTAAGTATGAAAGAATATATCAATATAACTCACTAAAACGTCTTCGGAATAATATGAAGATTATAGAACCATCAATAACCCATTGTATACCTGTTATTAGCCAAGCGTACATAACAGGCAATTTAAAGATATAAATTGCTATAAACATTAGAGGAAGTCTAATAATCCAACTGGAAAACATGGATACTTTAAAAGGTGTCTTAGTATCCCCGGAACCTTTTAATATTCCGCCTGCAACCATAGATAAAGCCATAAAAGGCTGCTCTAGTGATGCTAACATGAGACAGATAATAGCTTCATTTATAACGAGTTTTTCATTTGAGGCTATAAATAAGGAGACTAGGAATCTTGGAATAACTAAAAATAATATGGAGCAAATTATCATAATAAGTGTCGCTAAAAATATAGAACAATAAGCATATTCTTTTGCTTTTTTATAGTCTTTTTCACCAACTTTTTTTCCGACTAAGGATGTTGCGGCAATAGCAAAACCCCATCCAGGCATAAAGGATATTGATTCTATAGAAGTTGTTATTTGATTAGCTGCGAAAGCGAAACTTCCTAAGGAAACTATAAAGAAATTGCTTAAAAGTCTACTTATACTAAAAGCACCCTCTTGAAGCGCGGAAGGAATGGACAAAGTCATAAGACCTTTAAACATTGAAAAATTTAATTGTTTTATATACTTAAGTCTTACTTTTACTTCCGAGTATCTATACATATAAAATAGTATAAATATAAAACCTATAATTTGCGCAGAAGTGGTTGCGATTGCAGCTCCCATAATTCCCATAGGATGAATGCCGAGTTTGCCGAAGATTAAAATATAATCTAAAGATATATTTATTATATTTATTATTATAGAAGCTATTAAAGGGGTTTTAGTATTTCCAGAGCCTCTTAAGGAAGAATTAAGGCTATTCATAAACATATTAAAGGTAATGCCTATAGAAGCTATTTTCATATAAGGAGTACCTAGATGTACGATGTTTTCCTCTGCACCTACTATTCTAAACAATAATGAGGAACTAAAGAAAAGGAAAGCAAAAACACATAGTGAGATAATTACTGAAGTTAAAAAACCCAAGGTTGCGTACTCTTCGGCCATATCAAGTTTTTTAGCACCTATTTTTCTTGCAACCAAAGAAGATATACCTATTGATATTCCATTGGCCACAAGTATATTAGAAAAGGTATATATTATTTCACTACCAAGACCTACACTGCTTACAGCTAAGTTACCACCATATTTTCCTACCATCATAGTATCGAATACACCAATCATCATATATAGAATCATTTCACCTACTGCAGGTAATGCTATATTTAATACATCTATAATAGTGTTTTTATATATTTTCATATAACTCTCCTCTCACAAAAAAATCATAATAAAGATGTACAAGTTCAATCCGAAATATATTTTTAAAACTCTCACGGGTTCTGGTGAGAGAATTTAAAAATAATAAACTTTATTACGAAGTGGTATATCCGCAATTATAGCACAGTGCTTATAAATAAGTGGTGATTTTAACTTTAGTTTATATTTGAGCCTATTATTAAAGTTCAGATGAGGAGTTCATAAATTTAAACTACAGTGTTTTGATTAATACAGGATGATATAGTGCATAACATATATTTACATATAATAAAATTATTAATATAATTGTATTGATTTAGTGAAGATTAACACTACATATTTCATGTTTGCTTATATGATTTTTTATTTTTAAGATAATTAGTTATTCAGTATTTTCTTGATTACTTTTTGTCGTACCATTAGAAATCATGCAGGGGAGCTATGGAAGTCTAGATAATATATGCCTTAAAATTAGATATTGTAACAATATTCAAAATGGGGTTGGAGGAGAGGTTGGTGAATAAAGTGTATGAATATAATATTATGCGAAGATGATGAAAAGCAAAGAATAGATATATTAAGAAATATCGATTATATAATAAAAGAAAATAATCTAGAGATGAGTGTATATATGTCTACAGATAGTCCTTATGATGTTTTAAAGATTGCCGATGAAAGTTCAGAAGTTAAATTGTACATATTAGATGTAGAACTTAATTCTGATATAGACGGGATAGAATTGGCTGATAAAATAAGAAATAAGGATCCACTATCTTTTTTAATATTTATTACTAGTCATTCGGAACTTGCCTACTTAACTTTTAAATATAAGGTAGAAGCATTTGATTACATAGTTAAAGATTCAAGGGGGAATCTATTTAAGGAATTAAACGATGCTTTAATAAAGATACAAAGAAGATCAAGCAATGGAGATGAAAATAAAAAGTTTTTTATAATAAGGGATGGAAGATCTATAACAAAGATTGAATTGGAAGACATATTATTTTTTGAAACTACAACAATTAAAAATAAACTTAAAGTGAATTGTATTAATAGGTGTAAAGAATTTTATAGTAAATTAAAAGATGTAGAGGAATGTTTAGATGAAAGATTTATTAAGTGCCATAAGTCTTTCATTGTGAATACAGATAACATTGAGCTGATAAATAAAAAAGAAAAGCTTATATACATGAAAAATGGACAAACATGTTATTTATCAAAAACATATACAAAAGAGTTATTAGAAAAATTGAAATATGATAAGTAAGTTATATAGATTACGATCCAGTTGGAAGTAAAATGATATGTTTCAGTATATGCAGATAGCGATACCTATATTAATTTGATAGCATTAAGTTAGTATTCTTATGGTGTAGGTGAAATTAAAAGAATAAGAGGTACGATATGGAAATAGTTGGTTTATGGTTAAAGTTGATGATTACAGTAATTATTTCAACGGCTGTTTTTTTAAAGGTATTTTCCACAATAAATAAGAGTATGTTAAAATTATTCATTCCCATACAGAAGTTTATCAATAGATTGAAAAGAAAGGGAATGTACAGCGGAATTATTTTTATAGGTACTATTATGGTAATAAGCTTAATAAATGATAAGTATAATCTTAGTTATATTAGTTATGGCATATTATTTGGACTAGCAAATGCATTGATATGTATTTGCTTTTATGGATAATTAACTTAATATTTATTTAAGCTAATTTTAGTAGTGAAAAATGGAGGTAAAGATGTCCAGCCTTAGAGCATTAATCAATATATCGCTCAATGTTTTAGTTACTCTTGTGATAGTTGCTTATTATTATTTTATAATTTAATAGAATAGAGTAAAGAAGCATCAAGAAATCTATATTATCCAATCAAAAGTAACTCGTAGGTATATAACTTGCGAGTTTTTTTACTGTACAAGGAAAGTATAAGATATTCAAGCAAGCTAAAACTAGATATCTTAATGGTTTTAGAAGTTTTTTATGGTTATACAGTAAAAAAACTAAACTTATTCGCCTGCCATATTTTCCTCATATAAATTCGGAAAGGCAGATGCGTAAAAAAAGCTCACTGAAAAAGGTCGCTTCAGCGACTTTTTTACTGTACAAGAAAATTAATCTTATAAAAAATGTGAAAATTTATTAAGAAAGTATAAGATTTATATAGATATATATATGAATTTTGTTAAATATCGTCCTTATATGCTATAATTATAGTTATATAATATAAAGAAGGTGGAGCATATGGCAGGGGATATATACTATGTGATCAGTGAAAGAGTGATACCGGAAATATTTTTAAAGGTCTTAAAAGTAAATGAACTTTTATATACAGGTGAAGTAAAGGATATTACCGAGGGTATAAGGCAAGTTGGGATAAGTAGAAGTGCTTATTATAAGTATAAAGATCATGTGTTCCCAATGAGTGAAAGTATCAATTCAAAAAAGATAACTCTTGCAGTTAGCATGAGTCATGAGGCTGGGATATTATCTAAGGTTTTAGATAAAATAGCAGAGATGAAGGGCAATGTTCTTACAATAAACCAAGACATACCTATGAATATGATTGCTATTGCTACCATAACTGTTGATATATCTGGACTTGAAATTGATGTAAAAGCGCTAATAAAGCAAATAGATTGTTTAAAAGGGGTTATTAAGGTAAAACTATTTGCTATGGAATAATTTATGATATAATTACAATAAATATAAGATTATCAGTTAACTTTAAATATTCAGAATTTTTGTCGTCATATTGATCTGTTGCCATTAGTTAAAGTTAATTGCAAGAGGAGTGATTTGGTTGAAGAGAGATATTTTTATAAATAATAGAAAGAGACTTTTTGATAAACTTGAAGATGGAGCAATGGTTGTACTTTTAGCTGGAGAAGCACTTAAAAAAACAGCTGATGAAATATATCCATTTACGCCAAATAGAAATTTCTATTATATTACTGGAATAAACGAAGAAAAACATAAGGTAGTACTTTTTAAATCAAATGGAGTTGAAGAGGAAATTTTGTTTATACAAAAACCAGATCCAGTTAAAGAAAAATGGGTTGGTAAGACTGTAAGAGAATCTGAAGCAATGGAGCTGTCAGGGATTCAAACGGTTCTATATTTAGAAGATTTTAATAGTACTATGAATCAAAAGTTATCTTCAGGAAAGGTGAAAGCTTTTTATCTAGACTTGGAAAGAAGAAGTTTTGAAGACAGAATTACATTATCAGAAGAGTTTGCCCAGGATATATCAAAAAGATATCCTTATATAACTATAAAAAATGCGTATGGATTAATTTCAGAGCTTAGAACTATAAAGTCTCCTGAAGAAATACAGGAGATGAAAAAAGCTATTGATATAACTATAGAAGGTGTAAACTCACTAATGAAAAATGCAAAGTCAGGTTTAAAGGAGTATGAACTTGAAGCATATTTTGATTTTCATTTAAAGAAAAATGGGGTTAAGGATTTTGCATTTAAGACAATAGCAGCAGCAGGGAAAAATGCAACAATCCTGCACTATGTTGAAAATAATAGCACTATAAAGGAAGATGATCTTATATTATTTGACTTAGGTGCTCAATATAATTATTATAATGCAGATATTACTAGAACTTTCCCAATAAGCGGAAAGTTTACTGGAAGACAAAAAGCAGTTTATGAAGCTGTACTTAGAGTTAATGAAGCAATTATAGATGCATTAAGGCCAGGTGCAAATTTCCAGGAAATAAATAATAGGGCTACTGATTTAATAGCACAGGAATGTATTAACCTAGGACTTATAAAAGATAAGAAAGATGTTAAAAACTACTATTGGCATAGTATAGGACATGGACTAGGATTAGATACACATGATGTTGGCGAGAGAAATGTAGATCTAAGACCTGGAATGGTATATACGGTAGAACCAGGAATATATATAGAAGAGGAAGGTATTGGAGTAAGAATAGAAGATGATGTCCTCATAACAGAAAGTGGTAATGAGGTTCTTACTAAAGCTATGATAAAATCAGTAGAAGATATTGAGAAGTTTATGAGTAGTAGATAAAACTTCAAATATACACCGTTAATTAATATAGAATGATAAATTTATATTAAAAATAAATAGTATAACAAGTTAGGTAAATTGCAGCTAAGTAGTTTTAAATATATAAAACTTTTAGCTGCTTGCTTATAGGAGGAAATTTTATGGGCTTTTTTCAAGGAAGATATGGGTTTGATCTTTTGTCTAAAATATTAGTTCTATTAGGGTTAATGTTCTCTCTATGGCATAATGTGATTACGTATGGATTGGGATTAATCTTGATAGGATATGGTATTTACAGAGCTTTCTCAAGAGATATAACCAAAAGAAGCAATGAAGCACTAAGATTTGAAAGTTTTTTAAGAAGTAAGCTAGGAAACTTAATTAATAATAGAAATAATTATGGAAATAGAAGTTCATATGGTAATAAAGGCTCTAGTTTTGGCAATTATAGAGATAAGGCATCTGCGTGGTACAACGAAAGAAAAAATTACAAAATAGTAAAGTGCCCTAACTGTAGTCAAAAGTTAAGGCTTCCGAAAGGAAAAGGAAAGATAGTTGTGACTTGTAGAAAATGCTCTAATGAGTTTAAAATGAAAACTTGATTTATGAGGAGATGGTTATATGTTTAATGAATTAAAAAAGGTTATGCTAGCAGGAGTAGGAGCAGTAGCAACTACTTACGAAAAGGCAAATGAGATTGTAAATGAAATGGTGGAAAAAGGAAAGATAACAGTGGATGAAGGTAAGGAATTATCGGAAGAGTTAATGAGAGATTTTAAAGGAAAAGCGTCAACTACAACTAATAAAGTTATGGATAAAATCGATGATATTAGACCACTTACTAAACAAGAGCTAAATTTAGATTTGAAGGATAGAGATATTCCTACTAGAATGGAATTTGACAGTTTAAAAGATAGAGTTGAATTTTTAGAAACTAAACTTTCAGAACTTATGGAAAAGCTCGACGAGGGCAAGGAAGAATAAATAGAACAATGGGGGTTATTAGCCTCCATTTACCTTATATAGCATTGAGGTGAACTATGAGAAAAGAAACACTAAAAAGGTTTAGAGAAATAATAAAGGTGTTTGCTTACTACGGATTTGGTTTTTTGGTTAATAGCGCAATAAAACCAACTGATAATAAGTCTCCTGAAAATCTTAGAAAAGCCTTTATTGAGCTAGGACCAACTTTTATAAAGATTGGTCAGATACTCAGCACAAGAACTGATTTATTAGATGAAGAATATACAAAAGAACTCTCTAAACTACAAGATGAAGTACCTTGGGAAGCTTTTAGTGTTATTGCAAAGGTGTTTCAAGAAGAGTTTGACTTAAGTATGGATGATGTATTTTTATATGTGGAAAGTGTTCCTTTAGCTTCAGCATCAGTTGCACAAGTACATAAAGGCGTTTTGAAAGATGGAAGAGAAGTTGTGATAAAAATCCAAAGACCAAATATTCGTGAGAAGATGGAACTTGATATATCTATTCTAAAGAGAATTGTAAAGTTTACTAAGACAAAATTTAATGGTATGCTTATTGATCCAATAGAGGCCTTAAATGAAATTATGGATGCAACTAGTAAAGAATTAGATTTTGAAAGGGAAAAGGATAATATTGATAGGTTTAGAGAATTAAATAAAGAAGTTAAGTGTGTGGCTGTACCATATGTTGTTGAACAATTTACGTCAACAAGAGTACTTACTATGGAGAATATACAAGGTTTTAAGATTAATGATATATATAGTATAGTTAAAGAAGGATATGACCGTACAGATGTGGCAAAAAAGTTGGCTCTTTCATATTGCAAACAGATATTTAATGATGGATTTTTTCATGCTGACCCACACCCAGGCAATCTTCTAATAAGAGACGGAAAGATATGTTTCATAGATTTTGGTCTTATGGGAGAATTATCAGACGCTATAAGAGACTCTCTTAATGAAGCAATGGTTGCTATTGCACTAAAAGATATAGATAAGATAATAGATTTTATAATGACTGTAGGCGTAAAAAAAGATAGAGTAGATAAACATATATTATATAATGATATAGAATACCTACTATCGAATTATCTAGCTACATCTCTTAAAAATATAAAAATATCAACTCTGCTTAGAGAAGTTTTTGATATTGCTGAAAGAAATAATATACAGTTACCAACTGAACTAGTGATACTTGTTAGAGGAATGGTTATATTGGAAGGGGTAATAGCTGAGATTGCTCCAGATATGAATATATTAGATGTGGCAATACCTTTCGTTAAATCAAAAAATAAACATTATATATTAAATAAATTGACTAGTGATGATTTTGCAATTAATGCTTATTCTATATTAAGAGACAGCATTAAGATTCCTTCAAAGATAGTTGAACTCTCTGATAGTGTAATACAAGGAAGAGCAAGGGTTAATCTTCAAGTACCTGATCTAGGGAAGTCTGTAGATTATTTAAATAAGATGATAAACAGATTGGTTTTCGGTCTCATAGTAGCAGGAATGATTATTGGATCATCAATAATAACGGGGTCTAATGTTGGACCTAGGATAAGGGATATATCAATTATAGGAATAACGGGATATTTTGCATCGGGGATTTTTGCCTTATGGCTTTTAATATCTATAATAAGATCAGGAAACTTAAAATAAAACAGTCTATATCATATGTAAATTTAATGATATAGACTGTCTTTTTACTTGTTTACAGTATCTTCTTTTTTATCAGGTACTGGAGAGTTAAAGGTATAAGAGAATGTTGGTTGATAGTTTGGATAATCTTTTTGAAGTCTATCTTTAAAATATGTTTCATAAGCAGCTTTTGCTACGTCGGCACCTAGGAAACCATGTGCTCCATCGTACATAACAACTGCAACAACAATCTCTGGATCATTTATAGGTGCGCAAGATATATATACTCCATAAGCACTTCTCCCTATTTGATCTTGAATTTGTTCATTGTAGGTAGCTGTACCTGTTTTACCTCCAGTAGGGATTGGGAAATTTTTAAATACTGAGCTTGCAGTACCTAAATCATCTGTATTTGCCATTTCCATACCTTGCTTTATCAAGCTTAGGTTGGTAGGACTTATATCTATTTTATTCAGCACCTCAGGTTTAAATTCTTGAACTACTGCTCCTGTTGAGTCTGTAATCTTATCTACTAAGTGAACCTTATATCTTGTTCCACCATTGACTATTGTAGCTATATAATTTGCTACTTGAACAATAGAGAAGTTATTAACGCCCTGTCCTATGGAAGCTAAAACTAGCTGGGCAGGTGTATTAATTAGAGCATTTTCATTATAGATAAATTGCTCTATAGCAGCTCTTACATTTGCATTAGAATATTTTTTTCCAGACTCATTATATTTTTTTACTCTATCACTAAATACTTTAGAATCCTTCTGAAGCTGGTCTAATAGAGGATCTAATCCTTTTATAAATTGATTTACTCCAGTAAGACTAGAACTGTTATTATTTTTAAGATAATCAAAAATATAATCCTTAAACTTTTGTTTTGTTGCTTTTAACTCATCACTATCATCATCTTTATTTCCGATATCTAATTGTACAAAACTCCTACCCTCATAGTTTCCTGCTTCGAGAGCATTTACAAGATCAAATCTTCCATACATCAAGGTTTGATCCTTGTTATACTGATAATTATAAGTTTGACCAAAGCTTTCTCCGATTTCTATTCCGGTACTTCCTTTTGTTTTACTGTTTGGATCATTTCCCATACCAAGCTGCCAAGCATATTTTGCTAAGCTGTCCAAAGCTGTTATATTTCCACCGTTCTTTTCATATAACCTCATTCCTGTTTCATAATAGAAGAAGTTACAGGATACAGCTAGAGCTTTTTTTATATCTACAGAAGTTCCATGAACTCCGTCATCATGAAATTGCTGAGTTCCTAATAGTTTATTTGTATAAGGACCATTAGCGTCATTAACTCTTGTTCCAGAGTCTATAACCCCTTCTTGAAGTCCTGCTAATGAGGTGAGAGGTTTGAACGTAGAGCCAGGAGGGATAAGTCCCATGGTAGCATAATTATAAAATGGTTTCGGTAAAAGATCATACTTATCTTGTCTAACACCACTTTTATCCTTTGGAAATAAATCATCTACAGTCTTATTTAAATGATGTTTATTTATAAATTCCTGACCAAGTTTATCATAGTCGGGAGAGAAATACTGTTTAGATATTTCAGGAGTGAGCTCATTAGGGTCAGAAATTATATTTGCATCGTACCCTGGATAACTTGCTAAAGCTAATACTCTTCCAGTTTTAGCCTCAAGAACTATGGCAGCTCCTCTTGTAGCATTGAAGTTACTCTTTTTATTATCCTGCAAATCAACATATTGAGTAGCTACATAGTTTAATCTGTCCTTAAGAGTTTGCTCTACGGAATACTGAATGTTTTTGTTTATGGTTAAATGTACATTTTCTCCAGGGCTAGATTCATTTTTAAAAAGCTCTTCAGTTTTTCTACCCTGAGAATTTACTTTCACCGTAGTCCCTCCAGTATTTCCTTTTAGAACAGACTCGAATGCAGATTCAATCCCTGCCTTACCAATCAAGTCAGTGGATAGATCATATCCTTTTTCTTCATATCTATCCTTCTTACTGCTATCTATTGAGGATACGTATCCTATTACTCCAGAGGCTAGATTGTAGTTAGTTGCATAAGGATAGGTTCTCATTGGTTCTACAGATATATCTATTCCAGGTAAATCGCTAAGTTTTTGGTAGAATATGTAGGAACTATCCTTTTGTATATTGTATGCTATAGTAACTGGCTTAAAACCAGAGTAGCTCTGCATCTTTATAGCATCTTTAACAATCATGAATCTTCTTAAATCTTTTATAGAATACTTTTTCAATAATACATCTGCTATTTCTTTATTTGTATAGTACTGTTTATAGTTTTGCTTTTCTTTAGCAGTTGGGTTTAATATATCATACATAGTATAGAATTTTAGAAGATAATTGAAAGTATCTTCTGCATTGATTTTAAGAAGTTCCTGATTTATTTTATCTTCATCGCCATCTGTAAGTTCTTGCTTGTTTTTTAATTCTGGAATGTTTCTTTTTGCTACATCGTTAAGTCCACGGTCTCTTTTAAAGCGTATCTCTTGAGCTTTTTTAGTATCGTCTGAATTACCACTAAAATCAAAATATGGCTTACCGTTATTATCTATTTTCAGATTGAAGTTATCCTGTTGTTCGTCTTTTCTGTCATCTAACAATTTAAATACTTTTTTCATGGTGTCGTAAAAATACTTAGAGGAATCATCAGTTGTGGTGAAAGTAAGGTTATAAACTGTTTTATTATCGGCTAATATATTACCGCTTGAGTCATATATCTTTCCTCTAGGAGCCTTTTCGGGAAGAAATCTTCTAGCTTGGGTATTAGCTTTATCTGTGTAATCATCATATTTAAATACTTGAAGATATATTAATCTCGATATTATACATATGAATATGATGAGCATAATCACTATAATTGCATTAAATCTATTAAGAAATTTAATCTTTGCTTTCTTCTCTTTCATAGAATACCACCTTTCAGATTTATATTTAAAAGGAAATTTATACTATATTTAACAAGTATTATTTTTACATAAAATACGATATTTTTCTAGAGTTATTTGGTAACAATAGTATATTTTTAGAATAATATCTAGAAATATTCATTAAATAATTAGTATATTTTTTTCTTTATTCAAAGTATAATGCTGTTAAAGATATATGAAGAGCGTAAACATATGATTTTCAAACCAATATTACTTAAATTTTTGTAAAAAAAGCAAATAGTATGATATAAAACTTAGAACGGAGAATAGCTGTAATTATGGAAGAAAGATCTATATTAAGTTATGGTGACAAAAAACAATATTTGAAAGGAATACAACATTATGAAGCTGGGCTAGTTGAGGAATTTGCTATTAACATAAAATCTTCAGAAGGTAATAGAGTTAATTCATATTTTATAGAAACCTTTGTTAAGTCAAAAACTAATAAAGATAGATATAATATACGTATTTCTCTAAATGACAATGTTGGTTTCACAAGCTTCAATTGCGATTGTAATTTCTTTCATAATGATTATAGAAGAAAAGGTATATGTGAGCATATTGCTGCTGTAATGGTAAAGTACTTCAGAGAAAAGCAAAAAGACATAGCCTATGAGAAAAGTAATATTCAAGTTCAAAGAATTATTAGTGAGATGAATTTAGTATCTAGTATGAGTAGAGAAAAAGAAATGCTTAACTTACAGGTTAAGCTTGAGTTCAATAAAAGCAATTTAGTTGAAAGTTCAATGGAAATTAAAATCGGTAAGGAAAAGTACTTTTTAGTAAGAGATGTAAAGGACTTTTTAGATGCTTATGACAATAGGAAAAAGATAAGTGTTGCTAAGAATTTTGAGTTTTGTGGAGATATTCATCTATTCTCTGACAAACACAAAGCTATTATAGATGTTATTAAAGAAATCGATGAGAATGATAGGCTCACTAGAAGTTTATATAATTACTCTACACCAAATATGAGACTGATAGAAGGAAGAAGAGTATATTTGTCTTTAACTCAACTAAAAAGAGTGCTTAAGATATTAAGTGAGGAGTGTATTGATTGCACAATTAATGGACGGGAGTACAGTGATGTAAGTATTATTAAAGAAGATAATCCTATGAATTTTGTATTAAATTCTCATAAAGATACAATAAGACTAGCTTATGGTGAGAGTATACCACTAGCGTTAACCTCTAAAGGAGATATTTTATTTTTAAATAATAATATATATCTCCCTGATGAGCAAAGTATAAAGGTTCTTAAACCTATAATTGATATTTTAAAGAAAGAAGACTATATAACCTTTGGTAAGGGAGATAAGAATAATCTTATGTCTACAGTATTGCCAATGCTAAACAAACATAGTAGTACTGTAAATATAGATGAGATTTCTAAGGAAGAGTTAAGGGTATTGCCTTTGAAAGCTAAGTTTTATATAGACAGGGATAATGAAGATATATTCTTAGATGTGCACTTTTGCTATGGTGAACACGAGTTTGATTCTTTTGAACAAACAGATGATTATAAAGAGGTTATTAGAGATCGAATAAAAGAACAACAAATTCTTCAGAAGGTATATAGTTATGGTTTTCTTTCAGAAGAAAGATTGATTCTAAAAGACGAAGAAAAAATAGTTGAGTTTTTAAGATGGGGAGTAGTAACCTTGGGGGATATTGGAGAGGTGTACTATTCGGAGAGTTTTAAGAGTTTAAAGGTATATACTCCTGATAGCTATAAGGGGGCTATTAGAATAAGTGATAAAGGGCTTTTAGAAATATACTTCTCGATAGAAGGTATTGATAATAGAGAATTGTGGCATATATTTGCTTCTATAAAACAGAAAAAGAAATATTATAAACTTAAAAATGGAAACTTCATAACTCTTCAGGAAAAGGAATTAAAGGCTTTAGAAGAAATAATTAATTATGCAGAAGTGAAAAAAGATGAGCTTACTAGTGGTAGTTTCAGAGTTCCAACCTATAAGGGATATTATATAGGAGATATTATTGAAAAAAATAATTTAGGATTTATAGAAAATACTATAGATTTTGATAGACTATACTCAAAAACTAAGAATATGGATACCTCTGATTTCAATATGCCAGATAAATTTAATATTGTAATGAGAGATTATCAAAAGGATGGATTTAAGTGGTTCAATATGCTTCATTCCTTTAAATTTGGAGGAATTCTTGCTGATGAAATGGGGCTTGGAAAAACTCTTCAAACTATAGCTTTTTTGTCCTCTCTACAGATGAATGAACCTTCTTTAATAGTTGTACCTAGCTCATTAGTATATAATTGGAAGGATGAATTTGAAAAGTTTGCACCAGATATGAAGGTTGCGGTAGTTCAAGGTGACAAAAGATTTAGAGAAAATATCCTCAATGAATATAAGCAATATGAGGTTATTGTGACTTCTTATGCTCTTTTAAGACGTGATATCGAGCTTTATGAGGGTAAAGAATTTTCTGTGTGTATAATTGATGAAGCGCAGAATATAAAAAATTATAATTCTCAAAACGCAAAGAGTGTAAAGAAAATCATAGCAGCCACAAGATTTGCCCTCACAGGAACTCCAATAGAAAATAATCTAGGCGATTTATGGTCTATATTTGATTTTGTAATGCCAGCATATCTAATGAACAAGATGAATTTCTCTACTAGATATGAGGCTCCTATAATGAAGGATAGAGATACGGGGGCTTTAGAAGAGCTGAACAGAAAGATAAAACCATTTATACTAAGAAGATCAAAGAATATGGTTTTAGAGCAACTGCCACCTAAAATTGAGTATTCAATTTCTGTAGATATGATAGATAAGCAAAAGAAGATATATGCAGCTTACTCAAAGGCAGCACTAAGAGAATTTGAAAAACAAGGTATAGACGTACCAAAGATCAAGGTACTTGGAGCATTAACAAGGCTTAGGCAAATCTGTAGCGATCCTTCAGTGCTAGTTGAAGGATATAAAGGACAAAATGGGAAGCTAGAAGCATTAATGAATATAATTGAAAATGCAAAAGGAAATGGTAAAAAGGTTTTGGTGTTTTCCTCATTTACAACAGTATTAAAAAATATAGCACTTCATTTAAAGGATAATTACATAGATTACCTATATCTAGATGGTGATACAGAGATAAAAGAGAGAACTGAATTGGTTAAAGAATTTAACTATGGAGATTCTGTAGTATTTCTTATATCCCTTAAAGCAGGAGGTACAGGGCTTAATATAACTGGTGCTGAAGTTGTGGTACATTATGATCCTTGGTGGAATCCTGCAATAGAAGAGCAGGCCACAGATAGGGCTCATAGAATTGGTCAATTGAATACTGTTGAAGTAATTAAACTTATAACTAGGGGGACAATAGAAGAAAGAGTTTATGACTTGCAAAGACGAAAAAAGAAAGTTATAGAAAAGATTATTGGAGAAGATATTAATGAGTATAATGCACTTAAGGAGATGTCGTTAGAAAATCTAAAGGATCTATTTAAGTAAAGTATAGGATAATTATACCTTATTATTAATCAAGATTTTAAAACTCTCGCCTTAATTGATGAGAGTTTTAAAATTGTTTGAAATTATAATATTAAATATGGAAGTTTAAGGCATTTATTAACTTTTCTTAAGGTGAACTTAAGTTTTCTAGTCTAGAATAATAGTATAGATTTAGAAAAAAGGTGGTATAATAATGAATATTTTTAAGGGGTTTATTAAAAGTTTTTATGATTTTAAGAGTTATGCTATTTTCAGAAAACAATCTGCAGGGAAATCATTTCTTTATAGTGTAATTCTAGCTTTAGTGTTTTCTATAGTGGCATTTGCATATCCTGCTTACAAAGTAAATAATACTATGAAAGATCTTTCCATTGAATATAATGAAAAAGTTCCAGACTTCCAAATAAAAAATGGACAGCTAGAGATTCCTAACAATAAAAATGCTGAAATAGTTAGAGACAGTGGAACCTTTGTTTTAGACAATACTTCAGATATAAATCTTTTGGCAGACAAATATAAGTCAGGTATAATATTTGGCAGAGATACTGTAATAGTAAAATCAGAAGGAACAGTTGCATTAGATCAAAAGTATTCTACCTTAAACATGGACTTCAATAAAAATGATATTGGTGGGATTTTAGATTCTCATGGTGCCATATCAAGTGCTATGTTTGCAATATTAGCCTTTGGATTCATAATAGGTTTGTATTTTAGAGCATTCATAATTGCATTAATAGGAACAATATTTAAAGGTGAAACAACTTTTGGACAAAGATTTAAGTTAAGCTTATATGCCACAACTCCTTCTGTAGTTTTAAGTGCGATATTTTCTTTAGTTGGAATAAACTTTACAGGATCAACTATACTTTTATTTGCAATAGGTGTTGTGTACTTATTTTTGGGTATTAAAGGCATAAGTAAAAGCGAACTACAAGAATTAGTAGATGAATTATAAAACAAGAAAATTATTGACATTATTTTTAATGTAAACTAATATAATATATAGAAATAATTTAAAATGCATTGAAGAGAAGAGTAATGATATGGATTGTCTAAAAGAGAGCTGGGATAGGTGAAAGCCAGTGACAAAAAGTTTCATGAATATGGGCTCGGAGCAGGCTTTCTGAATTTTTTAAGAAGGTACGGTAGCAACCGTTATATTGCAAAGTGATAAAAACTTTTTAGTGGAGTCACTTATTAAGGTATCTATTGTGAGATAGATATAAAGTAGAGTGGTACAGCGTGAATTCGCCTCTGCATGGACATAAATTGTCTATGCAGAGGTTTTTTGTTTTATTCTTTAGGAAATTATAATTCAATTAGATCTGTAGATAAGTATGAGTAACAGACTTAAAATATAATATAAGTTAAAGAATAAAAAAGAAAAATATGTCACCTTCTTTAAAATTTTATTATCATAATAAAGATTTATAGAATAATAGAGGAAATACTATAACTAATAATATACATTAGGAGGAAATAAATATGTGCAAAAAACCATATTACATTACTACACCAATTTATTATCCATCTGCAAATTTACACATAGGAAACACTTATACTACAGTAGCAGCAGATGCTCTTGCTAGATTTAAGAGACTTACTGGATATGATGTGATGTTCCTTACAGGTACAGATGAGCATGGACAGAAGATTCAAAGAATAGCAGAAGAAAAAGGGGTTACACCTAAAGAATATGTAGATGAAATTGTAGCTGGAATAAAGAGTCTTTGGGAAATGATGGACATAAGTTATGACAAGTTCATCAGAACTACCGATGACTATCATATAAAAGCTGTTCAAGATATATTTAAGAAATTATATGATCAAGGAGATATCTATAAAGACTCTTATGAAGGATGGTACTGTACTCCTTGTGAATCTTTCTGGACAGAAACTCAGCTTGTTGATGGAAAGTGCCCAGATTGTGGCAGACCTGTAGAAAAAGCTAAAGAAGAAGCATATTTCTTTAAGATGAGTAAGTATGCAGATAGACTTATAAAGCATATTGAGGACCATCCAGAATTCATTCAACCTGAGTCAAGAAAGAATGAAATGTTAAATAACTTTTTAAGACCAGGGTTACAAGATCTTTGTGTTTCTAGAACAAGTTTTAACTGGGGAATACCAGTAACTTTTGATAACGAACACGTAATATATGTATGGATAGATGCTCTTTCAAACTATATAACAGCGCTAGGCTATGGCAATGAGGATACTTCTTTATATGAAAGATTTTGGCCTGCAGATGTACATTTAATTGGAAAAGATATTTTAAGATTCCACACAATTTACTGGCCAATTATGCTTATGGCTCTTGAAGTACCACTACCTAAACAAGTATTTGGTCATGGCTGGCTTCTTGTTGATGGTGGAAAAATGTCAAAATCAAAAGGAAATGTAGTTGACCCTGTAGCTCTTGTAAACAGCTTCGGAGTGGATCCAGTAAGATATTATCTTCTTAAAGAGATACCATTTGGTTCTGATGGATTATTTAATAATGAAATATTTATAAAAAAGATAAATTCGGATCTTGCAAATGATTTAGGAAATCTCCTATCAAGAACTATTACTATGATAGAGAAGTATTTTGATAGTGTAATACCTGCTCCAACTGCAAAAGAAGATATTGATAATGAATTGATAACTTTAGCTTTAGCTACTCCGGTTAAAGTTCAAGCTGCAATTGATGATCTTAAGATTCCTGAAGCTTTGGAAGCAATATGGGATTTAATAGGAAGAGCTAACAAATATATAGATGAAACAACTCCTTGGATACTTGCAAAAGATGAAAGTAAGAAAGAAAGACTAGGAACAGTTTTATATAACCTTGTAGAAAGCTTAAGATTTGCTTCTGTTATGATATCAGCATTCTTACCAACAACTAGCGGTAAGATTAATGAACAAATAAATTCAGAAGTAACTACATGGGATAGTTTATCTGCTTTTGATGGAACTAGTGCAGGAACTAAAGTTAATAAAGGAGCAGTTATATTCCCAAGAATAGATGTAGATGCTAAACTAGCTGAATTAGAAGCATTAAGACAAGAGCAGTTAAAGGCTACAGAGAAAAAAGAAATGAAGCCAATAAAAGAAGAAATAACTATTGAAGATTTTGAAAAAATAGATTTAAGAGTTGCAAAAGTAATAGGCTGTGAACCTGTAAAGGGTGCAAAAAAACTATTGAAACTAAAAGTTGATTTAGGTGGGGAAGAAAGACAAGTGGTATCAGGTATAGCTCAGTACTATAAGCCAGAAGAACTTGTAGGGAAAAGCATAGTGCTTGTAGCAAACTTAAAACCTGTAAAACTAAGAGGAGAACTTTCACAAGGTATGATTCTTGCAGCTGCTACCGATGATGATGGTAAGCTTTTTGTGGTTGATCCAGGCAATCTTGAAACAGGAAGTGTTGTTAGATAAAGTTTTTTATCTATAAATTACTAAAAACTCGTCTATAGTTAGGCGAGTTTTTAACTTAAGTTAAGTATGATAGCAATAAGTGGATTTTATGTATAATTGAAAAAGGAGTTTATTAATAAAGGGGGCTTATATTAATGAAAGTAGTTATCGGAAATTCTTGGCCTTATGCCAATGGATCATTACATTTAGGAAGACTAGCATCTGTAATTCCTGGAGATGCACTTGCAAGATATCATAGAGCAAAAGGGGACGAGGTTATATTTGTTTCTGGCAGTGACTGTCATGGAACACCTATAGCAATAAAAGCAAAAGAAGAAAAGAAAGCTCCTAGAGAGATTGCAGACTACTATCACAGAGAATTTGAACATTGCTTCAGCTCTTTAGGGATATCATATGATTTGTATGCCAAAACTGATAGTGTAAACCATCATAAGGTAGTAAAGGAATATATAAAGAAGTTATATGAAGATGGATATATATATGAAAAATTGGTGGCTCAAACTTACTGTGAAAGTTGTAATCAGTTTCTTCCAGATAGATATATTGAAGGAATATGTCCACATTGTGGAGGGGTAGCTAGAGGGGACCAGTGTGAACAATGTTCTGAAATATTAGATCCTGAGGACCTAATAGATAAAAAGTGTAAGATCTGTGGTTCGGAACCTATTGTTAAAGAAAGTAGGCATCTTTTCTTTAAGCTTTCAAAGTTTGATGATAATTTAAAACAATTATTAAGCTCAGAGCATGGATGGAGAGATAATGCTGTAAAGCTAACAGAAAGATATATAAAGGAAGGACTCAGGGATAGAGCAGTTACAAGAGATCTAGAATGGGGAATTGATGTGCCTTTAGAAGGTTTTGAAGATAAGAAGATATATGTTTGGATAGAGGCAGTGCTAGGGTATCTTTCCGCATCACTTAAATGCTGTAATGGAAACAAAGACTTACTTGATGAATACTGGAATAGTAAAGATAGTAGGGTTTATTTAATTCATGGAAAGGACAACATTCCATTTCATACTGTTATTTTCCCTTCAATACTTTTTGCTCTTGGTTTTAATGATGTGAATCTTAGAATTGTTTCTAGTGAATATTTGAATCTAGAAGGGAAAAAATTTTCAACCAGCAGAAACTGGGCAGTTTGGGTTCCTTATATAATAGAGCACTACAATCCAGATTCTATAAGGTACTTTTTGATGGTAAATGGGCCTGAAAAGAGGGATTCTGATTTTTCCTGGAGAGAATTTATTAATTCGCATAATAGTGAACTTCTAGGTGGATTCGGTAATTTTGTCAACAGAACATTAACTTTTATCCACAAAAATTATAAAGGAAGTATAGCTAATTGTGGATTAAATCCTAGAATAAAGAGAGAGATAGAAGAAACGTATAAAAAAGCTGGACTAAGCATTGAAAATGGTGAATTTAAAGACGCAATAAATACAATATTTTCTCTAGTGAAAAGGGGGAATAAGCTCTTTGATGAAGAAACTCCTTGGATAACAATTAAAGAAGACGAGGAGAAGTGCAGACAAACTTTATATAATTGTGTGCAGATTATAGTTAACCTAGCTAATTTATTAAACCCAATAATACCTTTTTCTTGTGAAAAGCTTAGAGGTTTTTTTGGTATAGGAGAAGCTAGTTGGAGCTTTCAGGAGTTAAAAGACATTAAATTAAATGATTTAGACTTATTATTCGAAAGAATTGATAAAAAGACAATTGATTATGAAGTAATGAGATTAAAGTCTGGAAGGTTATAATGTAAAAAAAGTCGTTGAAGAGACTTTTTTCAACGACTTTTTTCCTCATATGCCTTTCCGAATGTATATGAGGAAAATCTGGCATGCGAATAAGTTTTCTTTTTTTACTGTATATTATTAAAAACACTGTAGAACAATTGAAGCCTTTAGATTTAGCTAGTTCTAAAGTTTTATATTTTCTATACAGTAAAAAAATACCCTTGAAAGTCTGTGTAAGGGGAACAAACTTTCAAGGGCTTTAGCCTATTTATAAATGGTTTTAAGGGGTAAATTATTTAGCGCTTAGCTACTTTACATATATAAATATACTCCTCTAATATGTCGATTTGATGTCAAAAAAATAAAAAAATTATGAACTGATTTATTAACTTTCAGCTTCAATAGCCTCTATATCTAATATGGTTATTGATCTTCTGTCATAGTCAATAAGTCCTTCTTCTTTCATTTTAATTAATTCTCTAGACAAAGATGGTCTTTGGACGCCAAGCTTATCAGACCACTCTTTCTTAGTCATATTTAATTGAATTAAAGAACTTTCTGATTTATTGTATTTAACCATTAGAAAGTGGCAGATCATTTGGCGGAGAGACTTCATGCTTACTTGCTTAAGTTTTGAGCTTAGGGCAACTGCTTTGTTTGAAAGAATTCTAAAAAATTTCAACATGAAAATATGATCTGTTTCGCAAAGTTCATATACTTTTTCTTTAGATATATGAAGTACTTCAGAAACGTCTTTGCATATAACTGACATAGGGTATTGGTTTCTATCCCCAAATAATAGATTTTCGCCAAATACGTTTCCGTCTTCCATGGTCGAAACGATGAGGACATTGCCGTCTGAATCGAGTTTTTGTATATCAATTTTTCCAGATAATATTACACTAAGATGATTGCAAGGCTCATCCTCGATAAATATAACATCATTCGGAGTATAAGATTTCAGAGAGGTTTTGTTGTTTGATAAAATAGATTTTAGATTCTCTTCTGTAAAATGTGAGAATAACTTGCATCTTTGAAGCTTTATAATTATTGAACTTGTGTCATTCATAATATCACCAACCATATAAAATAATTGTTTATCATAAATAGATGCATTGTTTATAAGTTAAAGTTTATAAAAAGTATTATATGTAAAACTTAGTTCATCTATATATTATAGATATTATATCTAAAGAAATATACATATACAACTTCAATTCATAAGTTCTAGTAAGGGAGGATTAGTATGAAATACTTTTTTGGAGTTTTAATAGGCGCTATAATCGGATATATAACAAATTGGGTAGCTATAAAAATGCTTTTTAGACCACACTATGAGAAAAGGTTATTTGGTATTAAGTTACCTTTTACACCAGGGCTCATACCTAAAGAAAAAGCGAGGATTTCTAGAAGTGTTGGTGAAACTGTTGGAAATCATCTTCTTACTAATGACGTTATGATTAGTGCTTTAAGTAATGATAATATAAAAAATCACTTAAAGAGTATTATTGAAAAGAAGATAGGCAGTGCTAAGAGTTTAGATAAAGATTTAGATGAAGTTCTAGAAGATAAGATTGGAGACTATTATAAAAAACTAAAGATTAGATTTAAAGTTAAAGCTTCCAGTTATGCGCTTACTAAATTTAGAAATGAAGAGTTTATAGATTCAGCATCTAAATTTATTATGAATAAAATTAATATAACCTTGTTAGAAAAACCCAGTAAGCTAAAAGAATTGTCTTCGGGAAAGGGATTCTATAATAACATACTTAATGACATGCCAAAAGTAATTGATAAATCTAAAATTGCGCAATATATTAATCAAAATATTAATCAATCATTAGATCATTTGGTTAGTGAAAGTATGAAGGTAGAGGACATTGTTCCTCCAGAGGTATTCTCTTCTATAAATACATATATTTATAATGAAAGAGATGGTATTTCTAAGCAAGTATCATCTATACTTAGGGAAGATAAGGTAGAGGAAAAGGTTAAAGAAGCAATAAAAAACAATGTTTTATCTGGGATGAATCCATTAGTATCAATGTTTTTAAATGTGGATTCGGTATATGACAAATTTCTGCAAGCCATAGATAGTTATATTGAAGATGATGATAATAAGATTTTACTGGTTTCATATATAGGAACTATAATTTCTAGCTTTGGAAAAAAGCAAGTAAAAGACGTGCTTTATGGGATTCCTCAGGATTCAAGAAAAAACTTAATAGACATATTATCGGCTTCAGCAGTGGAAAGGCTAATAACCTCTGATGTGTTAGAAGGCGGATTAAAACTGATTCTAGATAAGATAGACAGCTTTGAGTCGTATCATCATATATTGATATTATTAGCTGAAAACTATGAGGACAGAATAGAAAAGTACATAAGAAGTACGATTAAAACACTTGTTATGAGTGGGGCTTTTGAAGAAAAGATAGGCCGTGCTATAGATGTGCTTATCAAAGAAATATCTAATACTTCAATAACAAAGTTGCTCAATAGTTATGATGGAAGCATTAATGATGAATTAAGTAATTTGATAGAAAATATATATGATAAATTCATTAATGATGAGGGTTCTAATATTATACATATAATTGACATACCTAAAATTGTAGAAGATCAAATCAATTCCTTCGATGTAGATTATGCTGAAAAAATAATATTGGATATAGCAAGTAAGGAACTTTCAGCTATTACATGGTTGGGAGCACTTTTAGGAGGAGTATTAGGTATACTATCTCCTGTTCTTGCAAGTATAGGAAGTTAATTTAAAATATGTATAAGTTTACAAAAATAGGGTGATAATTAGATATGAAGCAGTTTTGTATGTTCACGAATTGATCGAATAATTTGAAAACTTGGTTTGACAGCTTATACATCTTATGTAATAATTTATATATTAAATTTTGAAAGGTGGCTATTTATGGGTGATTTTGCATTTAACATATTTGATACCCATGCACATTATGACGATAAGTCCTTTGATGATGATAGAGAAAAGGTTATAACTGATATTCGAGACAATGGTGTAATCGGGGTACTTAACTGTGGATCTTCTTTATATGGAGCTGAAATGTCAGTTAAGTTATCAGAGCAATATGATATTTTTTATGCTGCAGTAGGTATACATCCAGAAAATGCTGATGAATTTAATGAAAGTAGTTTTGAAAGAATAAAGGAATTAGCCAAAAATAAAAAAGTAAAGGCTATTGGAGAGATAGGATTAGATTATTATTGGGAAGAAAATCCTCCAAGGGAAGTTCAGAAAAGTGTGTTTAGAGCGCACATGAAGTTAGCAGAAGAGCTTAAACTACCAGTTGTGATACATGATAGAGAGGCACACGGAGATACCTTAGAAATTATGAAGGAATTTACTAATGTAAAGGGTATAGTGCACTGTTTTTCTGGTAGCGTGGAGTTTGCAAAGGAATGTTTGAAGCTTGGGTACTACATAGGATTTACTGGAGTAGTTACTTTTAAAAATGCTAAAAAGATATTAGAAGTTGCTAAGGAGGTACCATTAGATAGGATGTTAGTTGAAACAGACTGTCCTTATATGGCACCAGTACCTTTTAGGGGAAAGAGAAATCAATCTGATTATATCAGATATATTGTTGAAAAGTTAGCAGATATAAAAGGATTAGAACCTAAAGAAATAAATGATCAATTTATAAAAAATATTAAACAGTTGCTAAAATTATAGGTATAGGGTAAAATATATTTTATAGTTTTACATATTATGGGAACAGAAAATAAAAATAGTAGTAATAACTAAAAGATGAATTTAATATATATATAAGGTAATAAACTTGGGCCATTTATCTGTAAATACTCCCCAAAGTGACTGTTTCCTCACTAATGCTCTCATTTTATTTAATTATTATTTACTTTTAAAATATGCAGATGGTGCATTTCTAGACAGTCAACAAAAAAGCAAGAGGCTAAAATTTGACAAAAATCGATATTTTAAGTTATAATGCTACAGACGCTCTTGCCAAAGGAGGGAAAATAAATGGTAGAAAAAATGAAAATCAATCTAAGAAAGATTTTTTCTAATGGTCCTAAGGCAAAAATCGTGTTGGGGCTTGTTGTTGCAACAAGCTTGGTTATAGTAATATGCAACATGAGAAAGACTGTAATAGTTAGTATAGACGGCAATGAACAGACATTAACGACATTTAAAGGGACTGTTAAAGGGGCATTACACGATAACGGTATAGTTCTAGGCCCTAAGGACAAAATTCAACCATCTTTAGATCAATCTGTGAAGAGCAATATAAAGATTAATATAAAAAAGGCAGTTGATGTAGAGGTTGCGGTTGATGGAAAAGAGCTAAAGATACAAACCGCCGAAGGTAACGTAAATGAAATGTTGAGTGCTGAAGGGATACAACTTGAAGAATATGACAAGATATCTCCAGCAATAAACACCCAAATAACAGCAGGAATGAAAATAGAAGTTGTAAGAGTGGAGTCTAAGGTTGTAAAGGAAAGTCAACAGTTGGATTATAGTACTGTTGTCAATAATGATGACAATCTAGACAGAAGCGTTGTAAAAACGGTTCAGGAAGGTGCTCCTGGAGAAAAAGAAGTTACTTATAGAGTTATCGTTGAAAATGGCAAAGAGGTAAGTAAGAAAGTAGTAGCTGAAAAGGTAGTAAAGGATCCTCAGAATAAAGTAGTTGTAAAGGGTACGATGAATACTCTTGCGCTGTCTAGAGGAGATTCAATAGCTTATAAGAAAAAGCTTTCAGTAGTAGCAACTGCTTATACTGGAGGTGGAAGTACAGCTACAGGCAACACACCTAAGAGAAATGCAAGTGGAACTAGTACTATTGCGGTAGACCCAAGGGTAATTCCTTTAGGAACAAAGGTTTACATACCTGGTTATGGGTTTGCTGTTGCACATGATACTGGCGGTGCAATTAAAAATAATAGGGTAGATCTTTATATGAATTCAAGTAGTGATGCAAATTCGTGGGGTGTAAGAAACGTAGATGTTTATATTATTGCTTATCCAGGTCAAGGATAATAGAGAAATAGAGATAACGGCTAGTTATCTCTATTTTCTTTTTACTGTTAAGGAGAGTATGAAATTTTTAAGTTAGATAAACCTAGATATTTCAATGCTTTTAGAAGCTCTTTATGGCTACACAGTAAAAAATAAAACTTATTAGCCTGTAAGTTTTCTCATATACATTCGGAAAGGCAGATGCGTTAAAAAAGCTCACTGAAGAAGATCGCTTCAGCGACTTTTTTACTGTATAGGAAGTTATAAAATTTTTAAGTTAGATAAACCTAGATATTTCAATGCTTTTAGAAGCTCTTTATGGCTACACAGTAAAAAATAAAACTTATTCGCCTGCCAAATTTTCCTCATATACATTCGGAAAGGCAGATGCGTTAAAAAAGCTCACTGAAGAAGATCACTTCAGCGACTTTTTTATAAAGTTGACAGAAGCGGTGTAACTAGTTAAATTAAGATTATGATTTAAAAAGGAAAGGAAGTCTTTTTGTGATAAAAGAAGTTATTGTGGTTGAGGGAAGAGATGATGTTACTGCGGTAAAAAAAGCTGTAGATGCTGAAGTTATAGCTGTAGGTGGATTTGGAATAAACGGTAAGATTATAAATAGAATTAAAGAAGCACAGAAAAGACAAGGTGTAATAGTACTAACTGATCCAGACTTTGCTGGTGAAAAGATAAGACGAATAATTTCTAAAAGAGTAGAAGGAATAAAACATGCTTATATAGCAAGGGAGGATGGAACAAAGGATGGTGACATTGGGGTAGAAAATGCTACGCCAGAAGTTATAATAAGAGCTTTAACTGAGGCAAAGGCTAATCAAAAGGAAAAAAGAGAAGAGTTTAGCATTCAAGACCTTTTATATTTTAAATTAGTTGGTGATGGAGCTGCTAAAAATAGGAGAGCTCTTTTAGGTAAAGAACTTAGTATTGGATATGGAAATGGGAACCAACTGCTTTCCAGATTAAATAATTATGGAATAACTAAAGAAGAATTTGTGGAAGCTATGAAAAAGGTTGATAAAAAGTTAAGTATAGGAGAATAATTTTATGGATATAAAAGATATAAAGACGCAAGAATTAGTGAAAAAGTATAATTTTAAATTTACTAAAAGTTTAGGTCAAAACTTTCTTGTAGATGATTCGGTATTACAAGACATTGTAGATGGAGCTGAAGTAACCGAGGATGATTTAGTCATAGAAATCGGCCCAGGAGTTGGGACTCTAACAGCAGAGCTTCTTAAAAAAGCAAAAAAGGTAATAGCAATAGAGCTAGATGATGAGCTAGTACCAATATTACAAAATGAACTCGGAGATAACCCTAAGTTTCAATTAGTTCATAAAGATGCATTAAAAGTTGATTTTAATGAATTGATAGGTGAAGAGAAGAGTGTAAAACTTGTAGCCAATCTTCCGTACTACGTTACTACTCCAATTATTGTAAGACTTTTGAACGAAGGATACAATTTTAAATCTCTAACAATAATGATACAGAAAGAGGTTGCAGAAAGAATAAATTCAGAGCCTAATTGTAAAGAATACGGTTCTATATCTGTTCTTGTCCAATACTATTGCGATACAAGAATTGTAAGATATGTTTCACCTAATTGCTTTATTCCGAGGCCAAAGGTTGAATCAATTGTTATAAGGTTAGATAGACTTGGAAAACCTAGAGTAGATGTAAAAAGTGAAAAACTATTTTTTGATGTCGTAAGAAATTCATTTAATATGAGAAGAAAGACTTTATGGAATACCGTTAAAAGTATAGGTCTTACAAAAGAGCATATGGAAAAGGCGTTCGAAAATAGTGGAATAGATCCTAAAAGAAGAGGTGAAACTCTAAGTATTGCTGAATTTGCAGCTCTTAGTGATTCAATATATGAAGAAAAGAATAATAGTTAATAGTTATATGTACATAAAAATATTTAATTAAGCTTTTAGTGTGATAGCACTAGTAATTATTTAATTCTATAGAAAAACCCTGTTAAAGACAGAGGTTTTTTCTTTTTAAAATGGGACAACTGTATAGAAGCCTTTTCAATCATATTATAAGACTTTACACATATAATATAAAGAATAAATATAATGTGGAGGGACTATTAAGTTGTCACACGGAAAATTATATAGGAGTTTTATTATACTTCAAGAAGATGAAAGAGGTCATTCTGTATCATCTGATAAGCCTTTGTCAGGCTATGCAAAGATTGAGGCTAAAAATGATAAATGCAAGATAACCTTCTATGCGCAGAACTTAAAAAAAGATAATGGGAAGTTGTGCATGATCCTTATCTGTTCAAAGAAAGATAATAAGCAATTAATAAACCTAGGTCCTGTGAACATATCTGAACAAGGTAAGGCTGAGACAAGTTGTGAGTATTTAGCAAATGATATCGGTGGAGCAGGCATATTATTTGATAAAGTCTCAGGAGCGGCCCTTGCAAAAGAATTGGATGGAAAGTTGACCTTTGTACTTGGTGGATTTATGAATGGGGAGTTGCCAAGTGATGATTGGAAGGCTTACAAACTAATCAATGCAAAGGTTAAGACAGAGGTGAAAGCAGAAGAAAAAGTAGAAGTAAAAGAAAGTAGTAAAGATGAGCATCATCATAAAGATGAACATAAAAAACTTGAATATGAGCAAGATAAGAAAGTTAAAGTAGAAATTAAAGAAGAAGTAGAAGAAAAGAGAGAAGAAGTACTACAGCAACCGATTGTAGAAGAAATTAAAGAGAATCCAAGAAAACCAGAAGAGATTCCACAAGAAGATAAGGTAGTTATTGAAAAAGCCGATAAAAAGTTAGAGGCAGAGGAAGAAATAAATAGAGTTGAAGTTGAAACTCCTAGTAATGAAGTAGAGGATGAGCCTGTAGAAAGTTACTTGGATAAAATAAACGATAGAGAAGACGAAGAAGATCCTAAGGATCATAAGTTTGATGAATATGAGAGGTCAATTATTGAGGCAAAAGAAAAAGAAAAAGATATAGAAATAGATGTAGAAAATAGCTTCGAGATAAGAGGTAGTATAGGAGAGTTCTTCCAAGGTGTTGTTCAGGACTTTGAAGAAGTTGGTGGATTCAGAGACATAAAGTACTGTAAGTGGTACAAGGTTCCAGTAAAAGATTTAGACGTTATGTGCAACATATCAAACTACAATAAGTACACAGTAGTATATTATCCTATGATAAATTATTATCCATACATTAAAAAATATGGATACTTTATGATTGGGTTTAAATGCGATGATGAGGGCAGAGTTAAATACTTGGTTTATGCAGTACCTGGAACTAAAGATAAGTTAGAACAACCATATGGAGGTAAGTCAGGATTTGTAACTTGGATGCCTTATTCTAAGAAGGGTAAGGATTATGGTTATTGGCTAATGTTCTATGATTTTAAAAATTCCATGATAGTTGTACCAATGAAATAGAATCAAGGTGGTGTAGTTTGATAGACTGCTTATAACAAATAAGTATAAATAGTTTATCTTTTCACCACCTTAATTTTGTAATAAAAGGCTTGTACCTATAATATACTAGAGTATAAAATGCTATATTACAGGGGGTAAAAAGTGAAAGCGTTTATGAACAAAAAGCAATTGGGAGTTATGCTGATTCTCATAAGTCTTATGGCGGTACTTTTTGTAGTCCAAATAGGGTTTAATGATAGATTGAGGATAGTGTCTTTAATGAACAGTAATATAACTGATTTCAAGCAATACTCAATAAATGATGGGAAGTATCAGTATAAATTGCCTAGTGAATGGATTGCAGAACAAAAATCTTATCCAGGAAATTATATAATTTACTCCAATAACTTTAAAAATGATGAATTAGGGGTCATGGGCTATGCTCAGCTATTAAATTCAAAAGAAAATTTGGACAAGATATCTGGAGAAGACAAAGTTAGATTAAATAATGAAAAGATATTAGATTATAAGATAGTAAATATAAAGATAAAAGATAAAGAATGCAGAAAGGTTGACTATAAGGAAAAGCTAAATCAAGGAAAACTAGTATATCACAATACATACTACGTTAGTGAAGCAAACGGAATAGTCTTCAAGGTGGATTTTAGTATAGGACAAGACAAATATAAGGAAAGTTTAAATTCTGTATTCGATGTTATTGTAGAGAGTTTTACCCAGAATAAATAATGACCGATATAAATTAATAGTTGAGTTAGGAACCCTATAGTATTATAATTTAAGTAAGAGGAAGGTAGGAGAAGTATTAAGCTTCTCCTTTATGTATTGTTCTTAGTTTGAGAATGAGCCTGAAAATATGAGTTTAGTTACAATTATTATATCTATAAGGGAGTTTGGTACAAAGTGAATAGTAGAAAGAGCATTATTTTATTAATGATATTTGTTTTAGTGTCAGCGTTATTTGTATCATGTGGTGTAACTGAAGCAATACAAAGTAAGCTTGGAAGTAAAAATAAAGATTTCGAATATATAAAACAAAATAAAGTTGATAAAATAGTGATTCAGAGCACTAGAGATACTGGATTTAGATTTGTTGTAACAGACAAGAGTACTATATCAGAGATATATGATTTATTATCCTCTGCAAAAGCAGTAAGTGAAAAATCCACTCTTGCACCAGATTATGTATTTGAAATGCAAATGGGAAAAGAAGTAAAGAAGTTTAATTATGTAGTTGGTATATATGATAAGAAAACCGGCAATTTTTATGATGATAAATCTATATACGTAGTTCCAAAGCGACTAGATAATGATATAATACAAAACTTATCTTTTATCAGGAAACCTAGAGAATTTGAAAATGTATATTATTCTTCTATATTAGAGGTTATAAAAAAGAATAAAGATGGGTTGATGAAAGATGATGGAAGTATTGGGATAGATATTTCTGATGATAGGGACTGTGCGCAGTACATCTTATCTACTGATTTAGAGCAGTTCAAACGAGATATAAAATCCATAATTCCAAATGGCCAGTTGGTGGATAAAAATTCAGATAAGTTCAATGTAATAATTAGCGTTAAAAATCAAGGGTATAAGACTAAAACATTTAAAACTATAGTAACTATAACAAATAAAAAAGATAATTCTCAAACAAATTACTATGTAGATTGTAAGTATGATGATTTTAATGCATGGCAAATAAACGTATTAGATAAAAAGCCAGATACCTGGTAGAAAATAGGAGGTACTATAAATGGGAGATTGTTCAACATGTGCAAGTAAAGATAAATGTTCAAGCGCTAAAAGCGGTACAAATGTATGTGTTAAGGTTATGCCTAAATACGGTAATATTAAAAATATAATTGGTGTTATAAGTGGAAAAGGTGGAGTTGGAAAATCTACTGTTACTGGTATAATGGCTACTCACTTGAGAAAGAAAGGGTATAAAGTTGGAGTGTTAGATGCTGATATAACAGGTCCATCAATGCCAAGGTTCTTTGGGATCAATGAAAAGCGAGCACAAATGCTACCAATAGATGATAATAACAACTTTAAATTTATTCCTGTTGAAACAGAAATGGGAATAAAGGTAATATCAATGAATTTGCTTACAGCTGAAGAAGCTCAGCCTGTTATATGGAGAGGACCTGTAGTAACTGGGGTTCTAAATCAGATGTACACTGATACTGTATGGGATGATTTAGACTACTTGCTGATAGATATGCCACCAGGAACTGGTGACATAGCTCTTACAGTAATGCAAAGTTTTCCTATATCAGAAATTGTGGTCGTATCAACTCCTCAAGACATGGTTTCAATGATTGTTAAAAAGGTTGTTATTATGGCTGAAAAGGTTGGAGTACAAATAAGAGGCGTTGTAGAGAACATGTCTTACATAGAATGTGATGGATGTGGTACAAAGATGAGAGTATTTTCTAAAAAATCTGCAGAAGAACATGCAGAGTATTTAGGGTTACCACTTATCTGTGAGTTGCCGATAAATGTTGATTTAACTGAGGCTTTAGAAGAAGGAAAAGCAGAAGGTTACGTAGCAGATAATGCCTTATATGAAATGCTCTTTGCAGGATTATATTAAAAGACTTCTGTGATATGAATTAACCTTAAATTTAGCCCTAACAGTATTAAAGCATCGGATGACTATTCAATTCATTTCAACATGATGCGTTAATAAAGCTATTAATTAAATATTCAAGTTTCATTGTTAAATTATCATTTTCTAGACATAAAATGAAACCTTTAGGAGATAATATAGATGTTAATTATTTTTGAGGAGGAAGTTTTATGAGAGCTGACGTAGATAAGGATACTTGTATTGGATGTGGACTTTGTCCATCTATTTGCCCAGAGGTATTTGATATGGAGGATGATGGAAAAGCTGCAGCGGTAAATCCTGATGTTCCTGAAGGAGTAGAGGATTCAGCTAAGGAAGCTGAAGAAAGTTGTCCTGTAAATGCAATATCAGTAGAATAGTACTATATTGAAAAAGCAGTGCTTTTAGCACTGCTTTTTTACTTTAATTATCTATGGTTTTTTAGTTTTTCATCAATTGAAATACCGCCATACCTTTCATCGAGTCTAACAACAGTTACTACTCGGTCAATTCCTAGGTCAAAGGGTATCCTGTGAGCTTTTTTTATTACTTCAAATACTTTGTCCAATTCACCTTCAATAGTTGTACTCATGGCACCAACTTCATATTTTAACCCTGATTGTCCTATATACTCAATTACCTTATCTACTACTTTATACATTTCATCTTCACTTGCACATGGAACTAATGGCATTACTGCTATATCTACTATGACCATATCAATACCTCACTAATATGAGCCTAGAGAGGCTTGTTTAACAAGTCTTTCAACTGGTAGGAAATAAAGTATTATAACGCATATGATTGCCTCTGCGCCCATTATTAAGCCATTTACAGTTAAGGAATATATCCATACAGATGTACCAGCAGGTGCATATTCACCAAAGAATACAACTCCAGATATAAAATGGCATAGGAACCTTCCGAAAATTGCAATAATACATGCTAACAACTTTGTGTTTGCACCTAGTATTTTGCTGTTTTTAAAGAAACCAGATAAACCAAGAGCAGCAAATGCTAAAGGGTAATCAAATAGTAATTGCACTGGATGAACAATATAAGGATCAGTAAGAAGATTTATCAAACCATATAAAAATCCAGTTAGAAGGCCAACAGATGGACCATATATTAGCCCGATAAGTATTATAGGAATCATACTTCCAGGAGTAACACTTCCACCTTGAGGAAAGTGATATAATTTAAGCGCTTGTAGAATAGTAGCTAGAGCAAGTGCTAAGGCAATTCTTGCTATAAGCTTTGCATCAAATTTAATTTTCCTTGAGGCTGCAAAAACTCCTATTAGTACTGCACAACCTAATAATGCTATAACATTCATAGGGTTTGTAAAGATGTCTGCTAAATTTTTTGGTAAACTGCTAAATTTAGATAGTCCCTCAAAAAATTCTTTAACCATTTGACTAAAGTAATTAATCATAATAATCCCCCTTTTAGTGTTTAAGGAGTGAAAAGCGAGAGAAAAAAACCGTATTCCAGACGGAATACGGTTGATATACTATCAATAACGCTTTCCTACGCTGGTATTATCCAGATCAGGTATGAGGGTTAATGAACGAAGTCATCTCTCAGCCTTAAGGCACCCCTAGCACACTGTTTTAATTTAGCATTATTATACTCCAAATTTTAGAAAAAATCAATTTGTTTATTGCTGTTAGACTTATCATGTGAGAAGGAATTTGTATCAACAGAATTCCTCATAGTTATGGGTATATCAACTGTATCGCCAACTTTAACATTTTGAGAGAGCCTAGATACATCTAAATCTATAGTGCTTCCATCTTCTAAAGATATGAAAGCATCGGTTTTGTTCATGTCTAAAACTTTTCCTTTCAAAAAATCACCTCTTTGCTAAATTTATATACGTAAAAAAATCTTTTTTATAAACACTAGTCTTTACTTTTAATAAATATTTATACTGAAAAAATCATTTAATTGTAATTGCTCGCTCATATAGCATCTTCTGTATAACCAATTAATTTCAACAATATTCTTAAACATAGCCTTATCTAATTGAATTATAAATTTATAAAGAATAAAAAAAGTAAGACTTATAAAAGTCTTACTTCAATATTTTGACGAAAAATCAGTACATAAAGTTGAGAATCTGATTGTATAAATACTTCTAATATAAATCAGAATAAATTATTTTAAAAACATCTAATGCTTCTTCTATCTTAATTTTTAGGAGAGATTTTCTGTTGTTAAATTCTTTGAAACCTTTATCTGTAAGAGTGTAAACTTTCATGAATTTTTTCTTAGGATCATCCCATTCGCCGAGTATAAGATCTTCTTTTTCAAACTTCTTTAGTAAAGGATATATTCCGCCAGTGCTAGGAACCCATAAGCCATTAGTTCTTTCTCCTATTTTATGAGATATATCATTTCCGTTTGTAGGACCCAAACTTAATATATAAAGAACATAAATTGGAAGCAGACCTTTAGTAAGTACTTGTCCTACGGCCTCTTTTTCTTTTTGAACTTTTTTTAGCTCATTGAGTTTTTGCTTATATTCCTCATACAGGCGTTTTTCTTCAGCTTTTATATCTTCTATGTTACTAAATTTAAATTCGTCCACTATAACGACTATTCCCTTTGTATAGCAAGGCCTAAGAGTCCAGGTCCTGCGTGTACCCCTAATGCTGGCCCGATGGTTGATATACTTATATGAGTTATATTTGGTAAATCCTTTACAACTTCTAAGAAAGCTTTTGCTTCATCCAATGCATCACCCTGTAGTATCCAAACCTTACATTTAGAGATACTTAGATGCTCATCTAGTATTTCTCTTAACTTACCTATAGCTTGCTTTCTACCTCTTGCCTTAGAATGAGTGAAATAAATACCATCATCATTTATAGAGATTATTGGCTTTATATTTAGCATTTCTCCTATAGTTCCAGAAACCTTTCCGATTCTTCCACCTTTTTTTAAATAATCTAGAGTTTTAAGTGTAAAGTAACCATCAGTTTTTTCTCTAAGTTTTGGTAGAACTTCGATTATTTCTTCAAAAGTGCTACCTGATTCTATCATTTCAGCTGCTACTAAAGTTATAGCGCCTTGAGGCATACTTAAGGTTTTAGAATCAAAGATATATGTCTTTAGATTTGGATGATTCTCAGCTATTATTCTTAAACTATTTGCAGTGCCAGAAAGTCCGGACGATATACTTATAGATATAGCATGTGTATATCCTTGAGCTTCAATTTGGTTCAAGGTATTTTCTATAAATTGTCCATCAGGAAGTGATGTTTTTGGTATTTCTTTTTCAAGAGATAGGTATAACTCTTCTGGGCTTATCTCTAGCCTGTCTAAATAATCATTATCTTTATATATAATTCTTAAAGGTAAGAAAAACATATTATATTTATTTAAAATTTCAGTGTCTAAATCACAGCCACTATCAGTAATTAAAGCTATTTTTTGCAAGGTATATTCCTCCTCAGATCTATTATGATTAAATTATATCACAAGTGATAACTATATCAATACTGATATAGTTGAAGAAAAAAATTTGATCATTTGAATATTATACATATATTGCGTTGAATAAGTATTAAATTATTCAATCATATATTTAAAAAAATTAAAAAATTAATTATAATATAAGAGCAGGTTGTACGTAAAGGTAATTGTAATTTTAAGGTGTCAATATTAAGTTTATTTTTATTTTTTGGGGTGAAGATTTTGAAAAAAGATTTTCTGATATATATAGTATTGGCTTTTCAATTATTTTTTATAATATTTTTTATTATAAAAAATATTAAGTTGAAAAATAATATTATGCAGATAGAAATAATAAAGAAAGAAATATATAGTATGGGTAAAAAGATAAGCACTACTGATAGTCGAAGCTTAGTGTATGAAATTATGCTGGACTCAGCGATGTCTATAATTAGTAAAGCTAATAGAGGTAGTGTTCTAGTATTAGAAGAAGACGATTATTTTCACTATAGAGCAATCAAAGGATATCCCAAAGATCTATTAAACATGAAGATAAAAAGAGAAGATGTGTATCTTTATAAGTATAATAGACTAGCAGATATTTGTATTCTTAAGATGCCATTCAATGACAAAGAAGACATATTTAATGACAGTATTTCGAGTGAGATCCAGTTATTAGAGAAAGGAACTAATATCAAAAGTGTTTTATTTTCACCAATTTATATAGATAATGAAGTTGTAGCTATAGTAAATTTAGATAGTACTGTACCTGATGCATTATTTAATAAAGCTGATATAGACAAAATGAAGTATATAAATCATGAGCTTGAGCTTGCGCTTAAAAATTTCCTGTCTCAAGAGCAGCTCAGGTATATAGCAACACATGATGAACTTACCAATCTTTACAATAGGAGGAGTTTCAAAGACTATTTTAGTAGAGAAATTCTAGATATGCAAAGAAAAAAACATATATCACAGGTTGCTCTTATAGATTTAGATGATTTTAAATTTATAAATGATAATTATGGTCATAGTGAAGGGGACAAGGCGCTTATAATAATGTCAGATGCTTTGAGGATCAACTTGAATAACAATGACCTCTATGCTAGGATGTCAGGGGATGAATTTGTAATACTTTTTAGAAATAGCACTCAGAAACAGGCTGTTGAGAAAATTATGAGTATGAAAGATTATTTACTAAGAAATTGTACTGCGAAGAATCGCATAGATTTTAGTTATGGATTAGTTCAGATAGATGGAATAAATAATCTAAGTATAGATGCAATTCTTTCTATAGCAGATAAAAATATGTATAAAGACAAAAGAGAGAAGAAGTGTAAGAGTGAATGTACCTAAGCACTTTTATAAATTTCGAATCCAACTGGTATATCTATAGATAAACTACTTTATATTAGAATTTATCCAAATAAACATTCGTATAATCATCTTATTTGGAACTTATATATCTATATAATAAAAAAGTTGACGGAAATGTAATCCGTCAACTTTTTTAGTGTATAGTAAAGTACTAGATTTACTTAATGTATATTTGGAAATGCAGATGCATTAAAAAACTCACTGAAGAAGGTTGCTTCAGCGACTTCTTTAATTATAGGTTGGAGTGACTGAGTTATCGATTATATGCCATATTGTGTTACCTTTTGCTAGGTAAACTTTATTGCCATCTGCAGTGGTCAGTTCAGTTTGGGTATTAGAAGTAGTTCTGGACCATAGGATTTTTTCAACTTTACCATTAGAGAATAAGTACCCAGATCCCTTTCCAATCATAGCTATATCTAAATGTAAATTATCAGATTGAATCTTTATAGGGGTTTGTTGTACGACTATATTGGTAAAAGAAAGAGGTATATTATTGTTTTTATCGATAGATTTGACACCGTCCATATACTTCTCATATTTACCATTAACAAACTTATAATTAGTTGTGTAAAAATTATTCAGTTTTAAATTTACTACGGTTGCATTAGCTAAGTCTTCATTTTTCCAAAAGGAATTGTCAAAAGAAAGATTTGATGTTATATCTATTTTTATATTGTTGGAAGTTATATACTTACGTATCTTATCAGCAGAAGTATATAGATTATGAGGAGCTTTTCTAGAAGCATCTCTATAAAAATATGCCCCATTGGCTATCTCATTTATGCTTTTTATAGAAGAGTCTGCTTTTATGGTTGATAGGGCTTCAGCACTTCCCCCACAATGGGCAAACGGTAAGTTATATTCCTCAGCAATAGATAAGAAGTAAGGTCGAACACTTCTTATAGGGCCAATCTGTTTAGGTGTGTTCTTGTGAAACAATGCTATAAATCTTGGTATTCCACCTTCAGCCATAGTCTCAAATACAATATCTGCTTCACTTAAACCGCTCTGTGGTCTTGCATCTTTTGAATTCTCTATTATGGCCATAAAAGGAATATTAGATTTCTCTGTTTCAGTCAAATTTTCACCAGTATAGAAACAATCATTTGTAACAGTATCATTGCTTGAAATGTCAATCACAGGGGGAGATTCTCTTTTAAAAGGTTTAGTAGAGCTAGATTTAGTATCAGTGTAACTGCAACCAACTATTGAAATACATAATAACAAGGGGATAATAAAAGTGATTTTTTTCATGAATTCACCTCCTTAATTTAATGCGTTTAGCGTATAAGCTTGTACATTATATTTAAATATATATGCGACAACCTATTAATATTATTAAAATTTAGACGAAAATCAAAAATAGTAATATTAATTTGCCAGTATTTTCTTAAATATTCCTAATGTCAACATTAGAAATACTGTAAAAAAGTTTAAAAATAGGAGATATAATGACGTATACTTTGCTATTATTAAGATAAAGTTTAATTTAGAATTGCCTTTAAATTTCTAGTGAAGTATAATAAGTCAGTACAAGATATAGTGTAATGGGGGTCGTCGATGTGCTAGATGTTGTGAAGCGCGATGGAAGAAGGGTTAGCTTCAATGCTCAGAAGATAGGGAAAGCTATTAAGGGAGCAGCAGAAGAAATTGGTCAGAGTTTAAAAGAGAGTCAAGTAATTGATACTATACAAAAGGTAATCAATTATATCGAAATGTCTGGAAAATTAGATGTTACTGTAGAAGAAATTCAAAACTTAGTTGAAAAGGCTTTAAGTGATAATGGGTTTAAGAATATAGCACAAGCATATTCAACTTACAGAAACGAAAGAACTAAAGTTAGAGAAATAAAATCAGACTTAATGAGAGCAATAGGGAAAATTGGAATTGAAACTGATAGAGATAATGCGAATGTAGGAAACAATTTCTCATCAAAGCTACTTAGAATAGCTTCAGAATCTAATAAGTGGCATAATCTTGCCTCAATGCCTAAGCATTTGGCAAAAGCTCATGAAAATGGGGATGTTTATTATCATGATTTAGACAGCTATAATTTAACTACAAACTGCTTACATATACCAACTAAAGAAATATTAGAAAATGGTTTTAACACTGGATATGGAACAATTAATAATCCAAGAAGAATAGAGACAGCAGCAGAACTTTCTTGCATATTGCTTCAATCAACTCAAAATGATATGTTTGGAGGACAATCACATCCTGATTTTGATAATGACATGTCAATATTTGTTGAACCAACTAGGCAAGAGATAAAAGAAGAGCTTATGGAATATGGAATAGAGGGAGAGAAACTTGAAAAGCTTGTAGATTCTAAGCTTAGAGAAAGAGTTCATCAAGCAATGCAAGGTGTTGTATACAACTTAAACACAATGCATTCTCGTGCAGGTTCTCAAGTGCCGTTCTCATCTATAAATTTAGGAATTCCTTATAATCAAGATGCTGCGCTTGTATGTGAGATATTCTTACTTGAATATGAGAAAGGGCTAGGAAAAGGAGAGCAACCTATATTCCCTAACATAATTTTTAGAGTTAAAGAAGGGGTGAATAGGGAAAAAGAAGATCCTTATTTCTATCTTTTTGAATTAGCATGTAGAGTAGCTGCTAAAAGAATGAATCCTACATTTATGAATATAGATGCAGATTTTAATAAAGAGTATTACGATAAGGGATATATGCCTGCAACAATGGGATGTAGAACATATCTTATGAATAATATAAATGGTGATCATGGTTGTAAGGGAAGAGGTAATATTGCACCTACAACAATAAATCTACCAAGAATAGGACTACAAGCAAAAGGAAATGTTGATAAGTTCTTTGAAATACTTCAAAGTAGAATGGAACTTGCTAAGGAATCTCTAATGCATAGATACTCAGTTCTTAAGAACTTAAGAGTGAAAGATCTTCCATTTGTAGCAGGTCAAGGGCTTATGAAAGGATCAGAGGGCTTAAGCCCAGATGATAACATTGAACCTATTTTAAAACAAGGAACTTGGGTTTTAGGGTTCATAGGACTTGCTGAAACTTTAATTGCCTTAGTTGGAAAGCATCATGGCGAAGATGAAGCTACAAAAGAACTAGGTATTAAGATAGTATCATATATCAGAGAATATACTGATAGACTTAAAGAAGAGACTCATCTTAATTGGAGCTGCTACGCTACTCCAGCAGAAGGATTAAGCGGAAAGTTCATAAAGCAAGATCAAAAGATATTTGGAATAGTTAAAGGTGTTACTGATAAGGAGTATTACACTAACAGTTATCATGTGCCAGTAGGATATCCAATATCTATAATAGACAAGATAAAGATAGAAGCACCTTACCATAAGATTTGTAATGGTGGACATATATCATATCTTGAAGTAGATGGAACTCCAGATGGAGAAGCTATAATGAATATACTTAACTATGCATATAAGAATACCAATATTAGTTACTTAGGTATAAACTTCCACATAAGATATTGTAAGAACTGTGGAACTTATCTAAATAATGGTGAATCAAAGTGCACATGTTGTGGAAGTCATGATATACAAGGTGTTTCAAGGGTTACAGGATACTTAAGTCTTGATGAACGATTTGGTCCAGGGAAGTATGAAGAAAGAGAAGACAGGGTGACTCACACTGAAAATCATAAGCATAATTACTTCATAGAAAAATAGTAGTTTGGCTATAAAAAACAGATATTTATAGGTGTTAATTAATACAAGATCCAGGCATATACTTAGTGTATGCTTGGATTTTATTTTGCTGAAGAACCTATATTTAGTTGGAAGTAAATTAAAAATATTAGCTTACATAAACATTTTAATTTGTGGAATCATAATAGTACAATAGATTGTTTACAATTTAATTTAATTGATATATAATACTAGTAAATAACAATTATCAATAGAGGTGTAAAAATGAATGAAACTATAAATTTAATAAAACAACATAGATCAATAAGACAGTACTTGGATAAGGATATATCAGAAGACTTAGTTGATGAAGTTCTTAAGGCTGCTCAGGCTATGCCAAATTCAATCAATGGTCAACAAACATCAATTATAGTAGTTAGAGATAAGGAAAAGAAAAGGAAACTTTCTGAAGTGACTGGTAATCAAGTATATGTAGATAAAGCACCAGTATTTTTAATATTTGTAATGGACTTTTATAAAACTAATATAGGTGCTGAGAAGTATGGGAGAAAGCAAATTATCCACGAAAGTGTTGAAGGTACTGCAGCAGGTGTATTTGATGCTGGTATAGCTATGGGAGCAGCTATAATAGCGGCAGAATCATTAGGGCTATCAGTAGTTCCTATTGGCGGTATAAGAAGAAATCCAGAAGAGGTTATAGAGCTTTTGGAGCTACCTGAGTTTACTTACCCAGTATGTGGATTGGTTCTAGGTTATGCAGAAAATCAATCTAAGCAAAAACCTAGATTGCCATTCGAGACATTTAAGCATGAAGATAGATACCATAAAGAAGCATTAAAAACTAAGATAGATGAGTATGATGAATACATGGAAAAATATCTTAAGGAAATAGGAAGGGAGCAGGAAGGTAATTGGAGTGATTTAACCTCTTCTCTATATCAAACTGTTTATTATCCTAAGGTTAAGGATACTATGGCTCAACAAGGATTTAAGAATGATAAATAGTATTGGATAAGTAGCTAATTTGTAAAAAGAAGAATATATTGAATGTCACATTTTCCTCATGTGAATTTGGAAAGGCATATATGTAAAAACTCGCTTAAGCGAGTTTTTATTCTTTACGAAATTATAATCTAAATAAATCGGAAAACATAGATTTACAAAAAAATTATTTAGATGCTAGCATATGATTTAATTGGCAATATGTATTATAATTTAGTATGTAGTAATAGTAGATGATCATTATTTATGTATTATCAAGTTCAATCACAAAAGTTTTTAGAATATACTAGATTCACTAATTAAAATGGAGGTAAATAATGACGGAAATAATACAAAAAACTGCAGAAATGCTAGAAAAAAAGTTCAGTGGTGAGGGAAGTGGCCATGATTGGTGGCATATATATAGAGTTTGGCAGAATGCTAAAAATATAGCAGCTTTTGAAAAATGCGATAAAGACATTGTTGAATTAGCTGCATTATTACATGATATTGCAGATTGGAAGTTTAATGATGGAGATGAGAAGGCAGGCAGTAGGGTTGCGAAGTTATGGCTTGAAGGGTTAAATGTTGAGTCGGAGACTATAGATAGAGTATGTTATATTATAGATAATGTAACTTTTAAAGGAGCAAAAGTTGTTGGACATATGAATTCCATAGAAGGAATGATAGTTCAAGATGCAGATAGATTAGATGCAATAGGCGCTATAGGAATAGGAAGAGCTTTTGCTTATGGTGGATTTAAAGGTAGAGAGATGTACAACCCAAATGTGACATATGAAATGCACGATAGCTTTGAGGCTTATAAGAACAGTGAGAGTAATACCATAAATCATTTTTATGAAAAACTTCTTTTGCTGAAAGATATGATGAATACAGAACGTGGAAAAATGTTGGCAGATGAAAGACATAAGTTTATGCAACTGTTTTTAGATGAATTTTACAAAGAGTGGAATGGAGAGCTATAATGCTCAAAAAAGTTGAGGTGTTGATTTAACAATGGAAGATAATATGATAAGACTTTCGGGTATAATTCATGAAAGTTTAGTAAATGGTCCTGGAATAAGAAGAGTTTTCTTTTCTCAGGGATGTAAACATAATTGTAAGGAGTGTTTTAATCCAGAAACACATAGCTTCGATGGTGGAGAGCTAAGAAACATGGATGAGCTTATAGAGGAGCTTAAAAGCAATCCAATAATAAGTGGTGTAACCTTTAGCGGTGGTGATCCTTTTGAACAAGCAGATAAGTTTTCTTATATGGCGCAGAGAATAAAAGCTCTAGGTCTTAATATATGGTGTTATACGGGCTATAAGTTTGAGTACATATTAAACAACTTAAAAGATAATGAAGCTTGGGATAAGCTTATAAATAATATAGATGTGTTGGTTGATGGAAGATTTGATGTAACATTAAGAGATGAAAGTATAAAGTATAGAGGTTCATCAAATCAACGTGTTATAGATGTTAAGAATTCGCTAAGTGGTGGTGAAATTATAACTTTATATTAGTATAACTAAATCATATAAAAGCCAATGAAGAAACCATTTTATTTAAATAGTTTTTACTGTAAATGAAAGTATAAAGTTTTATGTCGATTAAACCTACATATTTTAATCCTTTCAGAAGCTTTTTATGGCGATACAGTAAAAAAATAAAATTATGTCGCCTGCCAGAATTTCTTCACATACGTTCAGAAAAGGCAGATACGCAAAAAGGCCACTGAAGAAGATCGCTTCAGTGGCTTTTTTATTGTAAATGAAAGTATAAAGATTTACGCCGATTAAACCTAGATATTTCAATGTGATTGTATTAGCTTGACATAAAAGAGATCAGCTCGTTTACAAATAAATCTTCTGATTCTGCAAATGGCATATGCCCACAATTAGATATTATAGACAACTTACTGTCTTTGATTTGATCATTAAAGGTATAGGCGTTGTCTACAGGAAGAACATTGTCTTTAGCACCCCAAATTATTAAGGTTTTAGCATGTATATCTTTTAATTTATCCTTCAAATTATCGATAGATTTACAATTATCCAATAACTTTTGTACTGTACCACTATCTAGATGTCTGTTATAGAATAAGTTTTTTTCAAAGGTATCATAGTTGATATATTTAGGATTATTAAAGTTGAGACTATACATAGCAAGCTGAGGAAAATAGGTTAGCATTCCTTCTTTTATTATAAACTTTGGAGGATTTATATGAATATGTTCTCCAAGACCAGTACTATCTACTAGTATAAGTTTATCGATTGAATCTTGATGGTTAAGTGCCATCAATAACGCAATTCCACCACCCATAGAATGGCCGAGTACAGAGAACTTATTATATCCTAGGTTATTCATTAGATCCTTGCATAACTTAGCAACATTATTGGTGCTATAGTCTAAATCCTCTTTTTTATCTGATAATCCAAAGCCTATTAAATCTACTGAAACTACTCTATATTTGTCTGATAATCTTTTGGCTAAACTATTATAATCATCAGAAGATGAGAATAATCCGTGTATTAATAATATAGGCGGGTTACTTTGGTTTCCAGTGATTTTATAATTTATATTTACATTATCTATTTTAGCAATATTATTTGGTATTGCTTCAAGAGAATTATCAATTATGAATGTTTGAAGATAATTTATGGCAAGAATTAATATAAGCGATAATATAATAATTAGACTAGTTGATTTTAGCCAACGTTTCATCAAGTATCCTCCTGATTAATTAAAAGTGAAAGTCCCTTTGTATGTGATATATTACTGTTTAATAATGCATTATGATTACATCATATAAATTTAGTATAAACTAATTATACCAAATTTATATGATGTAGTTAAATAATCGTGTAAATGGGGCACAAGCTTAAAAACAATTGGAATAGAATGTAAAATAGTATATGATTAGCATAACAGAACTTTTTATGAAATGATACGTATTAATTATTGTAAGTATATTAAAGAGAGGTTATAAATTAAAATGGGTAGAAGATTATTTTGTGAGATAAATCCTTTAACATATAGGATTTCAGTATGTAAAGAACAGATTAAAAGGTATATTAAATGGTGGTTTGGTGGACAGATATATGCAAGGGAAAAAAGCCATAGTAAACTTCCAATATTGATATATGAACATAATTCACTAATAAGGAGAAAGCTTGGTAACGTTGATCAGAGGCTACAAGAAAATAAGGCAACCAACTTAATGCTGACAACTCCAAAAGTTGATAGCATTTTAATAAGGCCTGGAGAGACATTCTCATTTTGGAAGCTTGTAGGGAAATGCACTAAATCAAAAGGCTATTTAGAAGGGCTTACTATAAACAATAGCGGTACAAGCAGTGGAGTAGGTGGAGGAATGTGCCAGTTTACAAATTTAATACATTGGATGATTCTTCACAGTGATCTTACTATTGTAGAACATCATCATCATAATGAATTCGATCTGTTCCCGGATTATAATAGAGCTCTTCCTTTTGGAACAGGCACATCTATAGTATATAACTACCTTGATTATCAGTTCAAAAATAACACCAACAATACTTATCAGATAATAACGTATACTACGGATACTCATTTATGTGGAGAACTACGAAGTTTATATGATCAACAATACTCATATCATATAGTTGAAAAAGACGCGTACTTTTCGATAGAAGACAATAATTATTATAGAAACAACGAAGTGTTTAGGAGAATAATTAATAAAATTGATGGTAATATAATTGAAGAGAGATTACTAATAAAAAACCATTCAAAGGTTATGTATGATAGTAAGTATATAGATAGAGAATTAATTAAACGATAAAATTATTTTATAACAAAATTAGGTACGGCTATCTATAATTATCTATTTGTGGTATATTATTAAGTAATAATAATTCAATATAGATGATTATAATAATTTTAATTACAATTAAAGAAGCAAGCTTTATATTTAAAAAGTAAACTTATTATCAAGAAAGAGGTGTAAAGTAATGAATATTGGATTTAAAAAATTTGGATGCACTGATGGTGAGGCAGCTATAATTTCTCTTTTTGAAGATAGATTACAGACTCCTAATAGTGATGTAAATACTATATTAGAATATGCTAAAAACAAAGGAAGCTTTTTAGGAAAGTTCGGTGAAATATATAATTTTGTTAGAACTATAGATGGCAAAACTCAGGATATGGTTTTAGTTGGCCTTGGTAAAGAAGAAACTATAGATGGAGAAAAAATTAGAAGAGCTATAGGGAAAGCTTTAAAAAGAGCTGCAGAACTAAAAAATAAGAAAGTATTCATGAGACTTATAGATACAGATAAAGTTGAATTAAACTTAGTTGTAAAAGCTATGGTTGAGGGAGCTGGACTAAGCTCATATAAATTTAATAAGTATAAGAGTGAAAAAAATGATGACAAAGACCAAAAAGAATTTGAATTTTCACTTGGAAGCCCGAACATAGATGATATTAAAGCTTTAGATGTAGATAAATTTATAGAAGAAGCTAAGGTGCTTGTTGAAACAACAATATTAGCGAGAGATCTTGTAAACGAACCTGCAAACACAATTTATCCTGAAACTTTAGCTGAAGAAGCTGTAAAAGCTGGAGTTAAATATGGATTTGAAACTGAGGTTCTTGAAAAAGAACAAATATGTGATTTGAAAATGGATGCTTTTTTATCTGTAGCTAGAGGTTCAAAGAAAAAACCAAGACTTATAGTAATGAGATATTTTGGTGATAATCAAAATAAAAACAATATCCTTGGACTAGTTGGAAAAGGACTAACTTATGATTCAGGTGGATATTCATTAAAACCAAATGATGGAATGGTAACAATGAAGTCAGATATGGGCGGTGCTGCTGCAGTTATAGGTGCAATAAGTGCAATATCAAAACTTAAGCTTAAGATTAATGTAATTGCTGTAGTAGCAGCATGTGAAAATATGGTGTCTGGTAAAGCCTATAAGCCTGGTGATATAATTGGGTCTATGGCTGGGAAAACTATAGAAGTTTTAAATACTGATGCAGAAGGAAGACTAACTTTAGCTGATGCGGTTACTTATATAATAAGAAAAGAAAATGTAACTGAAGTTATAGATTTAGCCACTCTTACTGGAGCTGCTTTAGTAGCTCTTGGAACTACAACAACTGCAGTAGTAACTAACAAGGATAGTTTTTATGAAGAACTTGTTAAAGCCTCAAAGGTGTCAGGAGAGAAGGTTTGGCAACTACCTGCATTTGATGACTATAAAAAAATGATAAAGTCTGACATTGCTGATCTTAAGAATATAGGGGGAAGAAACGCAGGAACGATAACTGCAGGACTTTTCATAGGAGAATTCGTTGAAGATAAGCCATGGCTTCATCTTGATATAGCAGGAACTGCATGGACTGATGCTGCAGATGATTACTCTATAAAGGGTGGAACTGGAGCTGGAGTAAGAACTCTATATGAATTAGCAAAGGCTAGAGCTTAGCATAGAAAAGCCGCTAAAGAAGGTTACTTTAGCGGCTTTTTACTTTGAGCGTATTTGTAAAATTATTTTTGTGTATTTGTAGAATTATATGGATAGTTAATATTAATTGACCTTACTTTATAGGTATCTTAATCATTTTCTTTGTCTTTTTCATTTGAATGTTCAGTTTTTTTTACCTCTTGCTCTGAATCCCTAGTTTCTTTTTTTTCACTGGATACTTTCTTTTCACTATCTTCTTTTTTCTTCACTTCAGTAGTGGAACTTTCCTTGGCATTAGTAGCCTTTTTTGCTGTTGGAGTAGGTGCTTGAACAGCTGAAGTAGAACTAATTGCTGTGCTAGATGACCCTTCATTGCTTGTATTGCTATTTGAAGATTTTGATTCTGTAGTTGGTGTAGTTGCAGTATCATCAGAATCAGATTCTTTAGTTGTAGTATCAGAGTCTTTATTTACCTTTGCTTGTTGTATAACTGATTGCTTATTTGTTTTTGCTGTTTCAAGATCAGTTTGCTTTTGTGTAAATGTAGCATTAGCTGCATTTAATGCTTCCTGAGCCTTTTCTATTGCATTAGAATCACCAGATTTAGTAGCGTACTTTAAAGCCTTGTTGGCTTCGTTTAAGTGCTTTCTAGCAGTGTTAAGATCATGTATAGCAGATACCATTTGCTTAACAGCTTCTTTCTTTTGCTTTTGCATTTCAATTACTGAAGATAATTTGTCTTGTTCTTCCTGAGGAAGCTGATCTTTTACTGAGTCAAGAATTTCAATAGAATCTGTGTTAGTATCTTCAATGGACTTACTTGTTGAGTCAATTGAATCCATTTCTTTATTTAGTTCTGATGTACTACCAGCAGTGGCATTAGTATCAGAAGTTGTAGTATCTGAATCAGCAGTTGATTTGACGATGTTGGTATCAGTTATAGCTTTTGATACCTCTGTTTGGGTCTGCGAAGTCACATCTTCCAAACCTGCTAAAGCTATTGGAACTAGATCTTTCTTATCTTTTTCTACTAGTGTTTGTATTTCTCCTAGTCTTTCTTTTTGAATTTCCAGTAATTTCTCTATCTTTTTATTAGGATCTTTTGTGAATCTTAGTTCGATATTTTCTATAGCTTTGTCCAAAGGGTAGAATATGCTGTTTGGTGTTAATCCAGCGTAAGATTTATAATCTGTGGCCTTGTTAGTAGTAGTAGTAGTAGTAGTAGTATCTGCCGCAAAAGCTGGAACAGAAAATGATAATGAAAACATTAATGATAATGCTAAGATATATTTTTTCTTCATGAGTAATCCCCCTTATTATTTCAAATAATATTATTTAAGACTAAATTCTGATATAATCAAATTTTTGCTAGCAATTAGCCTTGCATATTAATTTACGGTATATAAAAAAGCTTTAGGGGGGTAAGAAAATGCCCCCTTAAAAATCAAAGCTCTTACGTATAAATAAGTATAGAACTATTGAGATTTGAGAATATTTATTTTAGTATTATTCAATTGTGAAGTTGAAATTTACAAATAATCTAAATTAATAGGCTATAATATTATAGGGCTCCTGGTTCATGTGATAATTGATAATCTTTTGAAGATACTCTTGATTTATTATTTTCAAAAGATTATCAATTAAACTTTCATAGGAACTCTTTAAAAACTATGAACTCAAGCAGGATGGTGAAAAACTATGAAGGAAGAGTTTTTGATTGAAGATAAGAATAAATTTATAGAAGAAAACTTAGGTTTCATATATAAAACTGCTTCTTTTATATGTAAAAAGCAGTTAGATAGGAGAAATGATGAAGAGTTCAGTATAGCCATAGAGGCTTTCAATAAAGCATGCGATAATTTTTCTGAAGAAAAAGGAAACTTCTTTTCGTACGCTAAAATAGTAATGCGAAATTCTTTAATTGATTTTTTTAGAAACTCTAAAAATGTTCCTATTTTGTATTTTGAAGAAGAAGAAGGTATGAAAGATATAGATAACACTATATCTTTAGATAAATATGATAGAGAACAAGAGCAAAAAAGTAGATTAGAAGAAATAAGCATATATAAAGAGAAGTTAGAAGAGTTTAAGATAAATTTCTATGAGCTTTCTAAAAGTTCTCCTAGCCATAAGGATACTCGAGAAGACGTGCTTAATGCAGCAGTACTATGCTCCAGAAATAAAGAAATAATGAACATCTTATATGAAACGAAAAAGTTACCTATAGTACAAATCATTGAACTTACTGGTAGGAATAGGAAGTTTATAGAAAAGTGGAGAAAATATATGATATCATTAATAATTCTGCTTTCTAGTAATGAATACATATACCTTAAGTCATATTTAAATATAAGAAGGAAGGAGTAGTATAATGAAGAAGAATGGAGTAGTTGTTGAAACAAAAGGAAGTAAAGTTATATTGCTAACTGAGACTGGTGAGTTTGCACTTGTAAAAGCTTCTAATATTTTACCTATAAAGGGTGAAGTCTACGAGGGTAATATTGTTAGTAGTCAGAATACAGTAAAAAGACTTGCAGTCTTAGCTGCAACCTTCTTAATGGTGTTTACATTCGGTATAGTAGATTATTATAATCCTGTAAAAGCAGTTGAATTAGATGCTAAATCTAAAATATTAATACAGGCTAATCGTTGGAATAGAGTGGTTAAAGTTAAAGTAGATGATGAGAATTTTAAAGTTGTGATGGATAAAATTAAGATTAATAATATGACTTTAGCTGATGCAGTAAAAGAGATTATAAGTGAAGCTAAGAACGAGAAGTTGATAGATTCCTATTCGGATATAAATATAACATCAGTTAAAGGGAAAGTTGATATAGCAGAAGTTGCTAAAGATATCAATGAATTGAAGAAACTCGAGATAAGAGAAGACAATGCTAATCAAAAAGAGCAACAAAAAAATCAGAATGATGACAACAAGAATTTAAATAAAGATAACAATTCTATAAATAATAAAACTGAAAATAAAGAAAGTAAGCCTTCTAATGATGAAAATAAAAAGTCTACCAATGAAGTTGATAAAACAAATAACACAAATAACACAAATACTAATGATAATAGAAAAAGTGATGATAATAAAAGCAATAATTCAAGTCAATCAGATAAGGAAATAAAACAAAATAACGGAAACTCAGATAACAAAACTAGTAAGAATACAAATGAAGGTAAGGCCAACAGTAATGGAAATAAAAATAAAGAAGAAAATAACAAAGCTAATTTAAAAGACAATGGAAATAGATAAATATAATACCCAGCAGAAATCCTGCTGGGTATTATGTTTATCATAAGTATTATAATAAAATTTATTTTTAAAACTCATTTTATTACAATTAATAATTGAGCGTGTAATTATTAATGTTTGTATTAGAAATCCGCTTGCCCTGTAGTTCTTGGGAAAGGAATTACGTCTCTTATATTTGACATACCAGTGATGTACATTATTAATCTTTCAAATCCTAGGCCAAAACCTGAGTGGACAGTTTCGCCATACTTTCTTAATTCAAGATACCACCAATAATCCTCTTTGTTAAGACCTAGCTCTTCAAGTCTTGCCTCAAGCATCGAAAGTCTTTCTTCTCTTTGGCTTCCCCCTATGATTTCACCGATACCAGGAACTAGACAGTCCATTGCAGCAACTGTTTTTCCATCTTCGTTTAATCTCATATAAAAAGCTTTGATTTCTTTAGGGTAATTAGTTACAAACACAGGCTTTTTGAATATTTCCTCAGTTAAATATCTTTCATGCTCAGTTTGTAAGTCTATACCCCACTCAACAGGATAATCAAATACTTTTCCTGAGTTTTTAAGTAATTCAACTGCTTCTGTATAAGTAACCTTTCCGAAGTCAGAATTCAATATATGATCTAATCTTTCTTTTAAGCCTTTATCTATGAATTGGTTGAAGAAATCAATTTCTTCAGGACATTCATCCATAACATATTTTATAACATATTTAAGCATTTGTTCTGCTAATTCCATGTCATCTTCAAGGTTAGCAAAAGCCATTTCAGGTTCTATCATCCAGAACTCAGCAGCATGTCTTGCTGTATTTGAGTTTTCTGCTCTAAATGTAGGTCCAAAAGTGTATATATTTCTGAAAGCTAAAGCGTAAGATTCTCCATTTAGCTGACCTGATACAGTAAGATTAGCTTCTTTTCCGAAAAAGTCTTCACTGAAATCAATACTTCCTTCTTCAGTTTTTGGGATGTTGTTTAAATCCATAGTAGTTAATTTAAACATTTCTCCAGCGCCTTCACAATCACTACCAGTTATTATTGGAGTGTGAACATACACAAAGCTTTGATCTTGGAAGAACTTATGTATTGCATAGGCAGCTACAGAACGAACTCTAAATACAGCTGAAAATGCATTACTTCTAGGTCTTAAATGAGCTATTGTTCTTAAATATTCAAAAGTATGTCTCTTTTTTTGTAAAGGATAATCAGAAGAAGACATTCCCTCTATTGTTATCTCTTCAGCTTGTATTTCGAAAGGTTGTTTTGCATCAGGTGTTGGTACTAATTTACCTACAACTGAAATTGACGAACTAATCGGTAATTTGGATACATCCTTGAAGTTTGTAATCTTATTATCAAATACCACTTGAACATTTTTGAAGAATGAGCCATCATTAACTTCTATAAACCCAAAAGCATTTGATGCTCTTAATGTTCTTATCCAACCTGAAATTTTTACACTTTTTTCAATATGCTCTTCTGTGTTTCTGTATAGAGCTCTAACTAATGTAGTGTTCATTATATGACCTCACTTTCTAATTATATTATTTACGTTTCTAATGTATTTTATAGGTATAGTTTACATTTAAGACTAAAATAAAAAAACCTATCAATCCATCAGTATGGACGAAAGGCTATATTTTCACGGTACCATCTAATTTGTCATAATAGATGACTTTGCATACAGCACAAGAGTGCTTTTAATATAACGGTTTTAACCGGTTAAGCCTAGTAAATTTAACACTTTAACCCTTAAATAATATTTATTTTACACTAATAGTTTAATAAATGCAATTATTCCCTCATAAAATATACAGATATATTGATATTTAAGAGGAAAGCTTATGACAAGTTCCAGTGAAGAGTTATTATTACAAAAGTATAATAAGATAAATTTTTATAAAAAGATGATTTTATTAAGTACAAGAGAAAATAGTCTAGGTATTATAAAGGATATCGAAAGGTTAACAATACAAATTGAAGGTATATTAGAGTATTATAAGGAAAAGGATGCAGAAAAACAAATGAAAAACGATAATGTAGAAACAGCTTTTTCTTTTAGAACTAGAGAGTTTACAATGAAAGAATTATCCGGATATAATGGCGTAGGCGATAATCCTGCTTACATAGCTGTTAATGGAACAGTTTATGATATCACAGGAGAGAGGGCATTAAATCAGATAATAGCTGCTGGTTTTAGACCAGGAACTGACCTTTCAGAACAGTTTAATTCAGGAAAGCTTAGCAGACAGTTGCTGAATAATACAAGAATTGTTGGTGTTCTGAGAGATTGAATAAAGTGATCATGATACATAATTAGATATCATGATCACTTTATTCTTTGTGAAAGCTCATTAAAGCATCAGATGGATAACCAATTAATTTTAACATGGTGTTCTAATAGCGCCTTTATTAAAATCAATTGAATATTTATAATGAGAAATTTATTCGCAACCAGTTTCGTAAGAATGTATTAAGGAAGAAGGAAACTTTTTCATCTCCATGTCCTTCATTATTCTTTTATATTCATAACTCACTTTTCTTATTTCTGCACGAGCGCTTCTGCCTTTTGATATATCTATTACTGCGTAAGTTGAGTCTGGAGAGCCATTTTTAGGTTTGCCTACACTACCGCCATTTATTATCATTTTATTTTTTAGCTGTTTTACCATAGGTATATGGGTGTGAGCACATACCAATATATCCTCATCCATTCCGTCTACTATAGCATCTAAATCAGGATTATTTTCATATAAATACTCATCTATTTTATTTGGGCTTCCATGAACAAAAAGTATTTTTTTGTTGTCAATTTTTAAAGAGATACTGTCTGGTAAGTTTTCAAGGTAGTATCTATTTGAAGCTCTTAATTCATCTACAGTCCAAGGTAGAGAAAAAGAATTTATGTTTGTATCTCTTATATATGTGAAGCCATTATCAACAACAGATGCATCATAGTTGCCTTTTATACATAAAATTGATCTTCTTTTTATCATAGCTATGACTTCATTTGGCTGAGGACCATAACCAACCAAATCCCCTAGGCAAATCACTGTGTCTATATTTTGGCTATCTATATCTTCAATAACTCTAATTAGAGCATAAAGGTTGCTGTGTATGTCTGATATAACTGCAATTCTCATTTAGTTTCCTCCTAATTAAAAAAAGATAAGTATACTTCTATTAACTATATTATACCACTTAATGTATATTCACATCTCAATTTGCTCAATATTAATAAAGTATTAAAGATTATTATAATATAAAATATATTACTGACTTATAACAAAATATCTTTTGTGAATATATAAGTGCATAATACTTGAAGATATAGTATTATGTAACATTATATTTATATATACGGTGGATGATTTTAGGTAATGGATTATCTAGTTCTTTTTGTATATAATTAATATGTAGCTTTAATAAAGAAGAAATACTTAATTAACCATATAAATAAACATAGTCTCAAAACATATATAATGAGAGTTTTGTATTTATAGAAGGAGAGAGCAGAATGAAAGAGAATAGATTAAATAAAATATTAGAAGAAATGACTAGAGAAAATCTGCATCAAATGATTATAACCTCACCAGCAGCGGTATTTTATCTTACTGGTAAATGGATAGAATCGGGTGAAAGATTATTAGCTTTATATATAAATACAAAAGGAGATAGAAAGCTTGTAATCAATGAACTTTTCCCTATACATGAAAATTTAGGAGTAGATTTGGTTTGGTACAATGATACACAAGATCCTATTTTAGCACTCTGCAATATTATAGATAAATCATGCTCAATAGGTATCGACAAGAACTGGCAGGCGCACTTCTTAATTAGACTTATGGAAAAGAATGCAGCAACTGGTTTTGTGAATGGGTCACCAATTATAGATAGGGCAAGAACGATTAAAGATGCAGAAGAGATTGAGCTTATGAGAAAAGCATCTGCTATTAATGATAGAGTAATGGGCAAAATAGTGAACAGATTTTCAAAGGATAAGAGTGAAAAAGTTATCAGTAGTATACTAGGGGAACTGTATGAAGAAGAAAAAACTCAAGGATTTTCTTTTACACCAATAGTAGCATATGGTGCTAATGGAGCCGATCCACATCATGAAACTGATGCATCTATGGTAAAGTTAGGGGATAGTGTAATAATAGATACTGGTTGTAGAAATGAATTTTACTGTTCAGATATGACAAGAACTTTCTTCTGTGGAGAGCCTTCCGAGGAAGCAAGGAAAGTTTACGAAATTGTTCTTGAAGCTAATTTAGCTGGTATAAGAATGGTTAAACCAGGCACTAGATTTTGCGATATAGATAAGGCTGCTAGAGATGTTATAGAGGGATATGCCTATGGGAAGTATTTTACTCACAGAACAGGACATTCCATAGGTATTGAAGTACATGACTTTGGTGATGTAAGCTCTGTTAATAAAGAAGAAGTGAAACCAGGTATGATATTCTCAATTGAGCCAGGAATTTATATTCATAATAATGTTGGTGTCAGAATTGAAGATTTAGTATTAGTAACAGAAAAGGGATGTGAAGTGCTTAATAGTTATCCGAAAAATTTAATTGTTCTCTAGTAGTCTAAAATAAAAATCACCCTACTATGTTTAAAATTTACATTAAATGTAAAAAATATAGATGGAGGTGTTAGTTAAATGGACGAGAAGACGTTGTTAAACAACATAACTAATATTAGAGAAAAATTAGAAAACCTAATTAAAGCTAGTGAACAAAATCTTGTATCTCAAGATATAATAGAAGCTGGAAATGAATTTAACGAGGCACTAAATATATACAATAGATTTATAAATAGAACACCTAATGAACAAAAAGGTTGATGGCATCAATTGTAGCCATCAACCTTTTGTATTACAGACTTTTTATTATGTTTGTCATAAGTGCTATGAAGTTATCTCTTACTAGTGCAGAAGTTTCCATTACCTCTACATGGCTTAATGGTTGTTTTAATATTCCTGCAGCCATATTTGTAAGACAAGAAATTCCTAAAACCTTTATTTTACTGTGGTTCGCTATTATAACTTCTGGAACAGTAGACATACCTACTGCATCGCCACCTAAGATTCTTGTCATCCTTATTTCAGCTGGGGTTTCATAAGTTGGTCCACTAAACATAGCGTATACACCTTCTTTTATATCTATATTTAATGAATTTGCAACTTCCTTTGCTTTATTAATAAGTTCACCATTATAAGCTTCAGACATGTCTGGGAAACGAGTCCCAAATGAATCAAGGTTTCTACCTATTAAAGGATTAGTTCCTGAAAGATTTATATGATCATTTATAATCATAAGATCACCAGGTTTAAAGTCTGTGTTTACTGCACCTGCTGCATTAGTTACAATGATTGTATCTATACCTAAAAGCTTCATAACTCTTACAGGAAAAGTAACTTGCTCCATGGCGTAGCCCTCATAATAATGGAATCTACCTTGCATAGCAACCACTTGCTTTCCTTGAAACATGCCTATTACTAATCGGCCAGCATGACCTTCTACAGTTGATACTGGGAAGTTTGGTAGTTCATTATAGTTATAATATTCAGCATCGTCTATCATATCAGCAATAGCGCCTAAACCAGATCCTAAAATCAATCCTATTTGTGGCTTGTATTTGCTTTTAGATAAAATAAATTCAGCCGAATCTTGTATTTTTTTAGTTAAATCCATAATTTCACCTCAAGTAATGTTGTTTAATTATTATTAATTGTTATTTTATATCGCCTAAGAAGCTCACGCCATTTTTTATTTCACCGGCGTTAAATATATCAGCTATTGTTTGACCCATATCAAAAAATCCAATTCTTGTGCCAAGATCAAATCCTTTCTTTAATTGAGCACCATAAGCTAAGAAAGGCACATACTCTCTAGTATGATCTGTTCCTTTAAATGTAGGATCACATCCATGATCTGCAGTTATGAATAATACATCAGTATCTTTCATAGAAGATAGTATTTCTGGAAGCCTAGCATCAAAATCTTCTAAGCCCTTACCATAGCTCTTTGCATCTCTTCTGTGGCCCCACTTCATATCAAAATCAACAAGATTTGTAAATATAAGGCCATTTTTATCTTCCTTTATATATTCAAGAGTTTTATCAACTCCGTCCATATTGTCCTTAGTATGAACAGCTTCTGTTATTCCTCTACCTGAGAATATATCCTCGATTTTACCTACAGCCATTACATCTAAGCCTTTTTTAGCTAATAAATCTAATAAGGTATCATGTGGAGGAAGTAAAGCATAATCTCTTCTGTTAGGTGTTCTTGTAAAACTACCAGGGTTTCCGAGGAATGGTCTAGCAATAACTCTAGCTACAGACTCTTCACCAGTAAGCATTTCTCTAGCAAATTCACAATATTTATATAAGTCTTCTAAAGGAACTATATCTTCATGTGCAGCTATTTGAAATACACTGTCGGCAGAAGTATAAACTATTAGAGCACCTGTTTTCATATGCTCTTCACCAAGCTCATCAAGTATTTCTGTACCAGAAGCAGATTTGTTGCCTATAACCTTTCTTCCAGTGAATTCTTCAAATTTATCTATTACAGATTTAGGAAAACCATCAGGATAAGTAGGAAAAGCAATTTCTGATTTAACTCCAACCATCTCCCAATGTCCGGTAACAGTATCTTTTCCGTTCGATGCTTCATGAATTCTGCCATAACAACCTGTTGGAGAAGCTACTTTGTTTAAGCCAGTAATTCCAGTGATATTACCTAAACCAATCTCCTCCATATTAGGTATAGTTAATCCGTTGTTGAATTCAGCTACATGGCCAAGGGTGTTAGAACCTACATCACCATATTTTTCAGCATCAGGAAGTTCACCTATGCCAACACTATCAAGTACAACCCATATAACTCTTTTTATCATAGTAAAACACCTCGCAAAATAATATATTATATATTGTGTCCATTAGTAAATTAATTAAAAGTATATAATGTGAAAGCGCTTACCTAAATGTCTATAACTAAAATAGATTATAAGCTACATAAATAGCCATTTAAATAAAGACATTTTAGTAATAATAAAACTATTATTTTTACAACAAAAGTTGGAAAATACTCGTTTAATAACTAATTATATATATATTATAATTTATAAAGATAAATATATAAATAGAAATATTATTTATTCTTTATAAATTATTTTCGTATAAAATTACTTGTTTTAAAATGCATTTGAAAAAAATAGAGGGCAAACTATAAAATAACAGAAAGAAGTGTTGTATATAATTAACAAAAATGTATAATGTATATTGTGTGTGTTTAATGGTATATGATTTTGATTGAAAACATTTGTTAGAACTCGTATGTACTTTAGAGATATAATTAAAAATATAGATTCTGTTATGCTATTGAACATAGTGATTGATATATAGATGAATTGCTTCATAATTAAATTTATATTTTCAAGTTCTCCTTTCAGAATCCAGAGAAGTTTTAAAAATAAATTTGGGTTGAAATATTTCATCTTTATAAAGGCTATTATAACCAAAGATATGAACTATTATTATAGTTTGATTTTAAGGGGGTAAATAATTTGAAGTTATTTTCACTTAGTGAGGGGTTAAAATCAGAAGTCTTAAAGGTAGCTGAAAATGTTGAACGTGAGGTGTATCAAGTTAGATTTAAAGGATATGTAGTTTTAATGGATTTTGCTCAAAGGGTAGTGCTTATATTTGATTTAATAAACAAAGATATAAATTTCAGAACCGATCTAGGGATAATTGAAGATAAAATTAGAAAAGTTGCAGGAAATACTTTTTGGGTACGAATGACAGACGAAGTATATGAGTGTTCAGGTCTTATAACAGGAACATTTTCGCAGAATGTGGTTAAAATAAATAATTATATAGATGATAGAATTTTAAATAGTAAAGTTAATGATTACAGTAAATATATTATGTCTGACTTGATGATGATAAAAAAGCACTTGAATTTAAAAGATACACAATCTGTATGGGACATTGCGCCATCTAAAAAAGAAGATATAAATGCAATTATATCTATAGTTGAACATAAAAATGAAAAAAAGTTCAGAACAGTAAGAGAAGAAATTGTTAAGCTAGAAGGTAGTAGATATATAGTTTTGCATTTTGATGATGAAACTAGATTTAAATCAATGAATAAATTGTATATATTAGCTGAGGAAAATAAAAGTTCTGTTGTATATGAAGCAATAAAATATACTACGTAATTTAAAAGATAGGCAAACTACCAAAGGTAGTTTGCCTATCTTAATGTTATTTATTATTTTTTATATCTGAAGGAGAAACATTATTTAGTATTTCTTTTTTTAAGATTTCAGCTTCCTCGGATAACTCAGTAACATTAGAAGCTTGAGAGGTTAACTTGTCACTTAATAATAGCATAACTAAATTTTCAAATGCATTATGCAGACCGTTTTCTCCCTCATTAGATCCAGAGGTTATAAGAGTTTTTGGTACTATATCAATCTTAGATGTTTTAATAGCGTCAGCAAAGTTATTCATTATTTCTTGGACTACTTTGTATTGAGCACCACCAAAAGCATTTACTTGTTCTTTTGCAGCTATAGCTTTAGATATACCAACTCTAGCTTCTCTATCAGCATCAGCTTGACCAACTGTTTTGATTTTAAATGCTTCAGCTTCACCTGTTTGTCTAAGTCTAAATGCTTCAGCATCAGCTTGTTGTTTAACTTGATATGCATTTGCTTCAGCTTGTTGCTTTAATCTATAAGCTTCAGCTTCAGCTTGTTGTTTAACTTTGTAGGCATCAGCTTCTGAAAGTCTTTGTATCTTTTCTGCATCTTGTCTTGATTTCATAAGATCAGCTTTACCTTGGTTTTCTTGAATCTTGATGTTGATATCTGATTCAGTAAGTGAGGTCTGTTGTTTAGCTACTGCTTCAGCTTCTTTTAGTTCCTTCTCTTTCTCAGCAGCTGCCTGTTGAGTTGAATAGGTTTCAAGTTGTTCTTTAGCTATTTGTCTTGAACGAAGCTGAGTTAAAATTTGCTCTATATTTGTATCATTCTTTGAGCTTGTAGGAGTACCTATAAGAACCTCTTCTAGCTCTAAGTTATAGTGAGAGAATTTTGTCTTCATTTCTACGGAAGATTGATTCTGTATTTCATTTCTTTGTTGTATTAACTCAATTAATGTCTTAGTTTGTCCTATGTTTTTGAAATATGCTGATACCATAGGATCAAGTGTTTGATCAACAAGCATCTTTATATCTCCAAATCTTTGAATAACCATAGGAGCCTTCTTATAATCTATATGGAAAACTACAGATAAAGGTAATGATGGTTCGAATGCATCTTTTGTGATTAAGCTAACTTCTTTAAGATTTTCATCGTATCGATGATTACCATTTTGATTGCTTATCCATTTTAAGATTACGTTAGTAGTAGGAACTTTTATGATACTTCCTGCATAAGTGTTGAAAGCATATTTACCAGGCATAAGAGCTTCACTCCAAACTCCTCTAAAGCCTTTTTGTACTAGTTCGCCATGTTTATAATCATCTCCAGATGAGTCAGTTCCTTTCATACCAGTATATGAAACAACTACGCCTACATAACCCACAGGGATAACTGTTTTAGGTATATATTCTATTGTGGCAAATAATCTGTTTATTAAGTAAGTACCATCTGCAAGAACTTGATATTGTCTACCTCTGTAACCGCCAGCAGATAAGAACTTTTCAGGATCTTGGAAGTTGTTATGATAATTTGGATCAGAAGGTTCATCACCAACAGTAGGACAGATTATATTGTCTTTTCCTAGAGAAGGACCATCATGTATAGTAACTATACCGACTAAGTCACTTTCACCTTGAATAACTACAGGATCAAAACCATTTCTTGCACTAATTTTTTGTGCCATCTCCATTATAGTCTTTTGCTCAGTATCATTTCCCATTGGAAGGTAATAAGTTTTGTTTTCTGTTATTATTATAAATTGTGCTAAGTTAAAGGCGTAAGTACCTTCACGGATTATACCTCTTTGAGGACCTTTTTGCCCCCCATTTGTTATAAAACCTCTGACATCTTGAAAGTTATTGCCTTCATGAATTATTGTTCCAAGTGTTTGAGTTGGTTCTAGTGGTTTACCATCTCTAGCAAATACATAGGCTATCTTTCCTTGAGGTATGGTTACTAATGGAACTGTATGGATCTTATAAACTAAAGGACTTAAAAAGTGAATGCCACCTCTTAAAACAACTGGTTGAAATCCTGCTTCACCGTTTAAGGCTATAATTTGTTCCTTAAGTGAACCTTTTGAGGACCACCATTTTTCTATGATAGCTACTTTGGAGTTAGGAATAATCCTAAAACCGGATAACCAAACTAAGAAAAAGAAAGCTACAATTCCTACGCCTACCTTTATTAATAATAATATTGTTTCTTGGTTCATACAAACCTCTCCCCTTAATAATTTTTATATTGTTAAACTTTAATAATAAGATAATGTATGAATATTTATCTTTTCTTAAAGACTTAACTCATGTTGTAATTATATTATATGGTATTTAATAACGCAAAAAGTGTTTAGGATAACAATTAAATATTTCTTAGGGTCTATAATCTATTGGACAATACTATCTCCCTGAATCTATTTTTTTCTAATTATACCTTTAATTTTCATGTGTGTGTAGTGAAACTACATAACATGTATAGAATTAACGCTAAAATAACATAAAATTAAGTTTTGACACAGTAAGCCTAAATTAAAGAGCTAAGTTATTGAAGAATAATACTGATTAATATAAGTTAATTGAAATAGAATATTTTTTCATATAGAATTATACATAAGTAACTTTAAATAAATGACCAAATTTATTAAATGAAGGTGATAACATGAAAAATTTAAGACCTAAGATTAATAATATAGAAACATTAGCTGAGACTAAATATCTTAGTTTATATGATGCTAAATATACAAATAAAAAAGGAAATATTAGAAGTTGGACCATTGCATCTAGGAAAAATATCGAAACGTTGAGACTGCAGATACAAAAAGAAAAAGAGGAAAAGGTTGATGCAGTAATAATAATAGCTATTCATAAAGAGAGTAAGAAGCTTGTTCTCATAAGACAGTTTAGAGTTCCTATTAATGATTATGTTTATGAACTTCCAGCTGGACTTATAGATGGTGAAGAAGAAATAAATAATGCAGTAAGAAGAGAGCTTCATGAAGAAACTGGGCTTAATTTAATTGATATTATAAATAAGGAAGATATAAAATCTTTGTATGTTTCTGTAGGTATGACAGACGAATCTATCGCTTTAGTTTATTGTTACTGTGATGGAGAAGTGTGCAGTGACTATTTGGAGGACGATGAAGATATCGAAGTTCATATGATTGATCAGTTTGAAGCCAAAGAGATACTTAAGGCAAATCACAAAATGGATATAAAGGTATATATGATGCTTAAGGCTTTTTCAATGCTAGGCGAGGATATAATGAGATAGAGCAAAGTAGTTGTATAAACTATATTATTATAATGAATGTAAAAGTGGTGAGAATAATAAATCCTCACCACTTTTAATATAAATCTAAATCAGTTTTTATGCTCCTTCATTTAAGAACTTATATTGGGCATTATAAAGGTTATAATAAATTCCTTTAAGAGTTAAAAGTTCATCATGGGTGCCGCATTCCTTTATATTTCCATCGCCAACTACCATAATCTTATCACAATCTCTTATTGTGGATAATCTATGAGCTATAACGAAAGAAGTTCTTCCAAATAAAAGTTTCTCTATACCTTTTTGGACTAATTTTTCAGTATGCGTATCTATATTTGAAGTAGCTTCATCTAATATTAATATTCTTGGATTAGCTAGTAGTGCTCTTGCGAAGGAAATAAGCTGTCTTTGACCTAAGGAAAGTCTAGATCCTCTTTCATTGACTTCTGTATCATAACCTTTTTCCATGTTCATTATAAAGCTATGAGCATTTACTGCTTTAGCAGCAGCAATTACTTCCTCGTCAGTTGCATCAAGTTTACCATATCGTATATTCTCTTTAATAGTAGTAGAGAAGAGGAACGTATCTTGAAGCATTATACCCATCTGGCTTCTATAAGATTCTAATTCTACATTTTTTATATTTTTTCCATCCACTAGCACTTCACCAGAAGTAGGATCATAAAATCTGCTGAGTAAAGATACGATGGTAGTCTTTCCGGCACCTGTTGCACCAACTAGTGCTACAGTTTCTCCAGGGTTAACTTTAAAATTCACATTATCTAATACAACTGAGCCTTCGTCATAAGCAAAGGTAACATCTTTAAATTCAACTGAGCCTTTTATCTTAGGCATCTTTATAGAGTCTATAGCACTTACAATGTCTGGTTCAATCTCCATGATATCAAATATTCTATCAGCAGCAGAGAAATTTGTGATTAATGTATTATAGAAAGTTGAAAGGTTCATAATAGGTCTCCAAAACATACCTATATACATTGAAAATGCTACGAGAGTACCTATAGTAACATCATTAGATCTTACTAGTAAGTAGCCAGCATAGAACACTATTACAATACCCACGCCCCATGAAAGTTCAACTAATGGCCAGAAGAAGTCATTAAATTTAACAGCGGCAACAAAAGAGTTTACGAGTTCGCTTACTAGGTCTTTGAACTTAGAAAGTGTATCTCCTTCCTTTGCAAAAGCTTGAACTACCTTAATTCCTGAGAAATCTTCGTGGTTATAGGCATTCAAGTTTGAACGTTTCTTTCTATATACTTCCCATCTTTTTCTAGATTGGATTTCTATGAAGAACATTGCTACTGCAAGAAAAGGTAATATAGCAATAGCTGCTAATGCTAACTTAAAGTTTAGGAAAAGCATCATTATTGAAACGCATACTAAACTCATGAGTTCTGGTATAAGAGTTTGTATACTTTGGTTAAATAGGTTTTGAAGAGCATTTACATCTCCCATAACTCTAGCTAATATTTTTCCTACTGGTCTATTATCAAAAAATGAAAAAGATAATTTTTGAATATGGGTATAAAGTTCATGTCGTATATTTACCAATATATTATTTGTTATTGCGGACATCATAACAATTCTTATTTTAGAAGCTATCATAGATAAAATATTTAATGTTAATAGGAGGGCACCAATGTACATTAAACCTTTTATATTACTGTCTCCAATATAGCTATCTATCGCTACCTTTAATAAATAAGGATTTATTATCCCACAAATCATGACAAATAATAGAAGTATAATAACTATAGTTGCCTTAAGCTTATAAGGACTTAAATATTTTAGAAGTCTTATAGTAAGTTCTGTTTTACTTCTTTGCATTCCTTCTTCATCACGACTTACTGTGTTTTTAGCCATTATACCACCTCGCTTTCAACTAAATCGAAATCTTTAAATTGTTCACAATAAATATCGTAGTATCTACCCTTCTTAGATAGAAGGTCGGTGTGATTTCCTACTTCTTTAATCTCACCGTTTTCAATAAACAGTATCATATCAGCATTTTTAACAGCAGATATTCTATGAGCGATTATAAAAGTAGTGCTTTTTTGTTCTTTATCATTAAGATTTTTAAGAAGTTCATATTCTGTTTCCATGTCTAAAGCTGATGTAGAATCATCAAGAATAAGAATCGGAGCCTTTCTTAAAAGAGCTCTAGCAATTGAAATTCTTTGCTTTTGACCACCAGAAAGACCAATACCTCTTTCACCTATTTCAGTATCGAAGCCTTCTTCAAAAGAAGATATAAAGTCATAGCAACAAGCAGTTTTGCAAGTCTCTATAACCTCTTCAGTTGAAGCGTTCTTATTTCCAAATTTTACGTTGTTTTCGATAGTATCAGAAAATAAGAAGGTATCTTGTGGTACTACAGACATATTACTTCTAAGCTTTTTCAGATCAATATCTTTCACGTTAATTCCATCAACTAAAACCTCACCAGATGCTACATCGTAATATCTACCAACTAATTGCAGTATAGATGATTTACCAGCACCAGTAGTACCCATTATGGCTACCGTACTTCCAGCGGGGATGTCTAAGTTTACATTTTTAAGAACTAACTCGTCATTATATTTGAAGCTTACATTATTAAATGATATGGCTCCTTTTATTTCTTCAGGTGATATTGCATCTTCCTTACTTGCAATATCAGGTTTCCTATCTAGTATCTCAAAAATTTTCTTTGCAGATGCTTGGTTTTGAGCAAGCATATTAGTTAACCATCCAAGGTTTCTCATCGGCCAGATAAGGGAATTTAAGTAACCGCTGAATGCTACTAAAGTTCCTATTGTTATCTCACCTTTTATAACAAAGACACCACCAAGAATAATCATTATTATTAATGAGATGTTTGTTAAAAATTCCATAGGAGGAAAATACTTCCCTACAATCTTTGCTTGATTCATATTCAAATCATAATAAGTTCTGTTCATTTTTAAGAATTTAAGAATTTCATGTTTTTCTCTAGTAAAAGCTTTTACAAGTCTTACTCCAGCTATATTTTCCTGAGCTGTTGTATTAATCTCGGCTGTTTGGTCGCTTATGTTGCTGTATACTGATCCAAACTCTTTTTCTAATTTTATAGCCATATATCCTATAGGAACCATTATAACTATGCATGCAATAGCAAGCTTCCAGCTTAGGGCTAGTAATATAACGGTACCAATAACAAAATAAATAATGTTCTCTACAAAAAGTCTTAAACCGAATCCAATGGTTTGCCAGATGTTTTCTATATCCTCACCGATTCTAGACATCAGTTCTCCGGTGTTCATATTATCGAAATATTTAAACTCCATAGTTTGAATATGCTCGAATAATTCATTTTTAATATCTCTGTGCACTTTTGCTGCAATAAAGTCAAAGAGAAACTCTTTAACATATCCCAAAAGAGCCTTACATAGAGTAATAGCTAGGATCCCTCCAAGCGCTGGATATAAAAGTGAATATTGTTTATCTGTAATTACTTTATCAACTATTATCTTTTGAAGATAAGGTGTAATGTTGTCTACAGCTATAATTATAATCATGGCCAAAGTGCCTATAAGTAATATAGCTTTGTGTTTAAATAAATAATTTAAGATTCTTCTCAAATCTATTCCCCCCTTTTTGTTTGTACATGGTGCCCATTTATGCAAAAAAAGGCCATGGATATCCCACGACCTTTTTGCATAAAAACACAATATAAAAAGTCATGAGCAATAGCCCATGACCTAAATACATACAAAGTTAAAAGCTGTCAATAATTACTCGACAATAAAACTCGCAGAGATAGGGCTATTGTTAATAGTTATTAAGTTATTTGATTTTCTAAATTTGCCATTCATAAAATTAAATCTTGCTACTAACATGGTCCTACCTCCTTTTCGTTAAAATTTATTTAATGAAATTACTTTAATAACATTATATACGGATTTCTCAGAAAGTGTCAAAGGTTTTTTCCAATATTTTTAAATTTATGAGAATACCCAAAAATTTCTATAATCACATATTAAAATTTTACAATTTAAATCAATATTTTAAATTTTTTTAAATACGTAACCTAAAAATAACTATTATACCTATAATTTCGTATATAATTTTGAATACATAAGTAAAGATGTATCAGTTCAATTCGAAACTAATTTTTAAAACTCATCTGGTTTATGAGAAGAGAAGATTGATTCAGCAACTTTTTTAGTATATAGCATGCATTTAATTCTATGCACAAATATGGAGTATTATTACTATTAATAAAGAGAGGAGTATTAATAATGAAAAAGAGGATTAAGATGTTTCTTCCTATAATTTTAATAATGTTTATAGCAGCAGAAATATTTATATTTTGGATTCCCCTTTTTACAAGTCCTGATAAGAGTGATGCCATAGTAGTGCTGGGATGTAGGATGAGAGGTGAGACTCCGAGTGCTTTCTTAACCGCTAGAACAGAAGAAGCAGCAGAACTTTTTAAGGATGGCTATGGTAAATATATAATAGTTTCTGGGGGAAAGGGACAGGGAGAAAGTATTTCTGAGGCAGAAGGAATGAAAAGGATTTTATCAAGTAAAGGGATAGATGAAGATAAAATAATCATGGAAGATAAATCAACTAACACAGCTGAAAATATAAAGTTCACGTCTAAAATAATGAAGGCAAATAATATTAATAGTGTAGTAGTGGTATCTAATGAGTTTCACCTTAGGAGAGCAGAGATTTTATGCAAGAGAAATAAAGTTTCAGCTACGTATAAGGGCGTGTTTGTTAAAGCGTATGCTGCCAATGAAATATACGGCGCTATTAGAGAAATTCCAGGTATAATTAAGGATTTAATAGTAAGATAATTTATTATAAAAGATATTGGAGAAGTAAGGATGTATTGGGAATTAAATGAGAAAATAAGAAAAGCTAAAGAACAAATTAAAGAAAAGGAACATATTGATAGAAAGATTAAGTATGCTGAGGAATTATTATATTAGTGATTTTGATCAGGAACAAGGTTTATTGTGCCTGATCTTTTGCTGTATGCTTAGGTAACTAAGATAGCCGGTTATTAAATAAATGTAAACGATATTGATAAATTATAAAAAGTGAAGTAAAGTAGTTATATAGTTTAATATTTTGCTAGACTACAGTGATATTTTGAGGAGGTAAATATGGCTAAAGACACAAAAAAGAATTTAAGAAATAAGATTATCTATTCAGTATTTGTAAGAAACCATGGTAAAAATGGAACTTTTAAAGATGTAGAAGATGATCTCAAAAGGATAAAAGAATTAGGCACAGATATAGTATGGTTCATGCCTATACACCCTATAGGAGAAAAAAATAGAAAAGGCTCTTTAGGTTCACCTTATGCAATAAAGGACTATAGAGGTATAAATTCAGAGTATGGAACGTTGGAAGATTTTAAACGATTGATAGATAAGATTCACTCGTTAGATATGTTATGTATGATAGATGTAGTTTATAATCATACTTCACCTGATTCATGGTTAGTGGACAATCATCCTGAGTATTTTTACAGGAAACAAAATGGAGAAATGGGCAACAAGGTTGGGGATTGGACTGATATTGTAGATCTAGATTATAACAATAAGGATTTATGGAATTATCAGATAGAAACTTTAAAATATTGGGCATCAATAGGGGTAGATGGATTTAGATGTGACGTAGCTCCATTAGTTCCATTAGACTTTTGGTTGTCTGCTAGGCAAGCGGTTGCACAAGTAAACCCAGATCATATATGGCTTTCTGAGACTGTACACCCTCACTTTTTATTAGAAATGAGGAAGAATGGATTTGTGGGACTTTCAGACAGTGAAATTTACCAAGCTTTTGATATAACTTATGATTATGATGTGAATGTAGAGTACACAGGATACTTTGCTAATAAAAACAGCCTAAGGGACTATATAAATAAGGTTAAAATGCAGGAAGGAATGTATCCTGATAATTATGTAAAACTTAGATTTCTAGAAAATCATGATCAACCTAGAGCTAAGAGTCTAATACCTGATGAAGAAGCCTTAAAGATTTGGACAGGATTTCTTTATTTCCAAAAGGGCACAACTTTAATTTATGCTGGACAAGAAGCTCAAGATGATAAATGTCCTAGTTTATTTGAATTAGATAAGATTCAATTTGGCATTAGGAACAACGAATATGTGGATCTAATGAAAAGACTGGGTGAGATAAAAAGAAAAGAAATATTGGCAGAGGGATTTTATTCATTAGAGTGTCTAGAAAAGGATGTTTTATACGGATGTTATGAGTATAATAGATCAAAGCTTATAGGTATATTCAATGTTGAAAAAAAAGAAGGATGTATTGTTATACCTTTAACTGATGGAATTTATACGAATATAATTGATGATAGTGTTATAACAGTATCTAATGGAACTGTTGAACTTGTCAATAAACCAATAATCATTGAAGTAACGCTATAAATAAGACTAACTGATTAAATAAAAATAGATGTATCACTATAAGTTAAAACAATAACTCAGTGATACATCTATTTTATATAAAGATTTTTATAATAGAATCTATGATTGTAAGAATAATTCTCCTACTTTAACAACATCTCCTGCACCAACAGTGATTAAAATGTCTCCGTTAGAAACTTTATTTTTTACGTAATTAACTGCTTCTTCGTGAGAATGAACATTCACGCAGGATATTCCCTTAGCCCTTATAGCATCACCCAATTCATCTGAGCTTACTAAGCCAGTATTTTTTTCTCTAGCCGCATAGATATCCATAAGCACAAGTTCATCTGCATCATTGAATGCTTCTGTAAATTCATTGAACAAGCTCTTGGTTCTTGTATAAGTATGTGGTTGGAAGACACAACAAACTGATTTATGAGGTATATTTTTTGCAGTGCTCAATGTTGCCTTGATTTCTACAGGGTGATGAGCATAATCATCAATTACTGTAACGCCTGATTTTTTTCCTTTAAGCTCAAATCGCTTATGAGCATTTCTAAAGGCATATAGCCCGTCTATTATATCCTTAGACTGTAATTCAAATATAAGTCCAATGCATATTGAACAAAGAGCATTTAAAATATTATGCTTTCCAGGTACATTTAAAGTAACAGAGAATAATCTGGAATCATTTCTGAATACGTCAAATGTAGCACAACCATTTTCATCAAATGATATATTTTTAGCAGTTACTTCACCGCTGTCTATACCATAGCTTAAAATATTACATTTTGCATTGTTGATTACTGACATTACTCTAGTATCATCTGCATAACCAACTAGATAGCCATCATTAGGAATTATTGATGCGAATTTTTGGAATGTTTCTTGAATATGATCAATATCTCTATAGTAATCAAGATGGTCTGCATCGATGTTTAATATAATACCAACAAACGGCGAAAATTTTAAAAATGATTCTTTATATTCACATGCTTCTGTTACGAAATATTCGCTATTTCCTATCTTAAAGTTACCATCTATAATATCTAAGTCTCCACCAACCAATATAGTCGGGTCTAAATCTGCTTTTAATGTTATATGGGAAATCATAGAGGTACATGTGGTTTTACCATGAGTACCAGCTACAGCAACACCATACTTATGACCTAACATTATCTTACCTAGAAACTCAGCTCTATCCATCAATGATATATTTAATCTTTTAGCTTCTAATATTTCTGGATTGTCTGAAGGGATTGCAGCTGTGTATACCACCAAGTCTACATTTTTAAGATTATCACTATTATGTCCTATGTAAATCTCTGCACCTTCGTTTTTAAGCCTGTTTGTTATTTCGGATTCTTTAGCATCTGATCCTGATACTTTATATCCTTCTCTTAATAGAATAGCAGCAAGACCACTCATACTTATCCCACCGATACCTATAAAATGAACCTTTTTATTTTTATCTTTTATAAAATTAAATGACAAGATATCAACTCCTTTATAAGTTACCATCTATAATTATATACATTTTTTTTGAATTGCACACGTATGAAAACATAATTCATAATTATTTTATGAAAAAAGGGTAAATATGTTACTGTTATTTAAAAAAATCAAATTGTTGTTATTACTGAAATAATAATGTATCATTTATTATAATAGACAATCTTATCTGTAATCTAAATATCTATGCAGTATCCTTCTAGATTTTGAATTTTAAAAGGTCTCTATTTGGAAAATTCAATTTTATCTTACTTACATTGATCTGAGTAAAGTGCTATTGATATCTAGCTTCAACAATTAAGTTAAATGTGCTAAAAGACATATGGGTACGATTTTTCAATTTACATAACTTAAGTTCATATAAATGGACGCCGTACATAAAGTACACTATGGTTTATATTACATTTTATTATAAAAGGGTACATTTCTAAAAATTAAGAAATAATTAATATATATAACATAAATTCTAAATAATTAATATTTATAATTATATGTATTATTATAATTTATAGTAGATACACGTAAATTTAACGCTATTAATTTTTAGAATTGAAAGATTAAAGCCTGAGAAGATTCGTATAATAAAACCCATGTAAAGGAGATAGCATATAAATTATGGAAGATAGATATATATATTTGGTTTTTTCAAAGACAGGAACATGGCTTTCTAAGATAATATACCTAATTACAAAAAATAAGTATGCCCACTCTTCGGTGAGTATTGATGATACCTTTACTAAGATGTATTCGTTTGGAAGGACAAGTCCTAGAAATCCGTTTTCTGGTGGATTTGTGCAAGAAAACTTATATGAAGGTGTATATAGTATATTTAAAGATAGTGAATGTATAATTTATAGAATAAAAGTTTCAGAAGAACAATACGATCAAATTATATCAGAAATCAATAAGTTTATAATCTCTAAGAGTGAACTTAAATATAATTTTATAGGGCTATTTGGTGTTTGGTTTAATAAACCTATAAAGCGGAAAAATCATTATTTTTGTACTCAATTTGTTTCTCAAGTATTGTCAAATAGCAATATATATAAATTCGATAAAAAATCTGAACTTATTAAAAGTGATGATATAATAAAGATTCCTAATAAAGAATTAGTTTATAAAGGTTATGTTTATAAGTATTCTAGGGAGTTCAATGTTATGGAGGAATTGCTAGAAGCATAGTATATCAAAGGGGCCATTGCAAAATGAACAAAATAAGTTCGTTTTGCAATGTCTCCTTTTTTACATTTAAGAAAGTTACATATATAATTTTCCAGTAGAAACTATATTTTAAAATAAGTTTAGTCTAATAAAGTGATACTAAACACACCTCTTATACGTATAGTTTTTGAAAGAGGTGATTAGTTTGAATAGGATTAGAAAGTATATATTAATTATATTTATTGTTTTAGTCGTTTTTTTTACACATTATGTGGTTAACTTTATAGGAAATAAGTATAAAGATTTATTGAATGATAACTTAATAAGATTTTTCTTCAAAGGTGATTTTGAAGTACCTGACAAATATTCTAATATTGACAAAAATAATAATGGAATCGCAGATCCACTTGATATAGTAAATTCAGCAAGAAAAGAAGTTGAAATTAAGACAAAGTACAAAAGCAATTATTATTATGGTGGATATCCTCCAGAAGGTGAAGGTGTTTGTACTGATGTAATATGGAGAGGGTTAAAAGGTGCTGGGATTGACTTAAAGACTCTTATAGATAATGATATAAAAGAGAATAAAAAAAGCTATATAAGAGTTAGAGAGAATCCAGATCCTAATATAGATTTTAGAAGAGTTCCAAATCAAAATGTGTTTTTTCAGAGAAAATGTATTTCTGCTACTACAGAACTTAAGCCAAGAGATATTGAAAATTTGCAACAATGGCAACCAGGTGATATTGTTGTCTTTTTGCAAGACTATGAACATGTAGCTATAGTTTCTGATAAAAGAGACGAGGACGGAATTCCTTATGTTATTCATAACACTAACCCAAATGCAAGTGAAGTTAAACTTTCTTGGTTTAAGTGTCCTATATATGCACATTATAGATGGAAATATTAAATTTGTTTCTTTAAGGAGAATTTATATTATAAATAAGGGTTAATTTCAAAGATATTACTAAGAATAAAAAGAGATTTATTGTTGAAAAATATTTTTGAAAGGAGTTGATAAATATGTCTAATAAAATAAGAAATAATGTAACTGATGACGGAAAAAGAAGACAAAAACTACATAGAGATCAAAATAATAAGGGAGATGCAAAAAATATCCCTCAGTATCAAAATTTCAATGGTGAACCAATAAAATAAAATATAAGATTCAGCTAAAATAAAAATAGGATTTTAGCTGAATCTTAATAAATTTATAAAATGTCAACTATCTTTAAAGTTGAATTAGACATTAAGTTAATAACCTCAGCATTAATAGATATCCAAGGTTTTGTTATGGAGTTTAAATCGATTTTTACTATCTTTCCTATCCTTCCGTCGTTAAGTACAACCAATTCTCCTATATAATAATTTAATATGTTATTTATAAAGATTGTCCCTATAGTTGGATCTAGTTTTCCGAATATCTCAGCTTTTATTTCCTCTAAAACTACAAGTGCACATTCTTTATTTTTATACACTCTATTTGAAGTCATTGCATCGAAGATATCAGCGATGGCTATTATTTTTGCAAACTTAGGTATTTGTGATCCTTTTACCTTAAGCGGATAACCAGACCCGTCCTCCCTTTCGTGATGAAATAGTATTCCGAAGAGTATAGATTGATCTATGTAAGGTATTTTTTTAGCTATTTCATATCCTAAAGCAGAGTGGGAATGACAATGATTTATTTCTTCATTGCTTAATTTTGTTTTCTTATTAAGAATCTTTGGGCTTATCTTTGCTTTCCCTATATCATGTAATAGGGCAGAGTATGTTAAGAACACTATTTCTTTTTTACTTAGGTCAAGCCACTTGCCAATTAAAGAGCTTATAGCAGCAACGTTAACACAATGTCTTGTAAGATAGAGGTTTTCCTCTCTTTCACCAATTATATTTTTTATTACTAGACCTGTTTCACTTAATTCATCCATTACACCATCACATATTTCTCTTACCTCTGACATGTTAAATTTATCGCTTTCCCTGATAGAGTAAAAGATATTTTCTGCAACTGAAGACATTCTGTTGAAAGACTCTTCTATTTTGACCGTCTTCACAGAATTTCGACTTTCAAAGAGAATTGAATTACTAGGATTTGTTTCTGTGTAAATCACTAAGCGAATAAGTGGAAAATTAAGCTTTATTTTCTCGGCTAGATTTTCTGAAATTTCTGTTCCTTTGGTTAAAAGTACAGAGTTGTTAACAACTAGATCTTTAGCTATGATCATACCATTTTGTAATTCACGAGATGAGATTTCTTGAACAATATTCATAGTTAGATACCTTCCTTTAATAATAACAATGGACAATATATTATGTATTGGCGTTTTAATGAATTAATTGATCTTGATTTGAACTAGTATATATAAGGATATAAAAAACATGTAAAATATTAAATATGGAATTACATACTTAATATATCGGTTGATATATACCATTATATTAGAATTTAATAGAAAAATTAATAGGATTTGTATAAAATACGAAATAATTAGATTGGTTAATTACAAAAAGTTCAATTATATTACAATAAACTTGGCAGTATAGTTTAGAATATATAATAAAATGGTTAAAAAGATTGATTCTGGATATAATATTGAATACAATATGAATGATAGTATTAAAATTTATATATATAATTCGTAAAGTATATGATGTAGGTGATATTTTGGAGAAGATAAGTAGAAATGGTAGAATTGCAGCTATAACTAAGTATTTAATAGAAAATCCCAACAAAGTTATTGGATTGAATACGTTTTCTGAATTGCTAAATGCCGCTAAGTCCACAATAAGTGAGGATATAGTGATAGTAAGAGAGCTTTTAGAGAAAATGTATATGGGAAGAGTTGAAACTATATCAGGAGCAGCTGGTGGCATCAGATATATAGCTGAAATAGGCGAGACAGCAAAAAAAGACTTTGCAAATAGGTTATGCGAAATGTTAAAAGACCCAAATAGAGTAGTTCCAGGTAATTTTATATACATGACAGATGTGATGTATAATCCTGAAATAATCAGTAAAGCTGGACTGATTTTATCTTCGTTTTTCAACAAAGATGAAATAGACTATGTAGTTACTGTAGAGACCAAAGGAATTCCTTTAGCATACGAAGTTGCGAGAAATCTTGGAGTACAACTTGTAATAGCAAGAAGGGATAGTAAAGTTACTGAAGGACCAACAGTTACTATTAACTATGTATCTGGATCTTCAGGAAGACTACAACAGATGTCTCTTTCAAAGAGGTCATTGAAAACAGGAAGTAAGTGTATTTTTATTGATGACTTTTTGAAAGGCGGAGGCACAGCAAAAGGAATAACTGATTTATTAAAGGAATTCGATAGTAATCTAATCGGTATCGGCGTATTAGTAGATAACGTAGGTACTAACAAAAAACTTATTAATAACTATGTTGCAATAGCAGAGTTAAAAGGTGTAGAGGAAACTGGAGAAGTTATAATGAATCCGTCTCTTCTATTTCAATAGAATTGTTCAGTAATTACTAAAGATGTATCAGTTCCAAACAAGACCTGAGCTGATAACTAAATTGTTACAAATAGTAATGGAATTATCAACTTATTTTAGAGAATGGTACTAGGATGTATATACTATGGTTTGTATAATTAGTACTGTATATTAGATTGATTTTAGAAACAATAAAAAATTTTCAAAAAATTTAATTTAAAAAAGAGGAATTTAGTAATTTTTGAAGAATTTATAAATCAATAAAGCAACTGGAGGTGTAGTGAAGTGCAAATCACAGACGTTAGAATCAGAAAGATAGCTGCTGAGGGTAAAATGAAGGCAATAGTTTCAGTAACCTTTGACAATGAATTCGTAGTTCATGATATAAAGGTTATAGAAGGTCAAAATGGTCTATTTATTGCTATGCCAAGTAGAAAAACTCCAGATGGAGAATTCAAAGACATAGCCCATCCAATAAATACAGATACTAGAGAAAAGATTCAAGAAGCTATTTTAACTGAATATGAAAAGGCATTAGAAGCAGATACTGAAGATGCCGAGTAGTGTAGATAAAGGGAAGTTAATACTTCCTTTTATTTTTTTATTCTTTATGAAATTATATCTCAATTATATCTGTTGATAATTATGCGAACAGACTTAAGACATAGTATAAGTTAAAGAATAAAAAAGGAAGAATATGTCGCCTGCCAGAATTTCTTCACATACGTTCAGAAAAGGCAGATGCGCAAAAAAAATTTACTAAAGAAGATCGCTTTAGTGAAATTTTTGTTTTTCTTTATGAAATTATATCTCAATTATATCTGTTGATAATTATGCGAACTGACTTAAGACATAGTATAAGTTAAAGAATCAATTTAGTTAATTTCTTATAAAAAGTTGAAATAGTGATTTATTTAAAATATAATATAATAGGCGTTAAGCTCGAATTATAAAATTAATTGAATATGCTATTAATTTAATGTAACTCATAAAGAGGTGATTTAATGTATAAATGTGCTATAATTTTAGCCGCTGGTCAAGGAAAAAGAATAAAATCAAACTTACCTAAAGTTTTGCATAAAGTTGCTGGAAAAGAAATGGTTAACCATGTTATTGACACTATAAGAACTGCTGGAATAGTTGATATTAATGTAATAATAGGAAAGGGAGCTGAACTTGTTAAAGAAAAAACAACAAGCAGGGAAGTTTCTTATTCAATGCAATTAGAACAACTAGGAACTGGGCATGCAGTGAAATGTGCAAAGGATTTTTTTAAGGACAAAGATGGCGTTGTGGCAGTGTTCACAGGAGATGCTCCATTAATAACAAGTTGTACTGTAGAAAACCTTATTGAAACTCATATAAAAGAAAATAATTATGCTACACTTTTGACATCAGTAATTGATGATCCAAGTGGATACGGAAGAATTGTAAGAAGTGCTGAAGGTGTAGAAAAGATAGTTGAGCATAAAGATTGTAATGAAGCAGAGCTTAAAGTAAATGAAATTAATGCAGGAATGTATTGTTTTGATATACAAAGCTTAAGTGAAGCGTTGGAAAAGTTATCTAATGAAAATGCTCAGGGTGAATATTATCTTACAGATATAATTGAAATATTCAAGAATGAAAATAAAAAAATTGGAGCAATGATAACAGAATTTGAACAAACAATAGGGGTAAATTCTAGAGTAGAATTAGCTAAAGTTGAAAAGATACTTAGAGATAGAATAAACAAATTCCACATGGATAATGGAGTTACGCTGATTGATCCAAATAGCACATATATAGGTGCAGATGTTTCGATTGGACAGGATACTATAATTTATCCAGGTAATTATATAGAAGGAAATGCTGTAATAGGAGAAGAGTGTACATTATATCCAAATTCAAGGATAAGCAACAGTACTATAGGCAACGGTGTTGAGATACAATCTTCTGTAATAATAGATAGTACAATAGGGAATGAAACCACTGTTGGGCCTTTTGCATACATTAGACCTGAGAGTAAAATTGGAAGTAAAGTAAGAATTGGTGACTTTGTAGAAATAAAAAAATCTACAATAGCAGACAACACCAAAGTTTCGCATTTGACTTATATTGGAGATGCAGAAGTAGGCAAAAACTGTAACTTTGGATGTGGAACTGTAGTGGTAAATTATGATGGAAAGAATAAGCATAAAACTATCATAGGGGACAATTCATTTATAGGTTGCAATACCAATTTAGTATCTCCTGTGGAAGTTAAAAATAATACTTATATAGCTGCTGGTTCTACTATAACTAAAGAAGTTCCTGAAGGAAGTCTTGCTATAGCTAGAGCAAAGCAAACCAACATAGAAGGTTGGGTAGATAAAAAAGGACTAAAAAAATAGTTTTATTAGCTACCCCAAATTTTAAGGAGGTCTTCACAATATGATAACCCATGGAAAGAATATCAAAATATTTACTGGAAATTCACATCCTCAATTAGCACATGAAGTTGCAAGTATTTTAGGTTTACCAATAGGTACTGCAAAAGTAGGTACGTTTAGTGATGGAGAAATTTCAGTAGATATTGGAGAGACTGTTAGAGGTGCTGACGTATTTTTAGTTCAATCTACAAGTGCTCCAGTTAATAATAACCTTATGGAATTACTTATAATGATTGACGCATTTAAGAGAGCTTCAGCAGGAAGAATAACAGCTGTAATACCTTACTACGGGTATGCAAGACAAGATAGAAAAGCAAAATCAAGAGACCCAATCACAGCAAAGCTAGTTGCAGATTTGCTTACTGCTGCTGGAGCAGAAAGAGTATTAACTATGGATTTACATGCAGCGCAAATTCAGGGTTATTTCAATATACCTGTGGATCACTTGATGGGAGCTCCTATACTTTCTAAGTACTTCATAGAAAAGGGATTAATAGATAGAGATGATGTAGTTGTGGTATCGCCAGATTTGGGTAGCGTAACTAGAGCTAGAAAATTTGCAGATAGACTTCATGCACCTATTGCAATCATTGATAAGAGAAGACCTAAAGCTAATGTTTCCGAAATAATGAACATAATTGGTGAAGTTAAAGGGAAGATATGTATACTTATAGATGATATGATTGATACTGCAGGAACAATAGCAAATGCTGCAAATGCTCTGAAGGATTTAGGAGCAACGCATGTATATGCTTGCTGCACACATGGAGTTCTATCAGGTCCTGCATTTGAAAGGATAAATAATTCAGCTATTGAAGAGTTAGTTATGCTAAATACTATATCTCTTCCTGAAAGAGAAGATTTACATAAGTTTAAGTCATTGTCAGTGGCTCCACTTATTGCTGAGGCTATAAACAGGATATATGACGACAAACCGTTAAGTAAGTTATTTGAAGGATAAACGTATCTATACATAAGGATGAAACACTTCAATCCCAAACCTATTTTCAAAACTCTTCTGGATTCTGAGAGGAGAATTTGAAAATATAAGTTTAATTATGAAGTGGTGCATCTATAAATAAGAATTATTAATACGAAATATATATAGTTGAAATGAAAGATACTATCGATTTATTGTAAATAATAAATAGGATAGTGTCTTTTTTTTGTAATAACTTTTAGCATAAATGATATATTTGTTCATATTTATTGGGAAAATTCAATTTAATAATATATATGTAGTAAATAATTTGTAACATTTTTGAAAAGATATATAAAAGAATAGTATAAGTGTGTTAAATTTAATATATAAAGAAATGAGGAGTGTTAGTTATGGATGGACTATTAGGAAAGATACTCATTGTTGATGATGATGAAAATATATGCGAAGTAATAAAGATGTATTTACAGAGTGCAAACTATGATACTAGAGTAGCTAGTAATGGAAGAATTGCAGAAGAAATGTTTTTGGACTATAAACCGGATTTAGTATTATTAGATATGATGTTGCCACATATAGATGGTATTGATGTTCTAAAGTGGATTAGGAAAGAACATGAAACGCCTGTAATAATGCTTACAGCCAAAGGAGAGACATTTGATAAAGTCCTTGCATTAGAACTTGGTGCTGATGACTATATTGTAAAACCTTTTGAACCAAAAGAAATGATTGCTAGGGTAAAGGCTGTAATGAGAAGATATAATGTAGACTCAACTAACAAGGAAACTTTATATTTTTCAGAGCTTGTTATAGATGCAAATTCTTATAATGTTGTTTATAAGAGTAATGAAATAAAGATGCCACCTAAGGAGTTTGAATTGTTATATTATCTAGCATCTAACAAAAATAGAGTATTTACAAGAGAACAGTTACTATGTGAGGTTTGGGGATACGATTATCCAGGAGATTCTAGAACTGTTGATGTTCATGTTAAGAGACTCAGAGAAAAATTACATGGAGGTTCTAATTGGCAGCTTGAAACTGTATGGGGTGTAGGATACAAGTTTGAGGTGAAGTAGATGAAGAGAAACAGTTTAGTTTCTAAACTTTTAGGAACGTTTACTTTGATAATAGCAGGATGTCTGGTAATAATAGCAATAGTGTTATCTTTCTGGTTTGAAAACTATCACTTTAATCAAAAAAAGCAGCAATTAGATATACAGGCTAGCTTAATAGCTAAAGAAAAGGCTAAGTTTGATGATGAAGAAATTACCTTCAATGACTTGGAGAAGTTTGTGAATTATAGCGGGCAATCTATAAAATCTGATATTCTAGTCACAGATTTATGGGGTATAGTTAAAGCGTATAGTGAAGATAAGAGCAGTCTTATGAGAATGCAAGTTATTGATAGTAAGAATCTTAATGAACTTAAAAATGGTATATCCATTGAGGTGAGGAATACAGATAATAAGATGCTTGGGGAATCACAATACATTTATTACAAACCGATAATGTACGGAGATACTTTTGCAGGTGCTATAGTTATGATTACGCCATTGGAGCAGATAAAAGGTCAATTAAAACAAGTTTATGCAATCATATGGATAACAGTTTTAATTGCTTTGATATTATCTAGTATAATAATATATTACGTATGCAATAGAATGCTTATAATTCCATTAGCTAAGATAAATATTGGTGCTAAAAGGTTAGCAAAAGGTGATATAGAGAATAGAGTTTATATAAATTCTAAAGATGAAATAGGTGAATTGGCTGATTCATTTAATATAATGGCAGAGTCTTTAGAGGAAGTTGAGAAGAATAGAAGAGAATTTATTTCTAATGTATCTCACGAATTAAGATCGCCAATAACTTCGATTAAGGGATTTATTGCAGGTATTCTGGATGGTATTATTCCTATAGATAAGGAAAAGTATTATTTGGGTATAGCTTATGAAGAGATACAAAGACTTACAAGGCTTATAAATGATTTGCTTGACTTATCAGCAATGGAAGCTGGTAAGCTAAAGTTGAATGTTTCTGAAATAAATATAAATGAAATAATTAAACATTGCACAATAAGTTTAGAACAAAAGATAAAAGAGAAGAAATTAAAAGTAGATGTGGTATTAGAGGGGCAAAATCTGAATGTAGCTGGTGATAAAGATAGAATAATCCAAGTAGTAAATAATCTTATTGATAATGCAATTAAATATTGCAACGAAAGTGGTAATGTAAAGATAACCACTAGATCAAAGGGCAGTAAAGCACTAATTAGTGTTTATAACGATGGACCTATGTTATCAGAAAAAGAAAAAGCTTATATATGGGATAGATTTTATAAGTCAGATAAGTCCAGAACAAATAAGATTAGTACTGGGTTAGGATTGCCTATAGTTAGACATATACTTTCATTACATGGTGAAGACATTTGGGTGGAGAATAAGGCGTCAGATAAAGGAGTAGTTTTCACATTTTCACTAAAAAAAGTATAAAATGTATGGTTTTAATACCGTAGGAGGTGCTACATGGAGAAGGAGGATAAAACTATACGCATCGAAAAATCTTCTAAAAAAGATGATACTAGTAATTTAGAAGGAATGATAAGGTTTAAGGAAAATAAAAGAAGAAATAACATAAAGAGGTTAACAAAAGGTATTATAATAATTTTGGTTGCTTCAGTAGCAGGTGCTATATCAGGTGCTTATATTGTTGAGCGAAAATATGGGCTAAAATTGAAGGACAGCAATAAGACAATATTTCAGATTATAGACACTAGAGAAAGTTCCATTACTTCAGGGGATGGTCAAATTAGTTCGGTTGTTTCAAAAGTTTCCCCTTCTATAGTGAGTATAAGTAATAAAGAAGAAAACTTTAATATAAATAGCTATACAAATGTAACGGGAGTAATATACAAAGAAGATGGATACATAGTAACAAATTATAGTGCTATATCAACATTTGATAAAATTTTAGTAAAAAGAGCAGGTCTGGGTCTTAAGATTGAGCAAGGTAGGGTAATTGGATATGATAAAACAACCGATCTGGCTGTTGTTAAGATTGATTCGGATAAGTTGCCTGTTGTAAAGGTATCGGACCTATCTGATGTAAGAGAGGGAAGTATTGTAATAGCGCTAGGTAATTGTATAGGAGACGATTATATAGGGCTTGTTACATCAGGAATAATTACTTCCACCAATATAAGATTTAATTTTGAGAATGCAGATCTAGGCAAGCAATCTATTAGAACATTCCAAACGAATGCAATAATAAATAGGGAAAATAATGGCGGAGTATTAACTGATATATATGGAGAGGTAATAGGAATAAATAATTTACCTGTTACTAATAAGTATTCTTCTCAAGGTCTAGGAATATCTATAAACATTCAAGATGCAAAGAAGATAATAGATTCAATAATAAGTGATAATGAAGTAAAGCTTGTTAATCTCGGGTTTAGGGGATGGAATCTCACATCAAAGCAAAACAAAGATATTGAAGGTGTGTATGTAGAAAGTATAGTTCCTAAAGGAAGCGCTGATGTTGCAGGAATGAAGGCTTTTGATATCATTATAGAGATGGATGGCAGAAAGATAAAAACATTGACTGAAATTAATGATGTAATTAATTCTCATAATATTGGGGATAATATATCATGTAAAGTACTAAGAGGAAAAAGTACAGTAGAGTTAACTATGAAACTTTTACAAAAGGTGTGATATAAAGCATGCTTGCTATAAGATGTAGCAAATGCATGCTTTGTTGCATTTTTTATTTTATATTTGTATTATAGAGATATACTAGTTCTAAGCAAAATCTAGTTTTATAATTAAGTTATCGTTTATAGCTGAAATGATAATTGATGTAGCTTAACTAATAGAAATGGGATGTACTTTCTTATGTTTAGATAAAGTACTTGGATCATTAGATTCAAAAGATAAATTATAATAACTATAAATAGATATGCAAGTAACTTTGCTGTGTAAAATAAAATGCACCTAATGGAGGTAAACGTATGTATTTGGTGGTAGGGCTTGGTAACCCTGGGCAAGAGTATGCTAATACTAGACATAATATAGGGTTTGATGCAATTAATTATATTGCTAATAAGTATAATATAGAAATAAATAGGGAAAAATTTAAAGGTGTGTATGGAGAAGGATACATAAACAACAACAAAGTTATCCTACTGAAGCCAACAACCTATATGAATCTTAGTGGAGAAAGCGTAAGAGACATAGTAAACTTTTACAAATTAGATAATGATGAAATTATAGTATTATACGATGATATTAGTTTGGAAGTTGGAAAACTTAGAATAAGACCTAAAGGTAGTGCTGGAGGCCACAATGGAATAAAGAGTATAATAGCAAATTTGGGAACAGAAGAATTTCAAAGAATAAAAATCGGAGTAGGACAACCTAAACATGATCTTGTTTCACATGTTTTAGGGAAATTTAATGCGGAAGAAAATAAGGTCTTAGAAAAAACGTTAGAAGCTGTTGTTCAAGCTGTTGAGGTTATAATAAAGAATGATATTAGTGAAGCAATGAATAAATTTAATGGATTTAAAGCGGAATAATAATGTATTACAGGTGGTGTTTCTATGAGATTAAATGGCCTGATGGAGCCGTTGAATAATAGTATTAACTTTCAGAAAGTTAAATCAAATATTGACAGGGATCGATATCCGTTTTCTACTTATGGTGTTTCTGAATCAGGAAAAGGTTATATAATAAATGGTATATTTGAAAATAGTGATAGATCTATAGTTGTAATTACTCATAATGATATTGAAGCTAAAAATTTATATGAAGACCTATTACTATATACTACCGATGTATACTACTTCCCTTCAAAAGAAATAGTTTTTTATAATATTGACGCTATTTCAGGGGATTTAAGGTGGGCTAGACTAAAAGTTTTAAAAGAGATTTTGGATAGTAGAAAGAAAATAATAGTAGTATCAATTGAGAGTTTTGCAACTGTATATACACCTAAAGATTTATATATAAGTCATACTTTTAGAGTTGCAGTTGGAGATGAAATAAACTTTAAAGATTTTTCTAAAAGATTGATAGAATGTGGATATGAGAGAATGGATATAGTTGATGGTAAAGGCCAGTTCTCGGTAAGAGGAGGTATATTAGATATATATCCTCCTAATACTGCGTTACCATATAGAATAGAACTTTTTGGGGATGAGATTGACTCTATAAGATTTTTTAACTTAGAAAGTCAGAGAAGTATAGATAAAGTTAAAGAAATAGAGATTTTTCCAGCAAAAGAAGTGATACTAGATGATGAAACTATACAGAAGGCTATAAGTAAGATTAATGATGAATTGTCGAATTTTATAAAGTCTAGAAGTAGTAATGACAAAGATATAGTATCAAAAATAACATCTAATATTAGATCTAATATTGAAAATCTTAAAGAAACCTGGTCCTTTGAAACAATTGATAGTTATTTACCTTTTTTCTTTCAAAAAGTATCAAGCTTTTTTGACTATTTTGAAGATTATATAATGATTATGGATGATGATCAAAGATGCAATGGTAAATTAGATAGTGTTATATATGAATTTGAAGAAAACTACTCCTCATTCCTTGAAAGAGGAGATATCTTGCCATCGCAGGGAAACTTGATACTAGGTAAAGATATTTTAGTGCAGAAGTTTAATTCATCTAGATTAATAACAATAAATGCATTTGCTAGGAATAGTGATTTTGTTGAAAATGTCGATTCTATAGCTTTCTCTCAAGTAACCTTGAATAGTTATCATGGAAGAATTGATATGCTGATAGATGAAATAAAAGAGAAAAAGAAAAATGGATATAAAACTATTATATTATCAGGAACTAGGCCTAGAGGAGAAAGGCTGGTAGATACATTAAGAGATAGTGATATTGAAAGTGTCTATAAAGATATAATAAATGAAATACAATTTGGCGAAGTTATAATAACCTTTGGAAATCAGTTGAAAGGGTTTGAGTTCACAGATCTAAAGATTTGTGTTATATCAGATAAAGAAGTATTTGGAGAGGCTAAAAGAAAGTCAGCTAGAAAATCTCCTAAGCAAAAAGGTGTTTCAAAAATAAAGAGTTTTGCGGAATTAAAGCTAGGAGATTATGTGGTTCATGCCAATCATGGTGTTGGAGTATATAAAGGAATTAAACAAATTGATGTAAGTGGACATAAAAGAGATTACTTAGATATAGAGTATGCTAAAGGCGATAAGTTGTATGTTCCGGTAGATCAATTGGATCTAGTTCAAAAATATATTGGCAGTGAAGGAAAGTCACCTAAAATAAGCAAGCTTGGATCAAGTGATTGGCAAAAAGCTAAAGCTAAGGTGAAAAAGTCTATAAACGAGATAGCACAAGATTTGGTTAAACTATATGCAACAAGAAATACATTAAGAGGGCATAAGTTTTCAAATGATACTCAGTGGCAGGATCAGTTTGAGCAAGAATTTCCTTATGAAGAAACCCCCGATCAATTGACAGCTTTAGAGGAAATAAAGACTGATATGGAATCGGGAAAGATTATGGATAGACTGCTATGTGGAGATGTAGGATATGGAAAGACTGAAGTTGCGTTAAGGGCTGCATTTAAGGCTGTAATGGATGGTAAACAGGTTGCACTACTTGTTCCAACAACCATATTGGCAGAGCAACACTATGGTAATATGAAGAGAAGATTTTCAGATTTTCCTATAAAAATAGATATGGTTTCTAGATTTAGGACAGCTAAGCAACAGAAAGAAACTTTGCAAGCAGTAAAAGAGGGAAATGTAGATATACTTGTGGGAACCCATAGGTTAGTATCTAAGGATATACAGTTTAAAGATTTAGGACTACTTATTGTAGATGAAGAACAACGATTTGGGGTAACACAGAAAGAGAAAATAAAAGGTATAAAGAAAAATGTGGATGTATTAACTTTGAGTGCTACGCCTATACCAAGAACACTCCATATGTCTCTTACTGGTGTAAGGGATATATCGGTAATAGAGACTCCTCCTGAGGATAGATATCCTATACAGACTTACGTTGTAGAACAAAACGATCAACTTATAAGAGATGCCATTCTTAGAGAAATAAATAGAGGAGGGCAAGTTTTCTTTGTATATAATAGAGTTGAACATATTATGGAAATGTCTGATTATATTCAAAAGCTTGTGCCAGAATGTAAAACAACAGTAATTCATGGACAAATGACAGAAAGACAACTAGAAAATGAAATGATGCAGTTTATGAATAATGAATATAATGTCCTTATATGTACTACAATAATTGAGACTGGTATAGATATACCGAATGTAAATACCATAATTGTATATGATTCAGATAAGATGGGATTGTCGCAGCTTTATCAATTGAGAGGAAGAGTTGGAAGAAGTAATAGAATAGCTTATGCCTATTTCGTATATAAAAAAGATAAGATATTAACTGAAGTAGCCGAAAAACGATTAAGAGCCCTAAAAGATTTCACTGAATTGGGTTCAGGATTTAAAATTGCCATGAGAGATTTAGAAATAAGAGGGGCTGGAAATATGATGGGATCAGCCCAACATGGACATATGGCTACTATTGGGTATGATCTATATTGTAGAATGCTAGAAGATACGATAAAGATAATAAAAGGTGAAATAGAGCAGGAGCCTATAGAAACATCTATTGATATTAAAGTCGATGCGTTTATTGATTCTCAATATATTGAAGATGAATTACAGAAGATTGAAATATATAAAAAAATCGCAGCCATCGAAAGTATACAAGATTATATGGATGTAAAAGAAGAGCTAGAAGACAGATTTTCTGAAATTCCTGACCCGGTTTATAATCTTATGGATATAGCTTATATTAAGAGTAAGGCTAGAAATTTATGGATAGAAGATGTTAAAGAAAAAGATGGAGAAGTTTTATTCCAATTCCAAAGTAGAGATAAAGTTGATAAAGATATATTTAAAAAGTTGCTTGAGCAATATAAGAATAATATAATAATAAGAATGGGTGATAAACCTTCCTTTGGATATAAGTTAAGAGATATAAAGAGGGAAGATATATTGCCTGCGCTTAAAAATATGTTAAACAGTTTAAACAAAAATACCTTAGTATAACTAAAATTTAAATGTAAATTAACTAAGTTAGCTGTATAATGATAATAAAAATAATTCATATAAACCAAATTATGTTAATAAATAAATAAATTTACCTAATATAAATTGAAATTAATGTTATAAATTGATATACTAATTTATGTCTATTGAATTTTGGTTATAAAGGGGAATTAATTTTAAGAAAAGTGAGGTAAGAATTTTGAAGAACATAAGGAAATTAGTTTCAATAGCTTTGATTGGTGTTATTGGATTATCACTATCAGGCTGTAAGATGATACAAAAAACTCCAGAAGCTATAAGCAAGACTGTAGTAGCGACTGTTAATGGTGAGAAAATCACACTTGGTAGTGTTGATGAGAAGATGCAGTCTACTATAGACCAATTAAAGCAACAATATGGAAATGATTTGGAAAAGAGTACTGATGGTAAGGCTGCTTTAAAGCAACAAAGACAAACTCAATTGGAGCAAATTATACAAGAAAAGGTAGTTTTAAAGAAAGCAGCTGACTTAAAATTGATACCCGAAAAGGCTGAACTAGACAAAGAAGTTGAGTCAAAACTTGCTGATATAAAGAAAGTTTATAAGACTGATGATGAGTTCAATAATGCGCTAAAATCTGCAAACTACACTTTAGATACTTTGAAAGAATATTTAGCTACTCAAATAAAGATGCAAGCAGTTTTTGATAAGTACTTATTTAAAGATTTAAAAATCACTGATGCAGATATAGAAAAATATTACAACGAAAATAAAACTCAATACACACAACAACCTGGTGCAAATATGTTCCATATCCTTGTGGATAGTGAAGATAAGGCTAAATCTATAAAAGCTGAGTTAGATAAAGGTGCGAAATTTGAAGATTTAGCAGCTAAATATGGTACAGATGGTACAAAAGACTCAGGCGGAAGTTTAGGATACGTTCCTTATGATTCACAAAACTATGATAAGGACTTCTTAGCGGCTGCAAAGAAGCTTAAGGAAGGTGAAGTATCAGGTCCAGTTAAAACTCAATATGGATGGCATATAATAAAAGTTACTGGAATTCAAACTACATCAAAGACTCAAGAATTATCGGCTGTTAAGGCTTCAATTAAGGATACACTAGAAACAAACAAGAAGAATGATATATTTAAAGCTAAGTATGAAGAATGGAAAAAAGAATTAAACGTTGTAACATATGATGATAAGCTTTAATTAATTGAATAAATTTTGGTCTTAATGACATAATAAAACTCACATGAATTTGTTTGCGCAAATTTATGTGAGTTTTTACTTTATTGGATTGAAATTATACAAAAAGATAATTATAGCCAAAGCATGTATAAAATTTCTATTCTGAAAAATAATAATAACGAAAGTTTTAAGTGAAAGATATATAAGGAGGTAAATATAATAATGAAAGCTACAGGTATTGTTAGACGTATCGATGATTTAGGTAGAGTAGTTATACCAAAAGAAATAAGAAGAACTTTGAGAATCAGAGAAGGAGATCCTCTAGAAATTTTTACAGATAGAGAAGGTGGAGTCATCTTAAAGAAATATTCTCCTATTGGGGAATTGACAGATTTTTCTAAAGAGTATGCGGAAAGCCTTCAACAAGCAATAGGACATATAGTTTTAATTGCTGATAAAGATGCTTTCATTTCAGTCAGTGGAGCTTCCAAAAAAGATTTTATGGAGAAGAAAATAAGTAATGAATTAGAAAAAATTATGGATGAAAGAAAAACTGTATGTTTAGGAGCTACTGGAGCTAAAGTTGTACCATTGTATAGCGAAGATACAGCTGAAGACAAATATTCATGTCAAGTAGTATCACCGATAATATCAGAGGGGGATGCAATAGGCGCTGTTTTGATATTATCCAAACAAGCTGGAGAAAAGTTTGGAGACTTAGAAATCAAGCTTGCTGAAACAGCAGCCGCATTCCTAGGAAAACAAATGGAACAATAATATCTCCTAGGACTTGCATCCCAAAACCATTTTAATTATTGACTAGGTTTTAAAGATTTATTCAGTTAGATATAAAAAATTCTGTAATAATACCTCCAAATTTGCAATAAAGATTAAGTAGTTAAAAAATTTGGAGGTATTTTATGAAAAAACAATCACTTATAAAAGGGAGTATAATATTAGGTGTTGCTGGAATATTCACAAGATTCTTAGGGATATTTTTTCGTTGGCCCTTAATAATGCTTATAGGCGATGAGGGTATAGGATATTATCAAATGACTTATCCTTTGTATATGTTTTATGTCGCAATAGCAGCAGGAATTCCGGTGGCAGTTTCTAAGATGGTTTCAGAAAGTAATGCAATTGGAGATTTGGATACATCGTTTCAAACAATGAAAGAATCATTTATCTTAATGATAATTTTAGGGACAGGCATGTCGCTGTTTTTATTCTTAGGTGCTAGACCTATAATGTCCGCATTAAGATGGGATTCAAAGTCGTATTATTCTATTATTGGAGTTGCTTTTGCACCTATATGCATATCTATAATGTCTGCTTTTAGAGGCTTTTTTCAAGGGCTACAAAATATGAATCCATCTGCAATATCGCAGATAATTGAGCAAATAGGAAGAGTAGTTGTAGGTGTTGGACTAGCGGTTTTATTACTGCCTTATGGAATAGAATATTCAGCAGGTGGTGCTGCCTTCGGCGCAGCAGCAGGAGGCTTTTTAGGCGGAATATATCTGATAAGAAAGTACTTTAAAGTTAAAAAAAGCTTTGGTGTAAGGAAAGTAAAATCAAATGATAAACTTCTTACTCAGTTGATTAAAATAGCTATCCCAATATCTCTAGGTGGTGCGGTTGGTACAATAGCTAGTTTGATTGATTCAATATTAGTGCCAAGGCAACTTTTGAACGCAGGTTTTGATTATAGACAAGCTACTATACTTTATGCTCAGCTAACAGGTAAAGCTTCGGTAATAGTCAACATACCTTTAACACTATCTGTTGCTCTAAGTACTTCCTTAATACCTATAATTGCTGAAAATTATATATTGAAGAATATGAGAGAAGTTGCTTCTAAGGTAGACTCTGCTATAAGAATGTCAATGGTTATAGCTATACCTTGTACCTTAGGGCTATACTTTTTAGCGGAGCCTGTAATGATGCTTATATTTCCAGGAAGATATGAGGGTTATCAGATACTTAAATATCTAGCTATTTCTATTCCGTTTATAATATTAGCACAAACTACCACAGCGATATTGCAATCTACAGGATCCTATGCTATGCCTGTGATCAATCTTCTTATAGGATGCTTTATTAAGGTAGTGTTGACATTGTATCTTATACCGATATCGTGGCTAAATATTTATGGAGCAGTAGCTGCTTCAATATTAGCATATATAGCTGCCTCTATTTTGAATCTCATATATCTCCATTTAAAACTTAAAGTTAGAATAGATTACGGAGCAGCAATGATTAAGCCATTAGCTGCAGCTACTATAATGATATTAGTAGTTCTAATAACCTATCTTAATATATTTAATAGAACCTCTAGTAATGGAATAGCTTGCTTGATTTCTGTTTTTTTGGGTATTATTATATATGTGATGCTAATAGTAATTCTTGGTGTCTTTAAATATGATTATATAAAGAGTAGATTTCTAAAAAGACATAGATAAAAGGAGAAAGAACATGATCAAGATAATCGGCTTAGGACCTGGATCCGAAGAAGCCTTAACTTTAGGAGCTATAAGAGAATTAAAGAGGTGCTCTAATATATTCCTTAGGACAGAAAAGCACCCTACCGTTCAATATTTAATTGATGAGGGGGTAAAGTTTAATACTTATGACGATGCTTATGAGAGGTCTAATACATTTGACCAAGTTTATGAAAGCATTGCTTTGGATTTAGTTGAGCAGCATAAAAATCTTAATGATATTATTTATGCTGTTCCTGGGCATCCATTAGTGGCAGAAAGGTCTGTTTTAAATCTAGTAAACCTGTGCAAGGAACAAGGTTTACCATATGAAATTTTACCAGCAGTTAGCTTTATTGATGTAATGATGGAGGCTTTAGAAATAGATCCAGTGGAAGGTCTTAAAATTGTTGATGCATTTGATATTGAAAACCAAGTTCTAGATAAAAGGAATGGTATTATAATAACTCAGGTGTATAACCAATTTATCGCATCAGAGGTAAAGCTGAAGCTTCAAGAAGAATTTAATGATGATACAGAAGTATACTTTGTTAGAGCCGCAGGCATAAAAAATCAAGAAAGTATAAGGAAGATGCCTCTTTATGAAATTGATATGCAAGAAGATATAGATTATTTAACTTCGATCTATGTGCCAAAAGATTTGACAAATAAAAAAGATTTTTATGATTTAGTAGACATAATAGAGACTTTAAGAAGTGAAGATGGGTGTCCTTGGGATAGAGAACAAACACATGAAAGTCTAAAACAAGCACTTATAGAAGAGTGTTATGAAGTTTTGGATTCTATAGATAACCAGGATGATGCTGGAATGATAGAAGAATTAGGAGATGTATTGCTCCAAATAGTATTCCATTCTTCTATTGCTAAGGAAGAAGGGTACTTTAATATAAAGGATGTAATTCAAGGAATTTGCTTAAAAATGATAAATAGACATCCGCATGTTTTTGGCAGCCAATCGGTAAATTCATCTGGTGAAGTGTTAGAAAGATGGGAAGATATCAAGAAAGAAGAAAAAGGGTTTGACAGTATAACTGATGAATTAAATGCTATAGCAAGGTCATTGCCATCAATTATCAGAGCTACAAAGGTGCAAAATAAGGCTAAAAAGGTTGGGTTTGATTGGGATAAGGTAGAAGATGCTATGCTTAAGGTAGAAGAAGAATTAAATGAAATAAAAGAGGTATATAATGGAGAAAATAGGGCAAAGATAGTAGAAGAGGTAGGAGATTTATTGTTTGCCTGTGTTAATGTTGCCAGATTCCTTAAGGTAGAAGGTGAGCTTGCCTTAACTCAAACAACAGAAAAGTTTATAAGAAGATTTTCTTATATTGAGCAAGAAGCTTCTAAAAAAGGACAAAAATTAGAGAATATGTCCCTTGAAGAAATGGATAATTTGTGGAATAAAGCAAAAAAAACCGAAAAAAACTAAGGGCAAAGAAGGAAATTTCCCTTTTATGAAGAATATATAGCATAAGTGAGCAATCATTACCATATTATATTTGTACTGTTAAATAAGTAATTTACTATAGACTATATAAAAAAGTGGTTATATAATATGTTAATGTAGATTATAATACATAATTATAATCAGGTACCATAAAACATATCATAAGAGTTTTAAGGAGGATGTAAAAGTGAATAAAGCAGAATTAATCTCAAGCATGGCTGAGAAGAGTAAGTTAACTAAGAAAGATGCAGAAGTTGCATTAAAATCTTTCATTGACAGTGTTCAAGAAGCTTTAGAAAATGGAGAAAAGGTTCAATTAGTTGGCTTTGGAACTTTCGAAACTAGAGAAAGAGCAGCTAGAGAAGGAAGAAACCCAAGAACTAAGGAAACTATCCAAATACCTGCTTCAAAAGTTCCAGTATTCAAAGCTGGTAAAGAGTTCAAAGAAAAAGTTAACAAGTAATAGATATATATTTTTAGGACCCGAGGAATCTCGGGTTCTTAAAGTTATAAGGAGATATATTATGAGATTAGATAAGTATCTAAAGGTATCTAGAATAATCAAGAGAAGAACCGTGGCTAAGGAAGTGTGTGAAGGTGGAAGAGTATCTATTAATGGTAAAGTTGCAAAACCTTCTACAGAGGTAAAAGAAGAGGATGTAATTGAAATAGTATTTGCTAACAAAAAACTGAAAGCTAAGATAACTAATATTGCAGAGCATGTAAAGAAAGAAAATGCAAAGCAGATGTATGAAATATTAGAAGGTGAAGAAGATCAAGACGAAATGTAAGGTTTCTTTGACGAATAGTCAAGGAGACCTTTTGTCATTTTAAATAAAATATCTCTATTTTGAATATATCAAAATTTATAGTCATATATTTTATTATAAAAACATACAGGAGGATATTATGGAGAATAAGAAGGAGCTTAAAGTTGAAGAAAGAAAAAGCAACTTAGCGCTGGAAAATAGAAAGAAAATTGTTTTGACAGGAGTAGTGGAAGTTCTAAGTTTTGATGAAGAAAAAATATTATTAAATACATGTTTAGGCATGCTTACAGTAAAGGGTGAGGGGCTTAAGATGAATAAGTTGGATGTACAGAATGGAGATGTAGTCATAATAGGGAAAGTATCAGCTATGATATATACAGGTGAAGTGAAAAAAGAAAAGGAAAATATCTTTAAGAAGATATTTAAATAGGTGATATCATGCTGCTTCCATTGAAAATTCAATTTGAGATTGTAATATTTAGCCTTGCAGCTGGGATGTTAACTGGTGTGCTTTTCGACATTTACAGAGCGATAAGAGGCATTGGAACACCTAAGTTTATAGTTTTTATAGAGGATTTTTTATTCTGGATACTAACTGCAATAATAATATTTACATTCCTTCTTTATGTCAATTATGCTTTCTTAGGGATGTATGTATATCTATTTATAATAATAGGCGCATTTATTTATATTAAGTTATTTAGTAAGAAAGTACTCAGAACTGAAAAAAAAGCTGAGAGAATTGCAGGGAAAGGTGCTAGAATATTTTTAAAGAACTTATCGTATATATTTAAACTTATATTCTTCAGGAATAGGATTAATAAATAGCAAGATAAAAAAATAACTTGAATAAAAAATAAATAGTTATTAAAATAGGAGTATAAATGAATTTTTTTGGAAATCGAAGGGGCTTTAGTCATGAGAAAGAAATTTACTCTTAAAAATATAGCTATACTCCTAATTGTATCAATATTTGTATTTAGTTTTATAAGACAAGAGATTACTATGCACAAAATTAGTACACAGGTAAGTGAAAGGCAACTAGAACTTAATAAAGTGAAAGCAGTTAATGATAGATTAAAAGATGAAGTTAATATGTCAAAAACTGATGCCTATAGCGAGAAGATGGCTAGAGAGAAATTAGGTATGATTAAACCAGGTGAAAAGAAAGTTTTAACAAGTAATGATTCAAGTTCTACAAAATAGGTTATTATAAAAATAACATAGATTTAATTATTCTAATTATTTTAAGGAGGAACATTTTTAACATGACCTTAATGGCAGGAAACATTTTAGAAGGCACAGTGGTTAACATCACAAACTTTGGAGCGTTTGTAGAAGTGGAAGGTAAAACTGGACTTGTACACATTTCGGAGGTAGCAGATTCATTTGTAAAAGATATAAGACAGCACCTAAAAGAGCAAGATAAGGTAAAGGTAAAAGTTATATCAGTAGATGACAATGGAAAGATAAGCCTTTCAATAAAGCAAGCTAATGTTCAAAAGAAATCAGTTAAGCCTGCAGAGATTGACTGGAGTTCAGAAAAAAAGAAGGCTTCTTCAAATAGTTTTGAAGATATAATGTCAAAGTTCCTTAAAGATAGCGAAGAAAAACTTGCGGATGTAAAAAAACATCAAGAGTTTAAGTCAAAGGGAAGAAAAAATTTAGGTTAATATAAAGTATTCAGATAGAAAAAGCCGGATGGAAACATCCGGCTTTTATCATAAATAACTAAGCCTAAAACATAGGGTTGTAGTTTGCTTTTTTATAAGATAGATTAACTATTAAAACATATATAAATAAAAAAATAAAAAAGGTGTTGACAGTAAACATATCATACTTTATAATAAAACTTGTCGCTGAGAGGCGGACAAAAAAATGCTGGAGTGGCGGAACTGGCAGACGCACAGGACTTAAAATCCTGCGATGCTAAAACATCGTACCGGTTCGATTCCGGTCTTCAGCACCATAATGTCGCGGGGTGGAGCAGTTGGCAGCTCGTCGGGCTCATAACCCGAAGGTCGTAGGTTCAAGTCCTGCCCCCGCAACCATAACATGGCGGAATAGCTCAGCTGGCTAGAGCATTCGGTTCATACCCGAAGGGTCGTAGGTTCAAGTCCTATTTCCGCTACCATTTCAAATTAAATACAATACTCGCTGGAGTGGCGGAACTGGCAGACGCACAGGACTTAAAATCCTGCGGTGCTAAAACACCGTACCGGTTCGATTCCGGTCTTCAGCACCATAATATCGCGGGGTGGAGCAGTTGGCAGCTCGTCGGGCTCATAACCCGAAGGTCGTAGGTTCAAGTCCTGCCCCCGCAACCATAACATGGCGGAATAGCTCAGCTGGCTAGAGCATTCGGTTCATACCCGAAGGGTCGTAGGTTCAAGTCCTATTTCCGCTACCATTTTAAATTTAATACATCTTGCTGGAGTGGCGGAACTGGCAGACGCACAGGACTTAAAATCCTGCGATGCTAAAACATCGTACCGGTTCGATTCCGGTCTTCAGCACCAAAAGAACTCATATATTATGAGTTCTTTTTTGCTATATAAAAAATTGTAAGCTTGCTCACTTGCTAAGTTTTACTAGTGTGTGCAGGAAGATATATATATAAAGGATAGCTAAGAAAGTCTCTTAGTGATTTTTTTGTAAAGAGAGAATAAAGTTTTTTATTTAATTTTGCTTTTTCTGACATAAAAATTAAATATTTAATTATATGCATAAAAAATATCCTTATAAATTCACAAGGACTATTGTACAACGACAAATAAGTAGGTTTTTCTAGGGAAAGGTACATTTGCTATACTGTATAGTTAATTATGCCAGAAGGGTGTTTTTGCAATAAGTTAAGTAAAAATCAATATAAATAATATAAAGAAATACAGTGATAAATGTCCGAATAAAAATATCTTCAGCAAACAACAAGTGACATATATTTCCAATACCCTTTGATATAATAGAAATACGCTTTAGAAAAATGGGAGGGTTTACCAATGCAGTATGGAGTAGATGTCACTACATATAAAAGAATAAGTGATAGAAAAAAAGATAAGAAAGAACTTAAGATTATAGGATCTCCTTATAGATTGCTATTTAATTTCATAGGAGCTTTTTTGATAAGTAGGGTAACTATAAATGCAAATGGGGCGGGTATAGATGGGCTATCACCATTCGGAATAGCTTTCATACTATCGTTTTTAAATAAGGAAAGTAAGAAAGAAGGGATAGTAGCGGCAGTTGGAGTTTTATTAGGATACGCCACTCTTCTAGGTAGTGCGCCTAATGTTGGTATTTATATTTTGTCAGCAGCTATTATATCTATATTTACAAACCTTCCGTTTAAGTTAAAGGAGAAGGTTAGCTTAATAATGAGTTTTTCTATACTTATGTTGTCGATGATTTTTTATAGAGCATTTAGTTCAAATATAAGTTTATGGATTAATATAGTAACTTCGTTAGTGCAATGTGTTGTAGTTTATCCAATATATTATATTATAAAATATGCACTTACATGCCTAGATGATATAAAAACAAATCACTTTTTTACAAGTGAAGAACTTATAGCTATGGCATTACTGTTTTGTCTTATAATTTCAGGCATAGGTAGTGTGGCGATTTTTGGTATTAGTATAAGAAATGTAGTTGCATTATTTTTTGTAATAATAATAGCGTTCTCTTTGGGAAGCTCAGTGGGAGCAGCAGCAGGTGTTGCCATGGGAATAATAGTGGGTCTTTCTACTAATAATATGATGCTTTATATAAGTGTATATAGTATATGCGGATTGATGGTTGGTATATTTAAAGATACAGGTAAGTGGTTTACAATGCTAGCTTATATTGTAGTATACTTTGTGCTATCGATGTATTCAAAGAAGTTTGATGATTTTAAGGTTATAGAGGCATTGATTGTAGCAGTATTATTTTCTGTAGTTCCACTTAAATTTTATAATAAACTGTCACTTGAATTAGATAATGAAAGGAAGCAGGATACTTTAGGAGATTTGCATTTTTGCAAGATTAAAGAAGAGTTTACTAATAGACTTGTTGATTTTACAGATATTTTATCTACTATATCAGTTACGTTGAGTAATTTAGTTGATAATGATAGGCTGTTGTTAAAAAACAAAAGTAGTGCGCTTATAGAAAACCTGGCCGACAGGGTGTGTAGCAGCTGTGATATGAGATATACTTGTTGGAAAAGAGAATTACATACTACTTACAATTCGTTTTCTGAATTGATAAGAAGTAATCAAGAAGGAAAATCAAGTTTTCCATTAGAGTTAGATAAGAAATGTATTAAAAAATATGCGCTAGTAAAGAATACAGAAGAGATAGTTGGTAATTATGTTCAGGATGAAATGCTTAAAAGAAGGCTTGGGGAAGGAAGGAAACTTTTAGCAGGGCATATAAACAATATGGCTGTTACAATTGGAGAATTAATAGATGATTTTAGCAAAGATATAGTTATATGTAATGATGTAGAAAGAACTATAAAAAGAGCGTTGAATAAAGAAAGTATAAAGTATGATGATATTTTATGTTATAACGATAAAAATGGTAGATTAAACATAAAGGTAACTATGGATAGTTGTGGAGGTGGACAGATATGTATAAAAGATGTCCTTCCAGTAATAAATAAATCTATAGGCAAAACTATGAGTATAGGTGGGGATGGTTGTTCTATAGACCCAAATACTAATAAATGTTCTGTATACATTGAGGAGACCCCTAAATATCATGTATCATCATATGCAGCAATAGCGTGTAAAGATGGAGAAAAGTATACTGGTGATAGCTATAGCTATGGGAAAACTCAAGATGGTAACTATATGGTTTTGGTTAGTGATGGTATGGGATCAGGACCTGAGGCTGGTGCAGAGAGTAAAGCTGCTGTGGAGCTTATAGAAAAATTCACACAAGTTGGGTTCTCGGAATTAACAGCCATAAATACTGTTAATTCTATAATGTCTATGAAGTTTAGTGAAGATGAAAAGTTCGCAACTTTGGATCTTCAAAATATTGACTTATATACAGGAAATGCCAAGTTTATGAAAGTTGGAGCTGTAGAAAGTTTTATCAAGAAGGGTGAGAAGGTTGAATTAGTGAAGTCAAAAACATTACCTTTTGGTATATTGGATACAACAGATGTGGATATTGTAGAGAAAAAAGTATCTAATGGAGATTTGATAGTAACAATAAGCGATGGGATATTATATGGTAAAGATGGTGATGGAAGCTGTCAATGGCTTACTGAATTTTTACGTACAACTAATAATAAAAATCCTAAAGAGCTTTCTCTTGAGATATTAGATAAAGCTAAGGAAATAAGTGGCGCTAAGATAAAAGATGATATGACGGTGGTGGTATCTAAGGTGTTTGCGATATACTAGTGAACAAGTGTCTTTGTAACTTGCAGAAGTTATAAAATAAAGTTTTTATGGGCAAAATAAAATTTTGATATTTCAATTGAATAAAATACACTTTAACTATGAAACTAATGCTAACTTAGTTTCATAGTCGTTTTTATGTATAAAACATAGGATTAAGTCTGTAGTTTTAAATGGAAGCATTAATAAATTAACAATATACGATTTATTTAAGTTTTAGTGAATTTGTAATAATTTATATTAATAAGAGTTTAATGGTATGTTATAATAAGTTATTAAACTTGATTAGGAAGTGTTCTAACTTGAATGATAAAGTTATAAATTTTATAAGAGAACATCATATGATAAAAAATGGAGATAAGGTTTTAGTTGCGCTTTCTGGAGGTCCAGATTCGGTTTGCTTGTTGCATGTTCTATATATGATGAGGCATGAACTTGGTATTACTCTTGGAGCGGCTCACATTAATCATTTGCTTAGAGGAGATGATTCCTTTGAAGACGAAAGCTATGTTGAAAAAATGTGCTCTAGTCTTGGAATACCGTGTTTTATAAAAAGAATAAATATTGAGTCGATGGCAAAAGAGAAAAGTATATCCTCTGAAATGGCTGGTAGAGAAGCGAGATACGAATTTTTTAGCCAGGTAATAAAAGAAGAAGGTTTCGATAAGGTTGCTATAGCTCATAATGCAAATGACCAAGCAGAAACTATTTTGATGAGAGTTATGAGGGGAACAGGTATAGATGGGTTGGTTGGTATAAAGCCAATAAGAGATGAAATCTATATAAGACCTATACTGTGCATAACAAGGGAAGAAATAGAAGATTATTGTGTAAGTAATAACCTTAATCCTAGGATAGATAGAACTAATTTAGAAAGTATATATTCCAGAAATAAGGTTAGACTTGAAATGATTCCTTTTATAAAAAATAATTTTAATAAAGATATTGTAGAGTCTCTTAATAGACTTGCCTTATTAGCAAATATTGATAGTGAGTATATTGATAAAAGTTCTGAAGATATGTATTTTAAGTTTTGTAAAGAAAAAGCTGGGACTATAATAATAAACAAAGATGCTTTTCATATTCATGAGGCATTATTGACAAGGCTTATAAGAAAATCTATATTTTATGTTTCTGGAGCTACATATAATTTTGAAATGAAACATATTTATGATATTATCCTATTACAAGAAGGAAAAACGGGAAAAAACATAAATCTTCCAAATAATATAGTTGCAGAAAATTCTTATGGAGATATAATTATCTCAATAAGAAAATTTGAGGAATGCAAAAGTATAGAGTTTATAATATCCAAACAAGATCTTGATGAGAAAATAGTAGAAAATCTAAGATTAAATGGATTAATGTATGATGTTGTCTTACAGGTGAGGCAGAATGATACTAAAATTGACTTAAATAGTAGTGACTTAATCAAATATTTTGATTATGATAAAATAAAGCAAAAAATAATTATTAGAAATAGAAAAAATGGTGATAAAATTAAGCCTTTAGGTATGACTGGCACTAAAAAGATAAAAGATATATTCATTGACAATAAAGTACCTAATAGTCTAAGAGATGAAATACCTTTGGTTTGTTTTGATAACCATATTTCTTGGGTTGTAGGCTTAAAGATAAGTGACTTATTTAAAGTTAATAAGAATACAAAAAATATTTTACAAATACGTTTTATAGAAAGGGAATAGTTAACATGAGAGAAGACATAAAAGAAATACTGTTTTCTGAAGATACTATCATTAGCAAGGTTAAAGAAATAGCGGCGGATTTAAGCGATGACTATAAGGGCAAAGAATTGCTTGTAGTTGGAGTACTAAAAGGATCTGTTATATTTACTTCTGAACTATTGAAGTATATATCAATACCTTGTGAGTTAGACTTCATAGCTGTATCAAGTTATGGAAATTCTTCGCAAACTTCAGGAGTTGTTAGAATTTTAAAAGATTTAGACAATGATGTGGCGGGTAAGGATGTCATAATAGTAGAAGATATAGTTGATACAGGACTTACTTTAAGCTATTTATTGAAGTATTTTGAGGATAGAAATGCTAATAGCATAGAAATAGTATCTTTGCTTAATAAACCAGTAAGAAGAAAGACGGATATTAATGTGAAGTATTATGGATTTGAAGTTCCAGACGAATTTATAGTTGGTTATGGCATTGATTATGCCGAAAAATATAGAAACTTACCATTTATAGCTTCTTTAAAAGAGGAAGTATATAATAAGTAATGTAACTGTATTGTAATGGAAAAAATCATATGGTAAAATTTTATAGTAACTAGTAAGAGAGGGGGGCCTATCATGAAAAAATTTTCTAGCTTAACGGCCTGGGTTGTGGTAATGATAATGGTTGTAATTTCTGCAGTTTTTCTCGTGAAAAGCGGCGAAGCAGGAAGTACTATACCATATAGCGATTTTCAACAAAAATGGATTGGTGACCAAGTTAAGAGTATACAAGTAAAACAGGATAAAATGACTGTTGAGGGTACCTTAACAAATAACAAAACTTTTAATACAGTAGTTCCTGTTGAAACATTAAATATATTACTTGCAAATAATAATAAACCAAATGTAAAAGTTTCGTTTGAACTTCCAACAAATATATCTGTTTGGGTACAGATAATACCAACAGTTTTAGTAATTTTCTTATTTATAGCGTTTTTCTTTATATTTATGCAGCAATCTCAGAGTGGAGGCGGAAGCCGAGGTGTAATGAATTTTGGGAAGAGTAGAGCTAAGATGGCTACTCCAGATAAAAAGAAGGTTACATTTAAAGATGTTGCAGGTGCAGATGAAGAAAAGGCTGAACTAGAGGAAATAGTTGACTTCTTAAAGCAGCCTAAGAGATATATAGAAATGGGAGCCAGAATTCCGAAGGGTGTTCTTTTAGTTGGACCTCCTGGAACTGGTAAAACTCTTCTTGCAAGAGCGATTGCTGGAGAGGCTGGAGTACCATTCTTTAGTATATCAGGTTCAGATTTCGTAGAAATGTTCGTTGGAGTTGGTGCTTCGAGAGTAAGAGACTTATTTGAACAAGCAAAGAAGAATGCCCCATGTATAATATTTATAGATGAAATAGATGCTGTAGGTAGACAAAGAGGTGCTGGCCTTGGTGGTGGTCATGATGAAAGAGAGCAAACTCTTAACCAGTTATTAGTTGAAATGGATGGTTTTGGAGTTAATGAAGGGATTATTATGATAGCTGCTACTAACAGACCAGATATCTTAGATCCAGCTCTATTAAGACCAGGTAGATTTGACAGACAGATTGTAGTTGGAGCTCCTGATGTAAAAGGTAGAGAAGAGATACTTAAGGTTCATACAAGAAATAAACCTTTATCTGATGATATAGAGCTTAAAGTTTTAGCAAAGAGAACTCCTGGATTTACAGGGGCTGATATTGAAAATTTAGCTAATGAAGCAGCGCTTCTATCAGTAAGAAGAAGCAAGAAGATAATTGGTATGGATGAAATGGAAGAGGCAATAACTAGAGTTATAGCCGGTCCTGAAAAGAAGAGTAGAGTTATCAGTGAACATGATAGAAAACTTACTGCTTATCATGAAGCGGGTCATGCGGTTGTAGCTAAGCTATTACCAAATGCGGATCCAGTTCATCAAATAAGCATAATTCCAAGAGGAATGGCTGGTGGATATACAATGCATTTACCAGCTGAAGATAGAAGTTATACATCTAAGTCTAGATTGAAAGATGAAATGGTAGGACTTCTTGGCGGTAGAGTAGCAGAGAAATTGATAATGGGCGATATAAGTACTGGAGCAAAAAATGATATTGATAGAGCTAGTAACATTGCTAGAAGCATGGTAATGGAGTATGGTATGAGTGATGAAGTAGGTCCTATATCCTTCGGAACTGACCATAATGAAGTTTTCCTTGGAAGAGATATCGGAAGAAGTAGAAACTTCAGTGAAGAAATTGGATCTAAGATTGACAAAGAAATTAAAGGTCTAATAGATGAGGCTTATGGAAAAGCTGAATCGTTACTTACTGAGTATATGGGTAAGTTACATGCAGTGGCTCAGGCTCTTTTAGAAAAAGAAAAGCTTGAAGCTGAAGAATTTGAAGAGATATTTAATAATGCATAATAAAAATAAGGTAGCCACATTATTTGAACTGACCCCATAATTTTAGACAAATATTAATTAAGCTATTTTTAGAGACTGAATCCTGTATTGAACAGGACTCAGTCCTTTTAATTTTATCTTAATACGATTATTATTATAATAATCTATATAAGATACTAACTCTTCTATAAAGTGATCTATACTTTCAAATTCCTGTAGATATAGCAACTCTGTTTTCAGTAATCCAAAGAAGTTTTCCATAACTGAGTTATCAAGACAGTTACCTTTTCGCGACATACTTTGCTTAATACCTTTTTCCTTTAGCATCTTTTGATATTTATTCATTTGATATTGCCATCCCTGATCTGAGTGTAGTATCAATTCTATGTCATCAGGAATCTTCTCAAAGGCCTTTTTAAGCATATCAACTGTTTGATGAAATGTAGGCCTTTCGGATAAGTTATAACTTATTATTTCTCCGTTGTACAAGTCAAGGATTGGCGAAAGATATAGCTTTTTTCCAAAGACAGCGAATTCGGTCACGTCAGTAACCCACTTCTCATTAGGTCTATTAGCTTTGAAGTTACGCGATAACAAGTTTGGGGCAATCTTGCCGATTTTGCCTCGGTATGACCTGTACTTCTTAATACGAACCATACACTTTAAACATAACTGCTTCATCAGTCTTTGAACAGTTTTATGATTTACAATATATCCTCTATTGTGCAGTTCTAAAGTAATTCTCCTGTATCCATATCTACCTTTATTCTCATGGAAAATCTGGACGATACAGGACTTAACAACATCGTATTTATCAGATTTCTCCATGCTTTTTATACGATAGTAGAACGTGCTGCGAGGAATGTTTGCAATTTCTAATAAATCAGCTAACTTATATTTATGCCTTAATTCTCTAATAACAACTACTTTGTCTTTTTCGCTGATTTTTCCCTGGCTTGAACTAAGGCATTCAATTTTTTTAGGTACTCATTCTCCATTCGAAGGCGTTGAACCTCAGCAATTAAATCTTCATTTTGTGAGTTATCAGTATTAGGCTTTTTAAACTTATCCTTTTTCATTTTTGCCTTCCTCCCTCTGTTATCTCTATACAGAGCTTCGGGACCATACTCGAGATATATCCGTTCCCAAACACCTACGGTTGAACCATTTGGAATCCCAAAATGAACAGCCCCTTGGAATAGAGATAAATTATTCTTATGGATATATTCTATAACATGAACTTTAAAATCACCAGTATATGTTCCAGACTTCATAGAAAGTCCTTCTACTCCAAATTTCTCATAAAGCGCAACCCATCTTTGAACTACAACTTTTGCTGTAGGGAGTGATTTTGCTACAGAATTGACTGACATACCTTTTTCTAATACATCATTCACCACTTTCAGTTTAACTTCTAAAGTATGTTTAGACATAAAAAATGCACCTCCAAATATTAGTTTTGTCTAATATTTGGGGTGCACTTCATATTTGCGGCTACCTTATTTTACATATTGATGATGTTTTTGATTTAAAAGTAAATTTTAAATTATTGCTGTTTTAATATAGCATTTAAAAATAAATTTATAAACTAGATATAGGTGTGTTTAAAAGAAGAAAATAAAAAGTGATAGAAGATTAAAAATGTTACTTACACGTACGGTGAATTTAATATTGTGAATATAATATGTAATATTACGAATGATAATAAAAAAATATACAAAATCATTCGAATGTATATTTATTTTGTTTTTAAAGATGGTATAATATACATGTTAATAATGCTCTGGCAGATAATAATATTATGTTATTAGCATTACATATGATTATACCAGTTTTGTAAGTTATGATTTTTACTAATGTTAGTTGTTTGTTTGAAAGAAAAAAATCTTCTATTCAAGAACATTAAACTGAAGGAGTGCATTTTATTATGAAAACAGATATAGAAATTGCTCAAGAAGCAAAAATAGAACCAATAATAAAGATAGCAGAAAAGCTAGGGTTAACTGATGATGATATTGAACTTTATGGAAAATATAAATGTAAGATATCGCTTGATGTTGTTAACAACAAAGAAGAAAATAAATCTGGAAAGCTAGTGCTTGTTACTGCTATAAACCCAACACCAGCAGGAGAAGGTAAGTCTACAGTTACTGTAGGACTTGGGCAAGCATTAAACAGAATTGGTAAAAATGCTGTGATAGCTCTAAGAGAACCTTCTTTAGGTCCTGTTTTTGGGATGAAAGGTGGAGCAGCAGGTGGAGGATATTCGCAAGTTGTTCCTATGGAGGACATAAATCTTCATTTTACTGGAGATATGCATGCGATAACGACTGCAAATAACTTGCTTTGTGCTGCTATAGATAATCATATACATCAAGGTAATTTGTTAAAGATAGATTCTAGAAGAATAATTTTTAAAAGAGTCATGGATATGAATGATAGAGCGTTAAGAGATATAGTAATAGGTATGGGTGGTAAAGCGAACGGATTTGTTAGAGAAGACGGATTCATGATAACAGTAGCATCAGAAATAATGGCTATATTATGCTTGGCGAAGGACCTTAAGGACTTGAAGGAAAGAATGGGCAATATACTTGTAGCATATAATTTGGATGGAATTCCTGTTTATGCGAAAGAGATAGGGATACAAGGTGCTATGGCATTGTTAATGAAAGATGCCATAAAACCAAATCTGGTTCAAACTTTAGAAAACACACCAGCTATAATACATGGAGGACCTTTTGCTAATATTGCACATGGGTGTAACTCAATAATTGCAACTAAAACAGCAATGAAGTTAGGTGAGTATACTGTAACTGAAGCTGGATTTGGAGCGGATTTGGGGGCTGAAAAGTTCTTTGATATAAAGTGTAGATATGGTGGATTAAAGCCAAATTGTACAGTTCTTGTAGCAACAATTAGAGCTATAAAACATCACGGTGGAGTAAAGAAAGATAATCTAAATGAAGAAAATATAGAAGCAGTGAAAAAAGGAATTAAAAACCTAGAAAAACAAGTGGAAAATATTAAAAAGTATGGGGTTCCAGTTATAGTTGCAATAAATAAGTTTATTTCAGACACTGATGAAGAGATAAGAATTGTAAAAGAGTTTTGTGACTCCATAGATATTAAAGTATCTCTTACTGAAGTTTGGGAAAAAGGTGGAGAAGGCGGAATTGATCTCGCTAAAAAAGTAGTTGAAACTATAGAGCTAGAACAATCAAACTTTAGTCCTATATATGACTCAGAGCTTCAGATTAAGCAAAAAATTGAAGTTATTGCAAAAGAGATATATGGGGCAACAGGTGTAAATTATACTTCAATGGCTCAAAAGCAAATAAAGGAATTAGAAGATTTTAAATTAGATAAGTTACCTATTTGCATGGCAAAAACTCAATATTCGCTATCTGATAATCCTTCTTTGATAGGAAGACCGGAAGGTTTTGAGATAACTGTAAGAGAGATAAGAGTATCAAATGGAGCGGGATTTATTGTAGCGTTGACTGGAGATATAATGACTATGCCTGGATTGCCTAAAGTTCCTGCTGCAAATAAGATGGATATCCTTGAAAATGGAGAAATAGTAGGTTTATTTTAAAAACTAAATTAGAAATTATATTAGAAATCCGCTGATTTAATGTATAAATTCAGCGGACTTTTCAAATAATTAATAAAGAAAATGATGCATACAAAAATCTTAGACAACAGATTTTTGAAAAAGGGTATATTTGAATTCTATGAAAATGATAGTGCGAAAGTGATAGAAGATTTTCATAAGGCTACTATAATTTTAGGTCTATAATATGAAAACTTACTTAAAATTAAAGAGATGTAAATTAAAAATAAATATTATAATTTTAATATTTATGTTTATACTTTGACAGAGAATAAACCATGTGATACAATAGAGTCTCGTAAGAATTAATATGTTATAACATGTTTTTGGGTTTTTTTTCCGATTTACTTCAAGAGTATAAACGAAATTTTGGTCGCCTTGAAAAATCCTCTTAGATATGGATAGGATTTTTTTAGTTCGACCTTTTTTGGTGCGCAATAAATTATAATACGTAAAATAAATAAAAAATTAGAGTTAGTTAAAAGGAGATACTGAATGGAAAAAATGATATTTAATGAGTTAAATTGCTCAGACGAGATAAAAAAAGCTATAAGTGATATGGGATTCACAGAAGCTACACCAATACAAGCGTTAGCTATACCTGTAGTTATGAGTGGAGCTGACATGGTAGGTCAGGCACAAACTGGTACAGGTAAAACAGCAGCTTTTGGTATACCTACTATAGATAGAATAGATACTTCAAGCAAGGATTTACAAGTGTTAGTTTTATGCCCAACTAGAGAACTTGCAGTTCAAGTTGGCGAAGAATTTGAAAAGCTTGCAAAATACAAAAGAGGTTTAAATGTATTAGCTGTATATGGTGGAGACTCTATGGAAAGGCAGATAAGAGGCCTTAGAAGAGGAAGTCAAATAGTTGTTGGAACACCTGGAAGAGTTATGGACCATATGAGAAGAGGAACTATAAAGATGGATTCTTTAAAAGTTCTTATATTGGATGAAGCTGATGAAATGCTTAATATGGGTTTCAGAGAAGATATTGAAGAAATATTATCAACTATAGAACAACCAGTTCAAAAACTTTTATTCTCAGCTACTATGAAAAGATCTATACTTGACATAGTTAAGAAACACTTAAAGAATCCTGAGATGGTAAAGATAGAGAATAAAGAAATCACAACTCCAAATATATCTCAGATGTATGTGGAAGTTAAGGAACAAGATAAATTAGAAGTAATGACAAGACTTATTGATATGTACAATCCAAAGCTTTCCTTAATATTCTGTAATACAAAGAGTAAAGTAGATGAAATTGAAGAGAAGCTTTTAAATAAAGGATATAATATAAGTAAGATACATGGAGATATGAAGCAATCTGTAAGAAGTAGTGTTATACAAAGATTTAAACAAGGAAACATTAAGATACTTATAGCTACAGATGTTGCTGCTAGAGGTTTGGATATAGATGATGTTGAAATGGTATTTAACTTTGATGTTCCACAACATGAGGAACACTATGTTCATAGAATTGGTAGAACAGGTAGAGCAGGTAGAGAAGGAAGAGCCTTCACTATGGTAACTGGAAGACAAATGAGAGATCTTAGAGACATCATGACATATACAAAGAAGAAAATGAAGCTTCATAACATACCTACATTAAAGGATGTAAGAAAAGTTAAGGTTCAAAAGTTTGTAGATATGCTTGAAGAAGACATGAAGAATGATGAATATAAGAAATATGTATCAATAGTTGAAAAGATGCTTGAACAAGGACATGATGCTAAAGATATAGCTGCTGCACTTTTACAAAGAGAGCTTAACTTTACTGAAAGAGACGATGTAGATATGAATCCGTCATCTTCTAGAGACGAAAGTGCTAGAAGAAGTGGAAGAAACGACAGAAACGACAGAAGTGACAGAAGTGACAGAGGTAGAAGAGAAGGCGGCCAAAGTAGAGAAGAAGGTATGGTTAGAATGTTTGTCAACATTGGAAGAGACAAAAATCTAAAGCCAGAGCATCTTGTGAGAGCTATAGCTAGTGAAGTTGGGATACCAGGCAGAAGTATAGGAGCTATAGATATATATGAAAAATATACATTTGTAGAAGTTCCTGAGCAATATTCCAATGATGTATTAGATGTTATGAACAAGGTTAAGATTAATGGAGTAAGAGTTAATGTAGAAGTAGCTCAGAAAAAAGGAACTAAGAAAAGAAGAGACTTCAGCTAAAGATTGATAAAAACTTGACAAATAAAATTTAATTGCTAAAATTATATTGATATTTATACAACACATTTTGAAACTAACCAGATGTGCAGTTAAATAAAATAAAACATCAATGAGCAGCTTCAAAAGCTGCTTTTAATTGTATTAGTTGGAGGATTATTATTATGATCTTATTAGTAGATGTTGGCAATACTAATATAGTTTTAGGAGTTTATGACAACGATAAGTATATGATGAGCTGGAGAATATCAACAGATTCGAAGAAAACGTCTGATGAATATGGCATACAAGTAAGAGCATTATTTTCTCAGAATAACTTAGATATTAATGACATAGAAGGAATAATAATTTCATCTGTTGTTCCGAATATAATGTATTCATTTGAACATATGGTTAGAAAATGTTTCAATATGGATCCAATAGTAGTAGGACCAGGTATAAAAACAGGTATAAATATAAAGTACGATAATCCGAAAGAAGTCGGTGCTGATAGAATAGTTAATGCAGTTGCTGCATATGAAATGTATAAACGAAGCACTATAGTTATAGATTTTGGTACTGCTACTACTTTCTGTGCTATATCCAAGAATGGTAACTATCTTGGAGGAAATATAGTTCCAGGAATAAGAATTTCATCTGATGCTCTATTTGAGAGAGCTGCTAAGCTTCCTAGAGTAGAACTTGAAAAACCAGATACCCTAATATGTAAAAATACAGTTACAAGCATGCAAGCTGGAATAATATATGGATACACTGGGCAAGTTGAATATATTGTTAAGAAAATGAAACAGGAAATGAAGGAACTTGGAGAAGATGAACCATTCGTATTAGCTACAGGTGGTTTAGCTAATTTAATTGCTAGAGAAACGGACCTGATAGATAAGGTTAATTCAAAATTGACTTTAGAAGGACTTAAGATAATTTATTATAAGAATAAAGAATAGAAGATGGTACGGTCTGATGAATATTGGTAATGTAAGTTTAGAAAACAATGTATTTTTAGCTCCTATGGCAGGGGTTACTGACATTTCCTTTAGAGGTCTATGCAAGAAAATGGGATGTTCCCTTGTTTATACTGAAATGGTAAGTAGTAAGGCTCTTTATTACGGAAGTGATAATACTGAGCAGCTTCTACGAGTTTCAGAAGAAGAGAAACCTGTAGCTGTACAAATATTTGGTAATGATCCTAAAGTTATGGCTGAAGTTACTAATCGTTATTTTAATAATAATGATGATATTTGTATAGTTGATATTAATATGGGATGTCCTGCTCCGAAGATAGTTAAAAATGGAGAAGGTTCTGCACTTATGAAAAATCCAAGCCTTGCTTACGATATAGTTAAGGCTGTAAAAAGTGTTTCTAATAAACCTGTAACTGTTAAGTTTAGAAAAGGGTTTGATAAAGATGATATTAATGCGGTCTATTTTGCTAAAGTGGTAGAATCAGCAGGAGCTGATGCTATAGCAGTTCATGGCAGAACTAGAGAGCAAATGTATGAAGGTAAGGCTGATTGGGATATAATAAGACAAGTGAAACAATCTGTTAATATACCGGTTATAGGTAATGGAGATATAGTGACTGCTGTTGATGCTAAAAATATGATATCAATGACTAATTGTGATGGAATAATGATAGCAAGAGGAAGTATGGGGAATCCGTGGATATTTAAACAGATTACTGACATGATGAGTGGAATTGAGGTTTTAGAACCTACTCCTTCTGAAAAAATTGATATGTGCTTAGAGCATTATGATTTGGCTTTAAAGTATGACGGAGAACGGAAAGCTTTAAGAGAAATGAGGAAACATATTGCTTGGTACATAAAAGGTTTAAAAAACTGCACAGAAATTAAAAATATTATTAATACAGAAGATGATGTAAATTCTGTTATAAGAATATTAAGAGAATATAAAAAAAATTTAATTAATGAATTTTGATACAGCATTTTATGATAAATTAATGAATAAATATATGGTATAACAATATACTAAAAAGACAATAATGAAAAAAGTCATAAATTTAAAGTTAGTACATGAGACTTGCTATTTTGCTGTACCATATATTTTTTATATATGGGCATTAAAATAGCAGGTCTTAAATAATAATTTGCCATGAAAGATTTATAATAGAAACTTAATCTATAAAACGTTTGCAACAAAACTGTTAAATTATTTATTAGCTTGAAATATAATTAATTATTTATGTGATAACGATATTGACATTAGTTAATATAGGTCTTATAATATGAAAAATAATTGACAGTTTAAGGAAGGTAATATATAACAAATTTATATGAAATTTTGTTAAAATATGATATATTATAATAGTATGACTGTTGAAGGGGAGAAAAAAATGAGCGAAGTTAAGAAGTATATGATGACTTATGAAGGAGTCAAAAAACTAGAGGATGAACTAGAATTTTTAAAAACAGTTAAAAGAAAAGAAATAACTGAAAAAATAAAAGTTGCATTAGGCTATGGAGATTTAAGCGAAAATTCAGAGTATGACGAAGCTAAAAATGAACAAGCTTTTACAGAAGGTAGAATAATACAACTTGAAAACATGCTGAAAAATGCAGTGGTTGTAGATGAGTCAGAAATATCAACAGATACAGTTACAATAGGTTCTATTGTTAAAGTGAAGGATTATGACTTCGATGAAGAAGTTGAATATATAATTGTTGGTTCGGCTGAAGCAGATCCAATGGAAAATAAAATTTCAAATGAATCTCCTGTAGGAAGTGCTTTAATGGGCAAAAAAGTAGGCGATATAGTAGAAGCAGTTGTTCCATCAGGTGTGAGTAAGTTTGAAGTATTAGGAATAAGAAGAGATTAACGGAGGGATTTTTAATGTCAAATGAGGAAATGAGTATAAACCAGTTAGAGGCTCAATTTAATGAGCAAGAAAGATTAAGAAGGCAGAAACTCTTAGATCTACAAGAAGCAGGTAAGGACCCATTTGATGTTTATAAGGTTGAAAGAAGTCATTCATCAGTTGAAGTGAAAGACAATTTTGATACATTAGAAGGAAAAATTGTTAAAGTAGCCGGAAGACTTATGTCTAAAAGAGGTCAAGGTAAGGTTATATTTTCAGATATTCATGATAGAGATGGTAAGCTTCAACTATTTATAAAGATTGATGAGGTTGGAGAAGAAGCTCTAAAAGAATATAAGACACACGATCTTGGAGATTGGATATGGGCAGAAGGTGAAGTGTTTAAAACAAAAGCTGGAGAAGTTTCAGTTAAGGTTTCAACATTTAAACTAATCTGTAAATCATTAAAACCATTACCAGAAAAGTGGCATGGATTAAAAGATCCAGATTTAAGATATAGACAAAGAGAAGTAGATGTTATAACAAATCCAGAAGTAAAGGATACTTTTATAAAAAGAACTAAGATTATAAAAGAAATTAGAAACTTCTTGGATAATAGAGGATTCTTAGAAATAGAAACTCCTATACTTTCACCTATAGCAGGTGGAGCAGCAGCAAGACCTTTTATCACACATCATAATGCTTTGGATATAGATATGTATCTAAGAATAGCTACTGAGCTTTACTTAAAGAGATGTATAGTTGCAGGTTTTGAAAAAGTATATGATATGGGCAAAAACTTTAGAAATGAAGGGATAGATGTAAGACATAATCCTGAATTTACTATGATTGAGCTTTATGAAGCATATTCAGATTATAATGATATGATGGAAATCACTGAAAATTTAATCTCAAGTGTATGTGAAAAAATTCATGGTACAACTAAAGTAACATATCAAGGAACTGAAATAGACTTTAAAGCACCATGGAGAAGAATTACTATGGTTGATGCTGTTAAAGAATATGCAGGTGTAGATTTCAATAATATTGTAAGTGATGAAGAAGCTCAAGCAATAGCAAAAGAAAAGCATCTTGAGTTTAAGAAAGATATAAAGAATGTAACAAAAGGTGAAGTGTTAAACATGTTATTTGAAGAATATGCAGAAGAGCATATGATTCAACCAACGTTTATTACTGATTACCCAGTTGAAATCTCTCCTTTAACAAAGAAGAAGAGAGGAAACGAAGCATTTACAGAAAGATTTGAAGGCTTTGTTTATGGAAGAGAAATATGTAATGCATACTCTGAACTTAATGATCCAATAGTTCAAAGACAAAGATTTGAACAACAAGCTAAGGAAAGAGAGCTTGGAGATGACGAAGCATATGTAATTGATGAAGAATTTATGAGTGCTCTTGAGACTGGCATGCCACCAACAGGTGGATTAGGAATAGGAATCGATAGAATAATAATGTTCTTAACAGATTCTGCGTCTATAAGAGATGTACTTTTATTCCCAACAATGAAACCACTATAAGAATAAAAATAACCTTGCTTAAATTTTATTTGGGCAAGGTTTTGTTTATATATTTCACTTGCCATTATGCTTATTACTATGGTCAAGTTTTATCTAAAATATAGCTTTTGATAAAACTTGAATTAATAAAATATAATTATAAAAAGTGAAAAAAGTTTAAAAAAGTACTTGCAAAGTTTTTATAAGGTGTTATAATATTATTTGTAATGACGTTCCGCGATAGCTCAATGGTGGAGCACTCGGCTGTTAACCGATAGGTTGGAGGTTCGAGCCCTCTTCGCGGAGCCATTTTTATTTTGTACAATAACCTCATGCTATGCATGAGGTTTTATTATTTTATTACATTTTAGTATAAGTATTGAACTTGAAATTATAACATGGTTATTGAAGACAAATGTTAAAACGGTTATATATTGAACTGATAATTAATATTCATGAAAGTTACATATTAAAGTTCAAATTAATAGTTAGATTAGGAATTCTATATAAAAGCACTATTTTAACATGGGTTTTAAGAGAATTTTATATTTTTCTTGACAATAAGGAATTCTTTGATAAAATACTAATTATAAATGAATATAGCATAATGATAAAGAGGAGTAATTTTTATAACTTTTTAGAGAGACGGTGTTTGGTGTGAACCGTTAAGTTATACTGATGAAGGGCGCTTTTGAATGCTTAGATATTAAAGCAGGGCATTTGCCAAGAAGGGTGGAACCGCGGAAATTTTCGTCCCTTTATGGTAAGGGCTTTTTTTATTTGTCTAAATTAATTTTATTATATGACAATAGTGTAAATATAATAAAAATGCATATTAAATTATGAAATATTAAGCAATGCTATTAATATGTAAACTTATGGAATTTAGAGATAGATTAAATGAACAATAAGTTAAAACTTAATTATAAATGGAGGTATTAAAATGGCAGTTGAAAAAACTATGGATAAACTAGTGGCTTTATGTAAAAATAGAGGTTTCATATTCCCGGGGTCAGATATTTATGGTGGATTAGCAAACTCATGGGATTACGGTCCTCTAGGAGTAGAATTTAAAAATAACGTAAAAAAAGCTTGGTGGAAAAAATTCGTACAAGAAAGCCCTTATAACGTTGGAGTTGATTGCGCTATACTTATGAATAGAGAGGTATGGGTTGCATCAGGACACGTAGGTGGATTTTCAGACCCGCTTATGGACTGTAAAGAATGTAAGACAAGATTTAGAGCTGATAAATTAATAGAAGATCATATGACAGCACAAGGAGCTGAGGTTGCTTCAGCTGATGGATGGTCTAACGAACAATTAAAAGATTATATAGAACAACATCAAATAGAATGCCCTAAGTGTGGAAAGAAAAACTTCACTGATATAAGAAAGTTTAATTTAATGTTTAAAACATTCCAAGGTGTAACTGAAGATGCAAAGGCTGAGATATACCTTAGACCAGAGACTGCTCAAGGTATATTCGTAAACTTTAAAGCAGTTCAAAGAAGTTCAAGAAAAAAGGTTCCATTTGGAATTGCACAAATAGGGAAATCTTTTAGAAATGAAATAACACCAGGTAACTTTACTTTCAGAACAAGAGAATTTGAACAAATGGAGCTTGAGTTCTTCTGTAAACCAGGAACTGATATGGAATGGTTTAATTTCTGGAGAGATTACTGCTGGAATTTCTTATTAAACCTAGGCATGACTAAAGAAAATATAAGAATGAGAGATCATGAACAAGAAGAATTATCATTCTATTCAAATGCAACATCAGATATAGAATATTTATTCCCATTTGGCTGGGGAGAACTTTGGGGAATAGCAGATAGAACTGACTATGACTTAACAAAACATCAGGAACATTCAGGACAGGATATGAGTTACTTAGATCCTACTACTAATGAAAAATATGTTCCATACTGTATTGAACCATCACTAGGAGCAGATAGAGTTGCACTTGCATTTTTAGCAGATGCATACGAAGAACAAGAACTAGAAGATGGAGACGTTAGAAATGTATTGCACCTACACCCAGCATTAGCTCCATACAAAGCAGCAATATTACCATTATCTAAGAAGCTTTCAGAAAAAGCTGATGAAGTATACTCAGAATTAAGAAAGAAGTTTAATGTTGAATATGATGAAGCTGGAAGCATAGGTAAGAGATATAGAAGACAAGATGAAATAGGAACTCCTTTCTGTATAACTGTAGACTTTGATACATTAGAAGATAATGCAGTAACAGTAAGAGATAGAGATACTATGGAACAAGTAAGAATTAAGATAGAAGAACTAGATAATTATATAGCAGCAAAATTAGAATTTTAATTATAGCGATAAAAGGCTGAACAGTTTTATAATCTGTTCAGTCTTTTATTATTTAAGATTATATAAGTTTTAAAATATGGCTCCATGTTGTAACAATATCAATAACAGATAAATATTCTAATATTATACTAATTTAAAAGAGGTAGAATATGAAGCTAGTTATAATAGGTGGTGGATGGGCTGGATGTGCAGCAGCTATCGCAGCAAAGAAAGCTGGAGCTGAGGTAGAAATCTTTGAAAGAACAGACCTGCTTCTTGGTGTAGGCAATGTTGGTGGTATAATGAGGAATAATGGCAGATATACTGCGGCAGAAGAGTTAATAGCTCTTGGAGCAGGAGAACTTATAGACATCATGGATAGAAATGCAATTCATAAAAATGTAGATTTTCCACAACATAAGCATGCATGGCTCTGTGATGTAAGTAAGGTTGAACCAGAAGTTAGAAAATATATTCTTGATCTAGGGATAAAGGTTAATTTTAAGTCTAGAGCTATAAATGTAGTTAAAGAAAATAATGAAATAAAAGCAATAAAGTTTTTTGATAAGACAATTGCAGAAGCTGATGCGTTTGTAGAAGCTACCGGATCTACAGGATCTATGGAAAACTGCAATAAGTATGGCAATGGATGTGTTATGTGTATCTTAAGGTGCCCTACATTTGGAATGAGAGTGAGCTTAAGTGCAAAAGCTGGAATAGTTGATATACCTGGAGAAAGAGGTGATGGAACTATAGGTGCGTTTAGTGGCTCTTGTGAGATACCTAGAGAAAGTGTTTCGCCGGAGATATTAAAAGAGCTTGAAGAAAAAGGATCAGCAGTTCTTAAAGTTCCAGAAGAAGATATAAATATGGGTAAACTAGATTCAAAGGTATGTCAACAATATGCACTAAAAGAATTTGCTGAAAATATTGTATTACTTGATACTGGGCATATAAAGGTTATGACTTCTTATTATCCTTTAGAAAAGTTACGAAAGATAAAAGGTTTGGAAAATGCCAGGTATATAGATCCTTACTCAGGAGGAGTAGGCAATTCCATAAGATATCTTTCATCAACACCTAGAGATAATGATATGAAAGTTAAGGGGATTGATAATCTATTTGTAGCAGGAGAAAAGGCAGGTTTCTTTATTGGCCACACAGAAGCAATGAGTACTGGAACACTAGCTGGACATAATGCAGTGAGAAGTTATTTAGGAATGGAGACTGTAATACTTCCTAGAAAAACTGTAGTAGGTGATATAATTGCTTATGCTAATGAAAGGCTAAATACTGAAGACGGAAGAAGAGTTAGGCATACTTTTTCTGGAGCTGAGTATTTTGAAAGAATGAAGGCATTAGGTTTATATACAACAGATAATGAGGAAATTAAAAAGAAAATAGAAGATTTGGGGATAAGTAATATATTTAACCAAAAGCTATAGAATAATAAAACTTTAGATTCTGTCACTTAAGTTTGTGACAGTTCTAAAGTTTTATCTGTTTTATATAATATCAATTGCAACACGTTTATCATTTTTTGAATTTTATTTTTTCGTGGGTTAATAACCATTCTTTTCTCCAAAGGCCACCTCCATAACCAACTAATTTTCCTGAGCTACCTATAATTCTATGACAAGGTATTATTAATGGAATAGGGTTTTTATTATTTGCTCCACCTACAGCTCGAACAGCTTTTGGGTTATTTATGGCTATAGCAATATCTTTATATGTCTTTATAGAGCCAAAAGGAACATTTATAAGTTCATTCCATACAGCCCTTTGAAAATCAGTACCAGAAGGCAAAATAGGCAAATCAAATTGAGTTCTTTTACCTTCAAAATATTCTTGTAACTGGTTTAGACAATTTGTGATTAGAAAGTTGTGGTTTTCATCCTCTGATGTTTTGTTTTCTATAAAATCAAGACCAACGATATGATCTGTGCAGGCCTCAACCTTTATTAAGCCAACAGGAGAGGAATAGTAACCTATATAATATGTATCCATAATGTCCTCCGTAAAATGAGTATAATTATAAATTATATACTATTTGAAAAGTAGAATAAATAATTTGCTGGTGTTATAATTAGAAAGAAATGGGACAGTATTTAATATAGTACATAAAATAATATCGTTAAGCGATTTTTATTCTTTATCGCTTCATCGATTTTTTGATTAGTTATTAAGATTTATAATTTTAAAGGAGCGAGTATTTGATGAGAAAAGATTTTAACGAGTTTAAGACGTTTATTAAAGGTAAAAATATTGCTGTAATAGGAATTGGTGTCAGTAATATACCTTTAATAGATTTCTTATTAAGTTTAGGGGCTAGTGTTACTGCATTTGACAAGAAAAGTAAGTCTGAGTTAGGTGAAGTTGCAACTGGATTTGAAATAAAAGGTGTTAAGTTGAATCTTGGAGAAGGTTATCTTGATAATTTAGTAGGCTTTGATGTTATATTCAAGAGTCCATCGATGAGAATAGATCATGAAGCTCTATTAAATGCAAAGGCTAATGGAGCGTATATAACATCAGAAATAGAGGAGTTCGTTAGATATTGTAAAGGAAAGGTGTATGGAATTACTGGCAGTGATGGAAAAACTACTACAACTTCTGTAATATCTGAGTTGCTTAAGGCTCAAGGATTTAAGACTTGGACAGGTGGAAATATAGGTATACCACTGTTTACAAAAATAGAGGAAATTAAAGAAGAAGATAGAGTTGTTTTAGAATTATCAAGCTTTCAGTTGATGACAATGAATAGTCAAGTAGATGTTGCAATTGTTACGAATATAACTCCTAATCATTTAGATATGCATAAAGGAATGGGAGAGTATATTGATGCTAAAAAGAATATATTCAAGTTTCAAACTCCAAAAGATTTACTTATTATAAATAGAGAAAATGACATAACAGCTTCATTTAAAGATGAGGCTCAAGGAAAAGTTATAGAATTTAGTTCTAAAAGAGAACTAAAAGATGGGGCTTACTATAAAGATGGAAGTTTGTACGTATTTGGCAATGAGATATGTAAAAAGAGCGATATTGTCATAAAGGGAATGCATAATGTGGAGAATTATTTGGCAGCCTTCGCAGCAACTTACGGAGAAGTATCTGTGGAAGTTATGAAAAATGTTGCAACTTCGTTCAGAGGGGTTGCACATAGAAGTGAATTTATAAGAGAAGTAAATGGAGTGAAATATTATAATGATTCTATAGGGTCATCTCCTACAAGAACTTTAGCTACAATAAAAGCTTTTGAAAAACCTGTGATACTAATAGCAGGAGGATATGATAAGAAGATACCTTTTGAACCTCTTGCGTATGAAGGATATAAATATATAAAAAAACTTATTTTATTAGGTGCCACAAAAGATAAAATAGTAGAAGCATTTAATAAGTTAAAACAAGAAGAGGGTATTGAAGTTCCTATATATTGTGTAGATAGTTTAGAAAACGCTGTGTTGAAAGCAAAGGAATTGGCAGACGAAGAGGATATAGTTGCGCTATCTCCTGCTTGTGCAAGCTTTGATATGTTTGCAAACTTTGAAGTAAGAGGAAATAAATTTAAAGAGATAGTTAACAATTTATAGTTAATAAAAAAGACGCTAATGAAGTAGGCATTAGCGTCTTTTATTATGTAAAGCAAAGTATAAAAATTTCGATTATTTGATATTATATGTTTTTATATCATTATGAGAAGTTTTTGATTCATAGTATACAGTGTTTTCAGATATAAAGTATTGCTCAACACCTTCGTTTATAATTGGGTTTGTTGATGCTGTTCCGTTTGCAGGTGAAATTAATTCGTTTAAATAATTACCTGAAGACCTATTTATAAAGAATATTCTTCCTGAAATTACTTGTAGGTTCTCTGCTTCAACATTCATAAGCTTCTTATCTTCCATGCTCTGCAAATCTAAACTCCATATAGAATCTTGATCTCCTGAATTAACATAAATTAGTTTGTTGTTAGCAACACCAAAGCTTTCAGCCGAATTACTAGTTAGTTCAGTTTTTGTTTTATCAGTAAGAGAGTAAGCGTATAGTTTGAATTTGTCATTTTTATTTTGATATATTATTGTATCGTTAAATAAAAGAAACTTTCCTACAGAATCTTGAATTACTGCAGTTTTAGTATTATCGCTCAAATTTATTTTATAAATCTTACTGTTATCACTTTGATTTATAAAATATAATCCGTCGGCTCCTAAAGTTATATTTGAACTTTTGCTGTTATCAAGTTTTTTTACTTCCTTTGTGCTATCAGATAAAGTATATATATTGCCGTTATCAGATATATTAGTAAAATATATTTTTTCAGTATCTTGAACCATTTCTCTAGAAAATAAATCATATTTCTTTGTAGCTTTGAGCAAATCATTTATTGAGTTAATATCGCTACCTAAATATTCATATAACCTATTATTGTCTTTCCATTGAGATACATATATATTGTTACCTACTTTTACGATCGGTAGAGCGACAATAGGATCTCCAGACACTGAGATGCTTTTTGTATCATTTTTTACATCATTGTTTGAATTATTTTCTGTAGTTGGAGAAGTTATTTTTATCTCAGTTGAATTGCTACTATTAGTGCTTGAGTTTGTTGAATTGCTTTTAGATGAACAACCAACTAATAAAAAAGAAAATACGATAACTGAACAAATTAAAAATTTCTTCATGCTTTTCCTCCTAAGTATTATTTATAAAATATATAGATTTATAAATAGTAGTGTAAAATCTCATACAGAACTATTTAAATACTAATATTGACTTTACTAAATTCTGTTAATGAATATAGTTTTTTGGTTTATAGTTTTAATCATTAATAAATTACTTCATACTTGAATCCATGGCTTAAAGTTCTATTCATGAGAAAACATGAGAAGTTTAAAAATAGATTTTTGATTGAAGTAGTTCATATTTAAGTATATATCAATTGATTGTTAGTTATAAGTTTTTTATTCTTTAAAAAAATGATTTAGACAAAACTGCTTGTAGTTAAACTTTAGTGCCTAAAAAAATTACACTACTAAAGAATAAAAAAGAATATATAACATGTAAAACGTTCTGTTAATAATTCAAAAAAGTAGATGTATACTAAGTATATTATCGTAATGATATTAGATATATTAACAATAAAATACAAATTTATTTATAAACATTACCACGTGTATCATTAATAGAAATAGCTTAAATATATTAGTAAAATAAAACTATAGTGAGATAATTTCTTTATTTATATCATAGATAGGAATGAGTAAAATAATAAAAATGTTACTATAATAAACGTCGCAGATGAGTGACAAGATAATAAATTAAAACTTGTTGAAAAAATAAGTTGACAATTTAAATCTTAAATGTTAATATTATTAAGCAGTCGGAAACGATTGCACTGGTCTTTGAAAATTAAACAGAGAAGATAAACAAAGTCTAAAACTAGACTTAAACTAAACCAGCAATTCTTTTGAAAAAAGACTTACTAAGTAAGTAAGCTATGATTAAACTTTAAATTGAGAGTTTGATCCTGGCTCAGGACGAACGCTGGCGGCGTGCCTAACACATGCAAGTCGAGCGGAGAAAGTTCTTCGGAACTTTCTTAGCGGCGGACGGGTGAGTAACACGTGGGTAACCTGCCTTATAGAGGGGGATAGCCTTCCGAAAGGAAGATTAATACCGCATAACATTTTCGTTTCGCATGAAATGAAAATCAAAGGAGCAATCCGCTATAAGATGGACCCGCGGCGCATTAGCTAGTTGGTGAGGTAATGGCTCACCAAGGCGACGATGCGTAGCCGACCTGAGAGGGTGATCGGCCACATTGGAACTGAGATACGGTCCAGACTCCTACGGGAGGCAGCAGTGGGGAATATTGCACAATGGGGGAAACCCTGATGCAGCAACGCCGCGTGAGTGATGAAGGCCTTCGGGTTGTAAAGCTCTGTCTTTGGGGACGATAATGACGGTACCCAAGGAGGAAGCCACGGCTAACTACGTGCCAGCAGCCGCGGTAATACGTAGGTGGCAAGCGTTGTCCGGATTTACTGGGCGTAAAGGGAGCGTAGGTGGATATTTAAGTGGGATGTGAAATACCTGAGCTTAACTTGGGTGCTGCATTCCAAACTGGATATCTAGAGTGCAGGAGAGGAAAGTGGAATTCCTAGTGTAGCGGTGAAATGCGTAGAGATTAGGAAGAACACCAGTGGCGAAGGCGACTTTCTGGACTGTAACTGACACTGAGGCTCGAAAGCGTGGGGAGCAAACAGGATTAGATACCCTGGTAGTCCACGCCGTAAACGATGGATACTAGGTGTGGGGGTTTCAACACCTCCGTGCCGCCGTTAACACAATAAGTATCCCGCCTGGGGAGTACGGTCGCAAGATTAAAACTCAAAGGAATTGACGGGGGCCCGCACAAGCAGCGGAGCATGTGGTTTAATTCGAAGCAACGCGAAGAACCTTACCTAGACTTGACATCTCCTGAATTACCCTTAACCGGGGAAGTCGGTACCTTTGGTACCGACAGGAAGACAGGTGGTGCATGGTTGTCGTCAGCTCGTGTCGTGAGATGTTGGGTTAAGTCCCGCAACGAGCGCAACCCTTATTGTTAGTTGCTACCATTTAGTTGAGCACTCTAGCGAGACTGCCCGGGTTAACCGGGAGGAAGGTGGGGATGACGTCAAATCATCATGCCCCTTATGTCTAGGGCTACACACGTGCTACAATGGCAAGTACAAAGAGACGCAAGACCGTGAGGTGGAGCAAATCTCAAAAACTTGTCCCAGTTCGGATTGTAGGCTGAAACTCGCCTACATGAAGCCGGAGTTGCTAGTAATCGCGAATCAGCATGTCGCGGTGAATACGTTCCCGGGCCTTGTACACACCGCCCGTCACACCATGAGAGTTGGCAATACCCGAAGTCTGTGAGCTAACCCGTAAGGGAGGCAGCAGCCGAAGGTAGGGTCAGCGATTGGGGTGAAGTCGTAACAAGGTAGCCGTAGGAGAACCTGCGGCTGGATCACCTCCTTTCTATGGAGAAATTATTAAGTACTGATGCATTTCAGACTTAATATATACGAATTCTGGTTAGAATCTCTCTCTGTTTAATTTTGAGATACCAAGTAATTGGCATCTTAATTTAATATACACATATGGGGGTATAGCTCAGTTGGGAGAGCACCTGCCTTGCACGCAGGGGGTCAAGAGTTCGAATCTCTTTATCTCCACCATTTGTGGGCTTATAGCTCAGCTGGTTAGAGCGCACGCCTGATAAGCGTGAGGTCGATGGTTCGAGTCCATTTAAGCCCACCATTGTTCTTTGAAAATTGCACATAAGTTAAAGTAAAGATATTTACTATTCTTTGTAATAAATTGATTACTAAAATGCACGCTAGTATTTTAGTAAATCAGCAAATTTGTAACTCAAATTTGATTTGATAGGTCAAGCTACAAAGGGCGCATGGTGAATGCCTTGGCATCAAGAGCCGAAGAAGGACGTGACAAGCTGCGATAAGCTTTGGGTAGGCGCAAATAGCCTGTGATCCAAAGATCTCCGAATGAGGAAACTCACGTAGGTAACCCTACGTATCCTATAGTGAATACATAGCTATAGGAGGGTAAACCTAGGGAACTGAAACATCTAAGTACCTAGAGGAAGAGAAAGAAAAATCGATTCCGTCAGTAGCGGCGAGCGAAATCGGAAGAGCCCAAACCAAAGATTTATCTTTGGGGTTGCGGACAGAACATAACATTGGTGGCTATTGTAATTGAAGATATCTGGAAAGATACACCGTAGAAGGTAATAGTCCTGTAAGTGAAACAAGAAGACCATAGTTCTGCTCCAGAGTACCACGAGACACGTGAAACCTTGTGGGAAGCAGGGAGGACCACCTCCCAAGGCTAAATACTACTTGATGACCGATAGTGAAGAAGTACCGTGAGGGAAAGGTGAAAAGAACCCCGGGAGGGGAGTGAAATAGAACCTGAAACCGTGTGCCTACAACCGATCATAGCACCATATGTGTGTGATGATGTGCTTTTTGTAGAACGAGCCAACGAGTTACGGTATGTAGCGAGGTTAAGTACTTAAGGTACGGAGCCGAAGGGAAACCGAGTCTGAATAGGGCGACTAGTTGCATGCCGTAGACCCGAAACCGGGTGACCTATCCATGGCCAGGTTGAAGCGAAGGTAAAACTTCGTGGAGGACCGAACCACGTTGGTGTTGAAAAACCATGGGATGAGCTGTGGATAGCGGAGAAATTCCAATCGAACTCGGAGATAGCTGGTTCTCCCCGAAATAGCTTTAGGGCTAGCGTCGGATATGACTAATGGAGGTAGAGCACTGAATGGGCTAGGGGGCATATCGCTTACCGAACCTTATCAAACTCCGAATGCCATATAGTATTAGTCCGGCAGTCAGACTGCGAATGATAAGATCCGTAGTCAAAAGGGAAACAGCCCAGATCGTCAGCTAAGGTCCCAAAGTATAAGTTAAGTGGAAAAGGATGTGGGATTTCTAAGACAACTAGGATGTTGGCTTAGAAGCAGCCACTCATTAAAAGAGTGCGTAATAGCTCACTAGTCGAGAGATCCTGCGCCGAAGATGTTCGGGGCTCAAACTTATCACCGAAGCTACGGCTAGCAGATTTATCTGCTGGGGTAGGGGAGCGTCGTAATCGGGCTGAAGTCGTACCGTAAGGAGCGGTGGACTGATTACGAGTGAGTATGTTGGCATCAGTAGCGAGAACTAGGTGAGAATCCTAGTGGCCGAAAACCTAAGGTTTCCTCAGGAAGGCTCGTCCGCTGAGGGTTAGTCGGGACCTAAGCCGAGGCCGAAAGGCGTAGGTGATGGACAATCGGTTGATATTCCGATACTACTGCAAATCGTTATTACCGATGGAGTGACGCAGGAAGATAGAGTGTGCTAGCTATTGGATGCTAGTCTAAGCACTTAGGTATACAGGTAGGCAAATCCGCCTGTATTAGCTGAGGTGTGATGGGGAAGGCCTTTTAGGCTGAAGTACTTGATTCTACGCTGCCAAGAAAAGCTTCTAGGGAGAAATGTAGTACCCGTACCGCAAACCGACACAGGTAGGTGAGGAGAGAATCCTAAGGCCGGCGGAAGAATTACAGTTAAGGAACTCGGCAAATTGACCCCGTAACTTCGGGAGAAGGGGTGCCTACGAGAGTAGGTCGCAGAGAATAGGCCCAAGCAACTGTTTAGCAAAAACACAGGTCTCTGCTAAAGCGAAAGCTGATGTATAGGGGCTGACGCCTGCCCGGTGCTGGAAGGTTAAGGGGAATCGTTAGCGGTAACGCGAAGCGGTGAACTTAAGCCCCAGTAAACGGCGGCCGTAACTATAACGGTCCTAAGGTAGCGAAATTCCTTGTCAGGTAAGTTCTGACCCGCACGAATGGCGTAATGACTTGGGCACTGTCTCAACTGTAAATCCGGCGAAGTTGTAGTGCAAGTGAAGATGCTTGCTACCCGCGATTGGACGGAAAGACCCCGTAGAGCTTTACTGTAGCTTAGCATTGAGTTTCGGTATTGTCTGTACAGGATAGGTGGGAGACTTGGAAGCATCCTCGTTAGGGGATGTGGAGTCGTCCTTGGGATACCACCCTGACAGTACTGGGATTCTAACCGGGCACCATGAAGCTGGTGACGGGACATTGTTAGGTGGGCAGTTTGACTGGGGCGGTCGCCTCCAAAAAAGTAACGGAGGCGCCCAAAGGTTCCCTCAGAACGGTCGGAAATCGTTCGTAGAGTGCAAAGGCAGAAGGGAGCCTGACTGCGACACCCACAAGTGGAGCAGGGACGAAAGTCGGGCTTAGTGATCCGGTGGTACCTCGTGGGAGGGCCATCGCTCAACGGATAAAAGCTACCTCGGGGATAACAGGCTGATCTCCCCCAAGAGTCCACATCGACGGGGAGGTTTGGCACCTCGATGTCGGCTCGTCGCATCCTGGGGCTGAAGTAGGTCCCAAGGGTTGGGCTGTTCGCCCATTAAAGCGGCACGCGAGCTGGGTTCAGAACGTCGTGAGACAGTTCGGTCCCTATCCGTCGCGGGCGTAGGAAATTTGAGAGGAGCTGTCCTTAGTACGAGAGGACCGGGATGGACTGACCTCTGGTGCACCAGTTGTTCCGCCAGGAGCATAGCTGGGTAGCTACGTCGGGAAGGGATAAACGCTGAAAGCATCTAAGCGTGAAGCCCACCTCAAGATTAGATTTCCCATAGCGTAAGCTAGTAAGACCCCTCGAAGAACACGAGGTTGATAGGTCGGAGGTGTAAGCATGGTAACATGTTCAGCTGACCGATACTAATAGGTCGAGGGCTTGACCAATACAAGATATTACAAAGTAAACTTAAGTGCAATTTTGAAAGAATAATCTTTCAATATCTAGTGATGATGCGTCTAAGGGTTACACCCGTACCCATACCGAACACGAAGGTTAAGACTTAGACGGCTGATGGTACTGCATGGGCGACTGTGTGGGAGAGTAAGTGGTCGCTAGGTAAATGTGGCTAGATAGCTCAGTCGGTAGAGCAGAGGACTGAAAATCCTCGTGTCCCTGGTTCGATTCCTGGTCTGGCCACCATTTATTTTAAATTAATTCGGCGCTATAGCCAAGCGGTAAGGTCAAGGTCTGCAAAACCTTTATGCCCCGGTTCAAATCCGGGTGGCGCCTCCAAAAATAAAGTCTGTAAACTTTTTGTTTACAGACTTTTGTTTTGTATAAGCTAAATAAATGTATGGTTTTAGTTAATACTAAGTATAATAAAAAATAGATACAATTGTGGATAAGTATATAAAAGAACACTATTCTGCGATAAAATTCAGAAAAATCAAAAGTTAGTCACAGAAAAATCAAAATAATACACAGTTTTTGTGGATAACTATTGTTGATTATTTTTATTTCTGTGGATTATTTATAATACGAACTCTTTAACTGGAGTTATTAAGCCTGCTTCAAAATCTATTTTAACAGAGCCACCTACTGGAAGCGTTATATTTTGATGTTCATGACCGAAAGGTAAGTTAACAATAGTAGGCTTTCTTAAGGGTAATATTTTTTGAGCAATAAGTTCATTTAGTGTGAAATTATGTTCTTTCATGTCATTTTCGTTTGGTGTAAAATTGCCTAGTATAAATCCCTTGCAGTATTTTAATTTATTAGCTAAATTAAGTTGAGTTAGCATTCTATCAATTGAATAAATCTTTTCATTCACATCTTCTAGAAATAGGATTTTATCCTTTGTATCAATTTCAAAGGGAGTTCCTAAACTACTACAAATAATAGAGAGATTTCCACCTACAAGCTTTCCGCTTATATTTTTGGTATTATGAACTTGTACTGAGTCGAAAGAATTTAAATCTATTTTATAATTACATGATCTATCCATAACGGCATTAAAAAAGCTATCTCGAGTAGTTAAATCTGAGAAATCTGATTTTACCATTGGACCATGAAAGGTTATAAGACCTAACTTCTTGTATAGATAATTTAAAATCAAAGTTATATCACTATAACCGCAAAATATTTTAGGATGTCTTTTTATAACGCCCAAGTCCAGATAAGGTAGCATTCGCGCACTTCCATACCCACCTCTGAAACAAACAATAGCATCTACTTCATCATCAATAAACATATTCATTAGATCGTAAGCTCTCACTTTATCTTCTCCCGCTAGGTATCCATACTTATCAAATACATGAGCACCGACTTTTACATTAAAACCTAAATTTCTAAAATCAGAGATTTTTTTATTTATTATTTCTGCATCATCACAACCAGCAGGGGATATAATTCCAACGGTCTTTCCAAACTTAATTCCATGAGCGAGCATGATAAGCACCTCCCAAATAAAAATATAAGAGGACCATATAGTCCTCTTGTGTAACAATCTCAATTATTATATTATTCATCAGAATCCATAATTGAGATTGAAATAGTATTTAATTTAAATAAAACTATGAAAACATATCTTTCTTATAAAGCATCCCAGCAACAAGTAGAGCTACACCCATGGTAACGCCCATAACTATGTGAAATGCATAAGGGCTGTCTTGTAATGGTAACCTAATATTCATTCCATATATTCCACCCATTATAGTTGGGATAGCTAGTAGTATGGTTAATGAAGCAAGGCCTTTCATTACTATATTTAAGTTGTTTGATATAACAGAAGCAAAAAAGTCCATAGTACTTGCTAGTATATTACTATATATTTCTGTCATTTCGATAGCTTGCTTATTTTCAATGATTACGTCCTCTAATACATCTTTATCTTCTTCATATTTTTGCATAATTTCAAGCTTCAACATTTTTTCTAAAGTTATTTCATTAGATTTTAATGAAGTAGAAAAGTATACAAGAGATTTCTCTAGAGAATGAAGTTGTATTAGTTCCCTATTTTTCATAGATTTATGGAGTCTTTTTTCTATCATAAGGCTCTTCTTGTCTATTTGTCTTAGATATATAAGATAATATGTAGAAACTCTATTTAAAATTTGTAGAATAAATCTGGATTTTTTAAATGAGAAAAAAGATTTAATTTTCCCATAAGTGAAATCACTTAATATCTTAGAATTTTTTAAACAAACTGTAATAAGCTCATTTTCAGTATGTATTATCCCCAGTGGATAGGTATCATAGGTTAAGGAGTTATCCTCCATTTCAGTAAAAGGTATATCAACTATTACAAGCATGTTTGTATCTTCTATATCAATACGAGATGCTTCTTCGTCATCTAAAGGTGCCCTTAAGAATTCTATTGGCACGGAGGTTTTTTTTGAGATAAGAAGAAGCTCTTCATCTGAAGGGGCGACTAAGTTAATCCAGCAGCCGGGTTCAATATTATCTAAGTTTTTTAATGTTGGATCAACATCACTTACTGATTTATATATCTGAATCATTTAAAATACCTCCATTAATATTTCATCAAAATTATAAAACTTAATAACAATATACTTAATAAGAATTATTATATATACTATAGATTATAACATACATTAGTAAAATTAAGTAAAAGAGATTATATGAAAGAATAAACTAATCTAAATATGAAAAACCTCAGTTTAAGGCTTTAAAAGCAAATATTTGCTTACAAAAGTAATGGATAAATAATTGAAATGGATGTATAATCTCTATGTTACAGTATTAACTTGTACAATGGGGGAAACAAGTATATGGGTACGATGCATAAGGAAGTAATAGAAAGAAAAAAAGCTTCCACAATTGTTGTTAGTATAATAGTTTTATGTTTCATGATTGTTTTATCAAATTATAATCAATCAGTAGTAATTTATAATCAGCAAGTTAGTATACTTATTAATGTATCTATAATATTATTAACGATAGCCTTTGGAGTTTTTCAAGTAGTAAGATGCAGAACTTACTATAAGTATTCTATTGTTGCTGATAAGCTTATTATTCATAAAGTTAAATCTACCGGACAGATAACTTTAGAGAATATTAAGATAAATGATATAGTTTATTTAGGGAAAGTAATATCTTCTCCTAAGAAATATCCTATAAGTAGCACAAGGCTTTATGTATGCAATATTCTTGGACTCAAAACTTACTGTTGTATATATAAGGATGCACACAAATATAAGAAGTTCTATTTTCAACCAAGTGGAGATTTGATAAATAAATTAGGATGTCATGGAATACGACAAAAGGAAATATTGGTAGTTTAAAAATAGGGCCACTAAGCAGTATACGCTTAGTGGCCCTATTCAACCTTATTATAATTTCATAAAATAATTAGATGGCTAACCGCTTAGTTTCAACACGGTGCTTTGTTAATAAGTTTAAAATTAATATAAGAATCACTTTAAATCCTTTTTAAATGAATAAAATTCCCCTTTAATTTCTCCAAGAAGTTCTTCGCTTTCGATTATATCATATCCTGTTGATGCCAAAGCTAAAGCAGTTTTAACTGCAACTTCTAGGGCATGATCAGTTAAAGTAGAATCCCTAAATTCTTTAGTTCCATATTTTATACTATCATCTTCAATTATAGAAATATATGATTGTATACAAGGTGCCTTTTGGCTTACCACCCCTAGACTCAAACCAGATCTAATATTGCGCGGAGGCTTAATATCAATTATACCCTGTTCCTTTAAATTATGACTTAGTAATCTATTTAGTGTCAGGTTGGTAAGAAGTTCCTCACTTGGTGGTTCATAAAGTGAAGTGGAGTTCTGAACTCTCATAAGCTTTGATATATAATAACATACCTCCTTAATTTTCTGATCTACTACCATGGCAAGATCCATATCTTTGGCTCTTATATAAAATTTTATTTCTGTTTCATTAGGCATAAGAGATGGTGTAGTTCCGCCTTTAGATAATACCGAGTCGATTTTAACATCATCAGGGAAACCTTTCATCAGCACATTTACTGTATTAAGAGTAAGTAGTGCTGCGTCTAGACAAGAATAAGTATATTCATTTAAGAATCTCAATCCATTTACGCAGCTAAAGTTTATTTGCAATGGGATTATTGCTGCTGAAGTTCCACTTTCACAAGTAACTATATCTGGATGTGCTTCTAGTACAACGTCAATATCATCAAAAAAACCTTGATGAACCATAGTTGATTTAGTGCCACCAAGGTATTCGCCTGGGCATCCTAAGAGTATTACTGTTCCAGAATTTTTTTCAATTATGTGTCCTAAGGCTATAGCTGCACCTACAGATATCGTTGAGAGAAGATTGTGACCAGTAATATGACCAGCTTCTTTAATTGCATCATACTCACAAACATAACATATCTTAGGGTAGCCTGATCCCTTTGTTGCGCAAAAAGAAGTACTTAAACCTAAAAAACTATTTGTTACATTGAATCCTCTCTCAGATAGGAAGTTACTAATATATCTACAACATTCGTTTTCAGAATAGCTTTCTTCAGGATTATTGTATAAGAATTTACATAGGTCACTTAAATTTTCCTTCTCAGAAGATAAATAAGATTCCATATCTTTTTTCATTAATTTTACCTCCGAAATAAACAGTTTAATATAGTTTATCCTTATTGAAAGAAAATATTTATTGTGGACAAATTAAGATTACAATCAGTACTGAATAAAATATATTAGATGAGTTAAGAATTAAGACAATATATAAATATATGGAGGCAATAGTTAGATATGAATAATATAAATAAAAATAAATGTATAGTATGTGGAAAAACTCATGAAAATGGTATAATAATAAGCGGTAAAAAGATTTGCCGTAATTGCGAGATGAATTTAATTGGTTGCAAATCAAATACAGATTTTTATAAGTATTATTTAAGCTGTATTAAGAAAAACGTAACCCCTCACATTTTGAAAAATAATTATGAAACAAGTGAGTATTTATAATATAGGAGGTTCTTATGAAGAGAGTTCCTTTAGTTGAAGCTTTAAAGGAATATGTTAAGCTACGTAATGCACCGTTTTCTATGCCCGGACATAAGAGCGGAAGAGGATTTAAATGTGATGCTTTAGATATAGATTTAACTGAATTTATATTATCTGCTGATATAACAGAAGTAGATGGATTAGACAACCTCCATAAACCAGAAGGAGTATTAAAAGAAGCCTTAGATATGCTTAGTAATCTTTATGGCAGCGAAAAATCATACTTTTTAGTTAATGGGAGTACTTCAGGAAATTTAATAATGAGCTATACATGTTTTGATGAAGGAGACAAGGTATTAGTTGAAAGAAATTGTCATAGGTCTATAATGAATAGTCTTATTATGAGAAAATTAAAACCTGTATACATGGAAAATACAATAAATCCAACACTAAAGGCTCCGGAGTCTATAAATAAAGACTATTTTATTAAACTGCTTTCTGATAACAAGGATATAAAAGGGATTTTTCTTACTTATCCTAATTACTATGGAATTGGATGTGACATTGAGTTCATAATCGATCAGTGCAAGAAGAGAGATATAAGAGTGCTGGTTGACTGTGCACATGGAGCCCATTTTGGAATTCATGAAAGGCTACCTAAAAATCCAGTTGAACTTGGTGCTGATATGGTAGTAATGAGTGCTCATAAAACTTTGCCAAGCTTTACTCAAACTTCTTATTTGCACATAAATAATAAAATGCTAATAGAAAAAGCTGACTTCTATTTTGGAGTATTTCAGAGTACGAGTCCATCATATATGTTTATGGCTTCTTTAGATTATAGCAGAGCTTTTCTTGAATATGAAGGTAAAAGAGCTTATGATAATCTATTTGATATAATGGACAAGATAAAAAGCAAGATAAACAATCTTTCATATATCAAGGTTTTCGATAATAGTTATATACACGAATCGGGTGTTATATTTGACGATAGCAGGCTAGTCTTATTTTTAAGTAAAGGATTAAGTGGGCATAAGCTTTTAGATGTATTAAGAGATAATAGAATTCAAGCTGAGATGAGTGGAGATAATAATGTGGTATTATTAACTTCCCCCTTTAATACTGAAGAGGATTTTGTTAGCCTTTTAAAGACGCTTGAAATATTAGATATTGAGGTAATAAGAGATAGAGATAAGTGTATATATGAAACTAAATTGCCAATACAAGAATTGATACCAGCAGATGCGTTTGGGCTTGAAAAAGAAATAATACCATTAGAATCTTCGCTAGGAAGGACAGTTGGAGAAAATATAATCCCATATCCTCCTGGAGTACCTATGTTGATAATGGGTGAAAAGATAGAATATGAACATATTGAAGTTATAAAAAAATCACTTAGTGATGGAATAACTATGTTAGGAATAAATAGTGGCAATATTAAGGTTATAAAAGATAATCAATTATGTAAAATGGATAAGTAAACAAATTTAACTGAATATAACAAGAAAGAGTGAGACGTATGAAAAAAGGGTTATTTATAGTATTTGAAGGACCAGAAGGTGCTGGAAAAACTACTGTGATAAAGGAACTTGAAAGTTTATTTACAGATTCTAATATAGAATACATATTTACAAGAGAACCAGGTGGGATATCAATATCAGAACAGATAAGAGATATAATTCTTAATAAAGATAACGTAGAGATGGATGGAAGAACTGAAGCATTACTTTATGCAGCTTCAAGAAGACAACATTTAGTTGAAAAAGTAATTCCTGCTCTAGAAAAGGGTAAAATAGTTTTATGTGATAGATTTATATTCTCATCTTTGGCATATCAAGGCTATGCTAGAGGTCTTGGAATGGATAATGTTATGGAAATAAATAATTTTGCGATCGAAGGTCATATGCCAGATTTGACTATATTGTTTGATATAGATCCTAGAGAGGGTTTAAAAAGGATACATATAAATAGCGAAAGAGAAGTTAATAGACTAGATTTAGAAGGTATAGAGTTCCATGAAAAGGTAGTAGAGGCATATCATATATTAGCTAAAAGGTATGAGAATAGTACAGTGATTGTAGATGCTTCTAAATCTTTAGCTGAAGTAATAGAAAAGGTAGCTAAAGAGATTATTACTTTTATCGAAAGAAAAGGATATATTTAACTAATTGTATTCAAAGTTAATTAGTTGTGATAAAATAAAGAATAATAAAGGCTTACAATATATTCAATAAAATTTGCGGGAGGTGTTATTATGAAGTTAGTTATTGCAATAGTTCAGGATGATGATGCATTAGACTTAATTGATGGAATAACAGATGAAGGGTTTAGAGTAACGAAGCTTGCAACAACAGGTGGTTTCTTAAAATCAGGCAATACTACATTAATGATAGGTGTTGAAAAGGAAAGAGTTGATGTAGTTATTAACCTGATAGAAGATATCTGCAAGACAAGAAAACAGGTAGTATCTTCCCCATCTCCTATGGCTGGAACAACAGGAGTCTATATACCATACCCCGTAGAAGTTGAGGTTGGAGGAGCAACAGTATTTGTAGTTGACGTTGATAAGTTTGTCAAAATATAAAAGGAGGAGAGTGCATGAATTTTATAGGACATAGTGAAATACTAAGCAGGTTTGATAATAGTGTAGAAAGAAATGCACTCTCTCATGCTCATCTAATAATTGGTGAAGACGGAATCGGAAAAAGTATCTTAGCTAAAAGATTTGCAGCTAAAATAATGGATAAGGATGATTTTAAAGAATATATTGATATAGTTAATTATAAAACTACTAAAAATTCCTTTGGAGTAGATGAAGTAAGAGAAATTATTACAGAAACAAATAAAAGGCCTTATGAAGGAGATAAAAAAGTAATTATTATATATGAGGGGAATAAGCTAACTATTCAGGCACAGAATGCTTTACTAAAAACAATTGAAGAACCCCCTGTTGGTGTATATATAATAATTCTGTGCGAAAGTGCTGAATTAATTTTAGATACAATAAAGTCTAGATGCCAAGTACATAAGTTGTTTCCATTAAAGGAATCAGAGATAAAGCTTTTTATAGAAGAAAAGTATTCTAATATAGATGAAGATAAGAAAAGTACCTTAATTTCTTTTAGTGAAGGAATACCTGGAAAAGTCGAAAAATTTATTGAAGATAGTAGTTTTGAAGACTTAAGAAATATAGTATTGGATTTATTAAAGGACATAAATAGTCATAATGAAGACATAATACTAAAGTATGAGACTATTATAGCTAAGCATGATAATAAAGAAGAGGATATATTTTCGATTATAATATCCTTTGTAAGGGATATAATTATATATAAAGAGCTACAAGATAGTACGTATATTATAAATAGAGATAAGCTAGATAAGATAAAAGACTTATCAAACATGATGGCTTATAAAAAGTTAAGGGGAATAATCAGAGTTATAGATGAAACTAGGATAAATTTAAGGAGTAATACTAATGCTCAAATGACCTTTAATGTTATGATGATAAGCCTACTGGAGGTTTAATATGATCAAAGTCGTAGGAGTTCGTTTTAAAAAAGCAGGAAAGATTTATTATTTTAATCCTAATGAGATTGAAATAAAGAAGGACGATAACGTTATAGTTGAAACAGCAAGAGGAATAGAATTTGGAGAATGCGTTATTGGACCTAAAGAAATAGATGAAAGTGAAATCGTTGCACCTCTAAAGAGTGTTCTAAGAGTGGCTGATGCTGATGATATAGCTAGACATGAAGACAATAAAAGTAGAGAAAAACATGCTTTTGAAGTATGTTTTGATAAAATAACAGAACATAAATTAAATATGAAACTTATAGATGTAGAATATACATTTGATAATAATAAAGTTATATTTTATTTCACTGCAGATGGAAGAGTGGATTTTAGAGAACTTGTAAAAGATCTTGCAACAATATTTAAAACAAGAATAGAACTTAGACAGATTGGAGTAAGAGATGAAGCTAAGATGATAGGGGGGCTAGGACCTTGCGGTAGATCCTTATGTTGCTCTACATTTTTAGGTGATTTTGCTTCAGTTTCAATAAAAATGGCTAAAGAACAAAATCTTTCACTTAATCCTACCAAAATATCAGGAATATGCGGAAGACTTATGTGCTGTCTTAATTATGAGCAAAATACATATGAAGATATACGTAAGAGATTGCCTAAGATTGGCTCAGTTGTTGAAACTGAACTTGGAAGAGGGGAAGTTATTTCTAACTCAGTAGTTAAAGAGAAGGTTAAAGTTAAACTCTTCAGAGGAGAAGAAGATTTTGTAGAAGAATTCAAGATTGAAAATGTAAAGCTTATATCAGGTGGATATGAGGGTACCGTAGATGATAATGATATAAAGCTAGAATTAGATGACGATATAGATAAAAAGATGATAAAGGACTTGTTTAGCGGTAATTAAGGAGGTAAACTATGAAATCTTCAATAAGAATTCCTAGCATGAAAACATCAGATGACATTATTAAGATTAAAAAGGCTATTTCAAGTAATGAAGGAGTAATTGCTTGTGAGATAAGCAAGGAAAAGGGAGAAGTTAATGTTGTTTATGACAATTATTTTGTTGAACTGGATGATATAATAACTTCCATTGAAGATTTGGGATATATTGTTTTGTAAAATTGTAGAACTAATAACAAAAGTCTTTTAAAATTTAAAAAAACATGTTAAAATAAATGTGGTGTTTGTACACCACATTTTTTTAGGAGGTGTTTGTTATGGCATATAAAATTACAGATGCTTGCGTAAGCTGTGGAGCATGCGCTGCTGAATGCCCAGTTAATGCTATAAGTCAAGGAGATACACAATTCGACATAGATGCAAATTCATGCATCGATTGTGGAAACTGTGCTAATGTTTGCCCAGTAGGAGCACCAGTTCAAGACTAGTTTTAAATTGGACAGGCCACCGTAAGGTGGTCTTTTTTTATACGAAAATGTTACTTAATCAAACTAAAAAGTATAACGTTATTAGATGAACTTTCATTTTTATCAGGTATAAACTCATAAGAATCGATTTTTTTCACGTTTTTAATAGAAGTCAGGAATTTTTCTGGACCTTCAAGCTCGAAAGTAAGTTGGGGAGTTTTGTAGTGCATAGGAATAATATATGTCGGGTTAATAGAGGTTGCAACCTTAGCAGCTTCCGAGCCATCAATAGTAAAGTTTCCCCCTATAGGCACCATAAGGACGTCTACCTTTCCTATCTGTGATATTGTTTCAGGACCAAGTGTGTGACCTAGATCCCCAAGATGACATATTCTAAAACCATCCATATCGATAATATAAATAATATTAGGGCCTCTTTTTAATCCATTTTCTTTATCATGATAACTTGGTATGCCTTTTAATGTGCAAAAGTCAGTTTCATGATATCCTGTTGTATCTATTAATTTAGTTTCGGAATTAGCTGCAGATATATAGCAATGATCAAAATGTTTATGACTCATAACTATTAAGTCCGCTTTATCTTCATAGGTTGAATAGCCTATATCGCTAGGAAACGGGTCTAATAATAACCTTTTCCCAATAGAATTTTTTAATAAGAATGAAGCATGTCCTAGCCAAATTATTTCCATATATTCACATCCTTAAATTTATCTTTTATACTTCTATTATAACCATAACATGTGGTTATACTCAATTAGAACAAAATAACTCCAAGTTTCTTTGATTATCTTTGTTAATTAATAAAATTTATTACTTGATTCAATATTAAGAAAATATTATTATATATTTAAGGTCAGAGAAAGTCAAAGTAAGGTGGTGATATGGTGGCGAGATTGTCGGACATAATAGAAGAATTCATAAAGAACTTACTTGAGCAGAGCTGCGATCAAGAACTTCAAATACAAAGAAATGAGCTAGCTGACAAGTTCTCTTGTGCACCATCACAAATAAATTATGTATTAACAACTAGATTTACTTGTGATAAGGGTTATTTAATTGAAAGCAAAAGAGGCGGTGGAGGCTGCATACTTATAAAGAAAATTACTTATGATACAAAGGATAAGATTTATGAAATAATAAGTTCTAGTATAGGAGATAGTTTAACCTATCAAAACGGAGTAGCAATAATAGAAAGCTTATATGATTTAGATATAATAAATAAACGTGAATTAGCTTTAATTAAAATTACAATTAATGATAGAACTCTTCAAAATGCAGAAAATAGAAATAGAGTTAGAGCAGATATATTAAGATCATTGGTTATGGTTCTATTATCTTAAAATAAAGGGAGGTAAGAGATATGTTATGTGATAAATGTGGTTCAAGAGAAGCTAGTGTTCATATCGTGAAGGTTGTAAATGGAGATAAGAAAGAAGTAAATCTATGTGATAAGTGTGCTAATGAATCCATGGAAATACCTTTAAATCCTTTTGAGGATTTAGGTGAGTTCTCTTTCCAAAACCTTTTGAGTGGACTTGTGGATTATGTAAATAAAACGTCCAGAGATGCTCAGAAAACCGAAGTAACTTGTGAGAATTGTGGAATGGCCTATAATGAATTCCAAAAGACAGGGCTTTTAGGGTGTAGTGAATGTTATAAAAACTTTCAGAATACAATTAATCCTGTAATAAAAAGAGTTCAAGGCGACGTGGAACATGTGGGCAAAGTTCCTACAAAAGCAGGTAAGTGTTTAGTAGAAAAGAAAAAGTTATTGAAATTGAAGGAAGAACTTCAGCACGCAATTTTGGGTGAAGAGTATGAAAGAGCTGCAGTCCTTAGAGATGAGATAAAGTCACTTCAAGAAACCATTGGAGAATAGGAGGATACTTTATGAATAACTGGATTAGTGGACCTGATAATGCTAATGATGAAATAGTTATTAGTTCAAGAGTAAGACTGGCAAGAAATCTAAAAAAAATACCTTTTACTAATAAGCTTGATGAAAATGCAGGAAGAGAGAATGTTGATAGAATAGAGAGCGCATTCTATTTAAATGAAAACACAAGAGATAAGTTTACAACAGTTAGGCTTTGGGAGATGGGTGGAAATGTATCAACTAGTTATTTTGAAAAGCATCTTATTAGTCCTAATTTACTAAAATCTTATAAGAAAACGGCCTTTTTAGTTGATAAAGATGAAACAATGAGCATAATGATAAATGAAGAAGATCATATAAGACTTCAGTGTATAACAAAAGGATTTGACATTAAAGAAGCCTATAATGAAGCCACTAAACTTGATGATATGCTTGAAAACTTTCTTGATTATGCTTTTGATGAGAGGTTTGGATATTTGACAGCATGTCCTACCAATATAGGTACTGGAATGAGAGCTTCAGTAATGATCCATCTTCCAGCACTTACTATGAATAAAGAGATAGATGGGTTAATAAAAGGCTTAGCTCAAGTAGGAATGACAATAAGAGGTCTTTATGGAGAAGGATCTAATGCTGATAGTAATATATATCAAATTTCTAACCAAGTAACTCTAGGTATTACTGAAGAAGAAATATTGACTAATCTTCAAGCAGTTGTTTCTCAAATAACAGCTCAAGAAATAAAATCAAGAGAATATCTAAGAGCTAATTATGAATATGAAATTTTGGATAAAATATATAGGTCAATTGGAATACTAAAGAATGCAATTATTTTAAGTTCAAAAGAATGCCTAGAACTTTTGTCTTATGTAAGATTAGGCGTAGAAATGTCAATAATAGATGATATAGATAAAAAACTTTTGAACAGCTTACTAGTACTGATTCAGCCAGCTTCTCTTCAACTTAAGGTTGGTAGGAAGTTAACGGAAAAAGAAAGAGATATGGAACGAGGGAAATTAGTTAGAGAGACATTTAGAAAAATTAATAATTAGGAGGTGACACCATGTTATTTGGAAGATTTACTGAGAGAGCTCAAAAGGTGTTAATGAATGCTAGAGAGCAGTCTAAAAAGTATAAACATGGTTATATAGGTACTGAGCATATACTTATAGGTATATTAGCAGATGAAGGTAAAAGTAAAGAATTATTAAACTCTTACGGTGTTACTGTAGAAGCTGTAGGTAAATTGATTCAGCAATACGTTGGTGAAGGAGAAGTAGAATACTTTTCTGGTGAGATTCCATTAACGCCAAGAACAAAAAGACTTTTGGATAATAGTCTAGTAGAAGCTAGAAACCTAGGACATAACTATATAAGTCCAGAGCATATATTGTTGGCACTATTAGCTGATAATGAAGGTGTAGCATACACTATACTTAATAACCTTAATGTAAATTTTGAAAAGCTTAGGTCAGATATAATAAACAGCTTTAATGGAAAACCAGCATCACAAGGTGGTCAGCCAGATAGTCCTCAGAGAAGAAGAACTGATAAAACACCAAGTTTAGATCAGTTTGGCAGAGACTTAACTGAAATGGCTATTGAAGGCAAGTTGGACCCTGTAGTAGGAAGAGATGAAGAAACTCAAAGAGTTTTAGAAATTCTTTGTAGAAGAATAAAAAATAACCCTTGTTTAATAGGAGACCCTGGAGTAGGTAAGACTGCAATAGCAGAAGGATTAGCTCAAAAGATAGTTGAAGGAAATATACCTGAGATACTTAAAGATAAAAGAGTAGTTGCATTAGATATAACATCAATGATAGCTGGTGCAAAATATAGAGGTGAATTTGAAGATAGATTAAAAAAGGTAATGGAAGAAATCAGAACCGCAGGTAATGTACTTTTATTCATAGATGAAATTCATACAATTGTTGGAGCTGGTGGAGCTGAGGGGGCAATAGATGCATCTAATATACTAAAACCAGCATTAGCAAGAGGAGAAATTCAATGTATAGGTGCTACAACTATAGATGAATACAGAAAATATATTGAAAAAGATTCTGCACTTGAAAGAAGATTCCAACCAGTAAATGTTGGAGAACCTTCTAAGGATGAAACACTACAGATATTAAAAGGACTTAGAGATAAATATGAGGCTCATCATGGTGTTAAGATAACAGATGAAGCGCTAGAGGCTGCAGTTAATCTTTCAGATAGATATATAACAGATAGATATATGCCAGATAAGGCCATCGATTTAATTGATGAAGCAGCAGCTAAGGTGAGAATAGAAAACTTAACTACTCCTCCAGACTTAAAAGAAATGGAGGAGCAAATAGAAAAAGCTACAAAAGAAAAAGAAGATGCCATAGCTGTACAAAACTTTGAAAAAGCAGCTGAACTTAGAGATAGAGAGAAGAGATTAAGAGAGAAGCTAGACCATATGAAAACCAACTGGACTACTCAAAGTAGTACCAAAACTCATATAGTTGGTGAACAGCAAATAGCATCAGTTGTTTCAAAATGGACTAAAGTTCCTGTAGAAAAGCTTACAGAAACAGAATCAGAAAAACTCTTAAAGCTTGAGGAAATACTTCATAAGAGAGTTGTAGGACAAAATGAAGCAGTTAAATCTGTAGCTAGAGCAGTAAGAAGAGCTAGAGTAGGTCTAAAGGATCCTAATAGACCTATTGGATCTTTCATCTTCTTAGGACCTACTGGGGTTGGAAAAACAGAGCTTTCAAAAGCATTAGCTGAGGCTATGTTTGGTGATGAAGATAATATTGTTAGAGTAGATATGTCTGAATATATGGAGAAACACGCAGTATCAAGACTTATCGGATCTCCTCCAGGGTATGTAGGATATGAGGAAGGTGGTCAGCTTACAGAAGCAGTAAGAAGAAGACCTTATTCAGTAGTATTGCTTGATGAAATAGAAAAGGCTCATCCAGATGTATTTAATGTATTACTTCAAATACTTGAAGATGGAAGACTTACAGATGGAAAAGGAAAGACTGTTAACTTTAAAAACACAATAATTATAATGACATCTAATGTAGGTGCTCATACAATAAAGAAGCAAAAATCTATAGGTTTTGGCTTAGATGAAAATAAGAGTGAAACAGAATATGAAAAGATGAAGGAAAATGTTATGGATGATCTTAGAAAGACATTCAGACCAGAATTCCTAAATAGAATAGATGATACAATTGTGTTCCATGGATTACAAGAGGAAGACTTGTTACAAATAGTGAACCTAATGGTAAATTCAGTTACAGAAAGACTAGATGAACAAGATATACACTTAGATTTTGATGAAGAAAGTAGAAAGATTCTTGTTGAAAAAGGTAAAGATGTAACCTATGGAGCAAGACCTCTAAGAAGAGTGATTACCAAGAGTGTTGAAGATAAGTTAAGTGAAGAGATGCTTAAAGGTAATATAAAGAGAGGCCAAAGAGTAAAGGTTACTGTAGAAGAAGGAGAATTAAAGTTTACTCCAGAGCTAGTACCACAGGAATAAATTTATTAGAAAAACCGTAGTTTATAAGTATATGAACTTTAAGTATTAAAGTTTATGTATGGAAGAACTACGGTTCTTTTATTATGTTTTATCTATACATACCTAATTTACTATTTTTGATAACCGTAAATCTCTAGTATTTTCACTAATATATAAATTTATGGTTAAGTTAAGAAGCACACACGTACATTTATGAAAAAAGATGTAAATAGGAACTCAATAAAAACTTGAATAATAAATATAATTAATAAAAAACTATGAAGTAGAAGAGGTATATATAGTTAATAATAATTATCTTTTAAAAATAGGTTGCAAAATGAGTTTATAGTGCTATAATAATATTAAAGATACCCCTTGGGGGTAATAAAGCGGTCAAAAGTATTATTAGGAAAGAGGGAAAAGCATGGCGAAAAGTGAAAAGCTAATTGATTTAATGATAATAGGTGGAGGACCAGCGGGGTTAACTGCAGCTATTTATGCAGCAAGAGCTAAGCTAGATATGGTGCTTTTAGAAGATGCTATAGTAGGTGGGCAGGTAAGAAATAGTTATTCTATAGAAAACTATCCAGGGTTTAAAACAGTTGAAGGTAGCAAATTAGCAGACTTAATGCAAGAACAAGCGCTTGAATTAGGTGCTAAAATAGATGAATTTGATTTAGTAGAAAGAGTAGATTTTTCAGAAAATGAAAAAATAGTTGAAACTACTAGTTATATATATAAGCCTAAAGCAGTAATAATAGCAACAGGGGCGACTCCTAAAAAACTTCCTATACCTAATGAAGAAAGCTTCTCTGGTAAGGGAATACATTACTGTGCAGTTTGTGATGGTGCGATGTATGAAGGGAAAGTTATTGGAGTAGTTGGTGGAGGAAACTCAGCTCTTGAAGAAGCTTTATTTCTTACTAAGTTTGCATCAAAAGTAATTATGATAAGAAGATATGATTATTTTAAAGGTGAAGCAGCAACTCTTGAGGAAGTTTTACACCATCCAAAGATAGAAGTTATGTACAACTGGGATTTAGTTGATGTATCTGGTGAAAAGTTCATGGAGAAAGCTAAGATAAAGAACACAAATACAGGAGAAGAAAAGGAGATTCAGATGGAAGCTGTTTTTGGATATATAGGAACAGAACCTAAGACTGAACACTTCAAGGATTACGTAAACTTGACTCCTCAAGGTTATATTTTAGCGGATGAAAATACAAGAACAAACATAAAAGGTGTTTATGCTGCTGGTGACGTGAGAGAAAAGCAATTTAGACAAATTACAACTGCAGTAGCAGATGGAACTATAGCTGCACTTGATGCAGAAAAATATATTTTAGAAGCAAAGAGAGGTAAGTAAGATGGTAAAAATATATTCAACATCATGGTGTCCATGGTGCGTTAAAGCAAAGGATTATTTTAAGATAAAAGGAGTAGAATACTCAGAGATAAATGTAGCTGATGAACATGAGTTTAGAGAAGAAGTATTTGCCGTATCTGGTCAAAGATCGGTGCCAGTTATTGATATAAACGGAAAAATAATAGTAGGTTTTGATAGAGAGAAAATAGATAGAGCATTGGAGGAAAAATAATGTTTAGTGATATACGTAATGAAAATATCTATAAAAATCTTGTAAATGGGCAATGGATTGAGTCAAATACAAAAAAATTAATAGATATAAAATCACCAATTGATCAATCATTGGTAGGAAGCATTCAGGCTATGAGTAAAGAAGAAGTAGATGATGCTATACAAAATGCTAGCGGAGCTCAATTATCTTGGAGGAATGTGCCACTAAATGAAAGGGCAGATATTCTTTATAAAACTGCAGATATTTTAGATAAAAAAGCAGAAGAAATAGCTAATATAATGGTAAGAGAAGTTGCAAAAGATAAGAAGAGTGCAGTTTCGGAAGTTACAAGAACAGCTGATTATATTAGATTTACTGCAGATGCAGCCAAAAGTATGGAAGGTGAGTCAATACCTTCAGATCCATTCCCTGGGTTCAATAGAAGCAAAATTTCAGTAGTAACTAGGGAACCACTAGGTGTAATACTTGCGATATCTCCTTTTAATTATCCTGTAAATCTTTCTGCTTCAAAGATAGCTCCTGCTGTAGTAGCAGGTAATTCAGTAGTGTTAAAGCCAGCTACTCAAGGAAGTATATCAGCTTTATATCTGGCAAAAGCTTTCCAAGAAGCCGGTCTTCCAGCAGGTGTATTAAATACAGTAACAGGAAGAGGTAGTGAAATAGGTGATTATGCAGTTACTCATGACCATGTTGATTTTATAAACTTCACAGGAAGTACAGAGGTTGGTAAGCATATATCACAAATAACTGCAATGAAGCCACTTCTTATGGAGCTAGGAGGAAAGGATGCAGCTATAGTTTTAGAAGATGCAGACTTAGATCTTACTGTTAAAAATATAATAGCAGGTGCATATTCATATTCAGGTCAAAGATGTACAGCAGTTAAGAGAATATTAGTAATGGAATCAGTTGCAGATGAATTAATAGCTAAACTTAAAACAAAGATTGAAGCTTTAAAGGTAGGCAATCCTTTAGAACAAGATCAAGTTGACGTAGTGCCTTTAATAGATACTAAGGCAGCAGATTTTGTTGAAGAACTTATGAGAGAAGCTGAGGAAAAAGGTGCAAAACTTATCATTGGTGGAAATAGAGAAGGAAACTTAATCTATCCAACATTATATGATAGAGTTACAGTGGATATGAGATTAGCATGGGAAGAACCATTTGGACCAGTACTTCCTATAATAAGAATTAGTGATAGAGATGCTGCAATAAAAATAGCTAATGCTTCAGAATATGGTTTACAATCATCTGTATTTACAAAGGATATTAATGCTGCATTCTATATAGCATCAAAACTTGAAGTTGGTACTGTTCAAGTTAATAATAAGACTGAAAGAGGACCAGACCACTTCCCATTCTTAGGAGTTAAATCTTCAGGTATAGGTACTCAAGGTATAAGATACTCAATAGAAGCAATGAGTAGACCAAAAGCTATAGTTATAAATTTAGCTGATTAGTTATTAATGCAATTCGTAAAAACCTCTTTAGGATGATTAGTAAAATCATCCTAAAGAGGTTTTTTTATTTGTATAACAAAAAATTTTAAAATCAATTATTAATGGTTTTTAAAATAGGTTCTTGTTTGACTTATAAAATGATTGTGTTGTACAATAAGTACAACATAGTGAAAATAGTCATTAGGAGGATAAATGGAAGACTTAATTAATAAATTACAGGACTTTAATTTTACAAAAACAGAAGCTGAAGTTTATATATGTTTGCTTAAGAATGGAGAGCTAAATGGTTCTCAAATATCAAAAATACTTAATATATCAAGGAGTTCAATATATAGTTCATTAGAGAACTTATATAACAGAGGAAACGTGTTAATGCTTTCTGGTGAACCTACTGTCTATAAAGCTCAATCACCAGATACTTTGATAAATAATATAAAAAATAACTACCAGAATTCTATAGATATATTAGAAAAGTCTCTAAGTAATATCGATAAATTTAAGTTGGATGATCAATATTGGAACATGAAAGGGTATTCAAATTTTATAGATACTACTAAGAGGTTATTATTAGAGGCTGAAAAGGAAGTATATATATCCACTACTTTTGAATTAAAGTTATTTGAAGAAGAAATAAAGCAATTGATTAATAAGAAGATTAGAGTAATAGTTTTCTCCTTTGAGAGTCTAGACACAAGTGGATTAGATATAGAATATTATCATCATGAAAGCAAGAGTATGTTTTATGGCGGAAGAAGATGGATGATGATTGTCGATAATAGAAAGTCACTTATAGCTAATGAGTCACGAAGTGGAGATATATTAGGAACCATAACTGAGAATTCATTAATGGTATCAATAATTGCAGAGCATATCCATCATGATATATATCTTTTAAAATTAAAGAATAAATATAATCAAAATATGGTTACAAAAGATATATTAATTAATAGTGGTTTCGAACTTGGGTCATCGGTTTGTGGAAAAAATAAAGATAAATATTAAATCGGAGATGAGTATTTTGACAAATAAAAAGAAAGAGAAAAGACAACTAACTGTATTTAACTTAACATGGCCAATCTTTATAGAAACCTTACTGTTTATGCTCCTAGGTAGTGTAGACACATTGATGTTAAGTAGATATTCTGACAATTCAGTAGCGGCTGTTGGGGTATCTAATCAGCTGATAGCGATGATGAATATAATGTTTGGAATATTATCTACAGGTACCTCAGTACTTATTGCTCAAAATTTAGGTGCTGGTAATAAAAAGATGGCTTCAAAAGTGGCTACAGTATCATTGATTATTAATCTATTATTTGGACTTTTACTTAGTGGAATAATGTACTTTGCTGCTCACGGTATATTGGGAGCTATGGGAATAAGACCAGAGCTTATGAAATTTGCAGTACAATATCTACAGATAGTAGGTGGATTTCTATTTATGCAAGCTGTGATGATGACTTGTACAGCTATAGTTAGAAGTCATGGACTTACTAAAATATCAATGTATGTTACCATAGGGATGAATGTATTACATGTTGTACTGGACTATGTATTTATATTTGGTGCCTTTGGAGTGCCTGTATTAGGAGTATCTGGAGTTGCAATATCTACAAACATCAGTAAGTTACTTGGACTTATTGTAATGATTTTTGTTGTATTCAGAAATGTTGAGAGAGGTTTTAGATTAAAAAACTTAAAACCATTTCCTACAAAGATCGTAAAAGATCTTTTGAAGATAGGGGTTCCTACTGCAGGAGAGCAACTTTCATATAATGTATCTCAGCTTGTTATAACATACTTTATCAACTTCTTAGGAAATGAAGCTTTAACTACAAAAGCTTATGTACAAAATATAGTAATGTTTGCATATCTATTCTCAATAGCTATAGGGCAAGGTACTGAAATACTTATAGGTCATTTAGTTGGTGCGGAGGAAAATGATAAAGCTTATAAGACATGTATCCACAGCTTGAAGCTTGCTTTAAAGATATCCTTTGGAATAGGAATTATATTTGCTATACTTAGAAATCAAGCCCTAGGTATATTTACTTCTAATCCAAACATATTAGCAGTGGGTGGAGTGATTCTTATAATAGATGCATTTTTGGAGCCAGGACGTTCCTTTAATTTAGTAGTAATAAATTCTTTAAGAGCCTCTGGCGATGTTAAGTTCCCTGTGTACATGGGGATATTTTCAATGTGGGGAGTTAGCGTAACTTTATCATATTTGCTTGGCATAAAATTAGGTTTAGGACTTGCTGGTATGTGGATAGCTTTCGCTTGTGATGAATGGTTCAGAGGAGTTTTAATGCTTTGGAGATGGAGAACAAGAAAGTGGGAGAAGATGGCCTTTGTAAAGAAAGGCATGGTTAAACAAGCAGAATTAAGCGGTGCAAATTAGAAAGACTATTTAAGCTTTTACTTTATAGAGAAATCTAGGTTTGTAATTCCAACCTAGATTTTTTTGCATTGTGATTAAGCACGAAATTTAAGAACTGTTAAAAAGTATAAGTGAAGTATTTTAGCACATTATAAACTTAATATAATAAAAATATCTTTATTAGTTATGGTTATAGTGTGAATCTATAGTGGTTAGTAATAAGTTTACAAAATATACTCAATAAGTTAATAAATTTAAGAAGGATTTTTGAATCATACAAATAATATTTAATATGTAGTTAATTTATATTATTAATATGCCTTTAGGAGGAAATATGGTAGAAAAAAAGAAGATATTTAAAGAATTTATGAGTTGGGTTTACACAATTGCTGGAGCATTAATTTTAGTGACAATACTTGATACAAAGGTTTTTGCTATGGTTCAAGTACAACAGAGGTCCATGGAAAATACTTTACATGATGGTCAGGAATTACTTGTAGATAAAGTAAGCTATGATTTCACCGAACCTCAAAGAGGAGATGTAGTAATATTTCTAGAAAATAAGATGAGAGATAATTCTTTTTCAGACTTTAAAATATTTTTAGATGATGTTACTCAAAGAAAACAAGAAAATACTAGACTAGTAAAAAGAGTTATAGGTGTTCCAGGTGATGAGATAGATTTAAAAGATGGTTATGTGTATGTAAATGGAGAAAAGCTTAATGAAACTTATACTCAAGGTACAACTGTTAAGCAAGGAATTAATTTTCCGTTAAAAGTATCTGACGGTAAACTGTTTGTTTTAGGAGATAACAGGGAAGTAAGTATAGACAGCAGGTCTTTTGGCCTTATCGATAAAAAGCAAGTTGAAGGAAAAGCAAGGCTAAGAGTATGGCCTTTAGATAAGATTAGTTCTGTAAAATAGAAAATAGCCACTGAGATTAGATAGTCTCAGTGGTTATTTTATTTATTACTTATACTTTAAAAGTTCCAAGTAAATTACTATTGCAAGTTTAATGCAATCACTTCAATTAATTAAGATATTTTAACTAATAATTTTGAGTACCAGGCTGAGATATATCGCTTAGTGAGTGACCAGCTTTTTGATCAGCTTGAGGTTCTGTAGCTAAATCACCAAGTGATACTATTCCTACTAATCTTTGATTTTCAACTATAGGAATTCTTCTTATTTGTTGCTGACTCATTATTTTTGATAAGTCTTCTAAGCTCATGTCTGGTGAAGCTGTTACAGGATTAGTTGTCATAACATTTTTAACGGTTTCGCTTGAGGTATTAGTTCCAGAGGAAACGGCTCTTAAAGTTATGTCTCTATCGGTTACTATACCTATAACCTTGTCGCCGTCACATACTGGAACTGATCCTATATCATATTCTTTCATAAGTGTTGCAGCTCTTTCAATGGTATCGTTTGAAGACAAACTGACCATTGACTTGCTCATTATATCGCTTGCTTTCATAAAAACACCTACCTTCAATTAAATTTCAACATTAGTGTTTCCTTAAAAAATAAAATATTACTAGAAAAATCTATATGGGAGTATTTAACATGGGTTATCCATGATTAATACATAATAATATTAATTGATATCAAAAGGTTTTTATATCTAGTTAATTAGCAACTATTTGGATATAATTAGAATATAAAGTTTAAGATTGATTTTATATTTAAGCTATGGTTAGCACGGTGCTTTAATAGCGCCTACATTTAATATAAGGAGTGAATACAGTGCAGTGGTTAAATAAATTAGAAAGAAAGTTTGGTAGGTTTGCAATAAGAAATTTGATGATGTATATAGTGGGGGCAAATTTACTTGTATATTTAGTTGATTACTTATTCCAAGGTAATGGATTATTTCAAACAAGTTTATCATATAAACTTGCGTTTATACCAAGTCTTATTTTAAAAGGTGAAGTATGGAGGCTTATAACTTTTATTTTTATACCACCGAGCTCCTCTCCACTTTTTATTATATTTGTTTTATATTTTTATTATATTATAGGTTCATCTTTAGAAAATGAGTGGGGAAGCTTTAAGTTTAATGTTTATTACTTCGTTGGTGTTATTGGAACTATAATAGCTGGCTTTATATCTGGGGGAGTATTAGGAACATACCTAACACTTTCATTATTTTTAGCATTTGCATATGTATATCCGGATTATCAAATACTGCTATTCTTTATAATACCAGTTAAGATAAAGTACTTAGCTTGGCTTGATGCAGCATTCTTAGCCTTATCATTTATTGGTGGAGGCCTAGATGATAAGTTAGCTATAGTTGCTGCTTTGATTAACTTCGTATTATTTTTCGGTAAGGATATATTAAGTAGAGGAAAGCATGGTAGTCATGCTTATAATAACAAGAAAAAATTTAAAAATAAAACTAAGAATATTAAGCTAGTATGGAGACATAAGTGTGAGATTTGCGGAATAACAGAAAATGATGACCCTACAATGGAGTTTAGGTATTGCTCAATTTGTGAAGGAAATCATGAATACTGCATAAATCATTTAAGAAATCATGAACATGTAAAAAATCAAATTTAAACAAAAATAAATGGAGGTATCCCAATAATGAGATACCTCCATTTATTTTAATTAAAGACCTAAAGCTTGATCTATGGCAGGTTTATCAAATCCAACTATTACAGTACCGTTTATATCTAAAACAGGAACTCCCATTTGTCTTGACTTATTAACCATTTCTTCTCTAGCAGTTAAGTCCTCTTGAACATTTAGTTCCTCATAATTAACTCCTTGTGATTTTAAGTAGCTCTTTGCCTTAACACACCAAGGGCATGAATTAGTTGTATATACTTTTACCATAATATTTCACTCCTTATTAACAAATAATTATTATCTAAATATATTATACCTCATGAGGGTATGTTATTCAATACAAAAGTTATTGAATCTTTTATAGTATATGACTATTATTATGTTGTGCTTACAAATAATGGTTAAAAATATTTAATCGTAACAATATTTTTCTTATTCATAAGTCTAAGCTGTATTTATTTACTGTATGAAAAATATAAAGTTTTTATGCCGGTTAAACCTAGATATTTCAATAGTTTTAGATGTTTCTTACGGCTATATAGTAAAGAAAATACAACTTATTTGCCTGCCAAGTTTTCCTTATATGCATTTGGAAAGACAGACGCATTAAAAAAGCTCACTGAAGAAGGTCGCTTCAGCGACTTTTTTATAAAACAAAGGTTTAGATTAGTTTCAATACCTGTGCAGTAATAGTTGAGGTTATAGGATTGCAATGTTCTAAAATACAAAATTTACATACTTATGTTAAATGGTACTTTAACAATGAATAAAGCAGTAGTTCTATAATAATATGTTTTGACAATATAAAAATTATATACCTATAAAAATTAGTTAATAAATTATTTTTTATAAATCAGATGTAATATTTTGTAGAATACGAAAAATATATTTTAGTTGAATTTTTGATACTATATTAAACAAGTAATAAGATTATAATTAAAAAGTTATTCTTTAAGGTTAATATAGTTCCAACTTCAACTAATAAGTTATGCATATCTAAAATTTATATGTGTATGATTTTTGAACATGCACAACTTAAGTTTCTATAATGGAAGACTATAGTTTAAAATGCTATAATAAGCTTTGAAATAAATCTTGATAATTATATTTTAATGCTTGTAAAAGTAAAATGAATATTAAGTTGTGATTAATTAAGGGTGGTAATGAATTAATACTGGTCGGTGGAGTTTTGCACTTATAATATATTCAAAGTGATAATATTTCATTAATTATTTTCGCTTATGAGAAAATAAGCAAATATATAAAAAAATAAAGTATAGTAGTATAGTGGTCTAGACAGGTGGAGAAATTTATAATATAATTAAATTAGGAGGAACGAAAATGATAGATAAGAATAGTCCTATACCAGTTTATTATCAGTTAAAGGAAGATATAAAGAGAAAGATATCTCAAGGAGTATGGAAGGTTGGTCAGTGTATAGATAGTGAGAGAGAGCTTTCGGAGAGCTATGGCGTAAGTAGAATGACAATAAGACAGGCTCTTGGGGAACTAGTTCAAGAAGGTATACTGATTAGAGAAAAAGGAAAAGGAACCTTTGTATGTGAGCCTAAAGTAAAGCAGAAAGATATGATGAGCTTTTCCAATATAATTAAGAAGCTTGGTGGGAAGCTGGAAACTAAGGTTTTGGCACTAGAGATTATAGATACACCTGAAGATATGCATGATGTATTTTCTTTTGATAAGCTGTATAGAATAGATAGAATGAGAATTGTAGATGGAGAAACCATAGCAAATGAAATAGTATATATACCATGTGATTATTGTGGATATATAGATGAAAAGTTATTAGAAGGCTCACTTTTTGAAATATTAGAAGGCTTTGGTTACAAAATAGATTATTCTCAATCCTCAATAAAAGCAATAATAATGGATGACTATTATAAAAAGCTATTTAATGTAGATAGAGACGTTCCTTTGATTAATATATACTCTAAAACTATAACAAACAATGGAAAGATTCTTTTTGTAGAGGAATCTACCTACAGATCAGATAAGTATTTATTAGAAGTAGATATTTCAACACGGGAGGGGAAATTTAGATGAAAATAATAATTGCTAAAAATTATGATGAAATGAGTGAAATTGCAGCTCGAGAAATTGCTGATTTTATAAATAACAAACCAGATGCGGTTTTAGGTCTTGCTACTGGAGGAACTCCAGCTGGAATGTATAAGGAGCTTATAAAGTTATATAAAGAAGGAAAAGTAGACTTCTCTAAAATAACTAGTGTAAATCTTGACGAGTACGTTGGACTAAGTGGTGAACATGAACAAAGCTATAGATATTTTATGGATGATAATCTATTCAATCATGTTAATATAGATAAAAGTAAAACTTTTGTTCCTAATGGATTAGCAGAAGATATAGATGCATCATGCAGAGAGTATGACCAAAGAATATCAGAACTTGGAGGCGTTGACCTTCAATTGCTTGGAATAGGTGGAAACGGTCATATAGGTTTTAATGAACCAGCTGAGTATTTATACCAAGGTACGCACCAAACTGAATTAGCTGAAAGCACTATAGAAGCTAATGCTAGATTCTTTGATTCAATAGATGAAGTTCCAAAGAAAGCTATAACTATGGGCATTGGTGGAATAATGAAATCAAAGAAGATACTTCTTTTAGCTAGTGGAGAAAATAAGGCTGAGGCAGTTGCACAATTAGTAAGTGGAAAGATAAGCACAAAGGCACCTGCTTCAATGCTACAAATGCATGGGGATGTAGTTGTTGTTATCGATGAAGCAGCAGCTAAGTTTATAAAAAGAGCATAACTATAGATTAAAAATGTCACATGTTTGTGGCATTTTTTTATTGTGTAGGAAATTATAAAATTTTCAAGGGATCTAAACCTAGATATTTCAATGCTTTTATAAGTTTTTTATAGATATAAAGTAAAAAATAAAACTTATTCGCCTGCCAGATTTTCCTCATATACATTCGGAAAAGCAGATGCGTTAAAAAAGCTCACTGAAGAAGGTCGCTTTAGCGAATTTTTTATGCAAAAGAAAATATAAAATCTTTAAGGTAGCTAAAACTAGTAATTTGAAGTGTTTACCATAGTTCTTTAGAGTATGCAGCAAAAAATAGGATATATTTATATGATATACTTTAATATACACATAATATTATTATATAATGTTTAATGTTAACTAGATAATGTGCATTAGATTGAAAGTTTATTCGAGATTTTAAAATGTTTTAGTTATAAAAATTAAAATTTAAATTTTATTATGATAAAATATGGTTATATTTTTATTAAAATGAAAGAATATTAATATGTAACAGGAAAAGATAAAATAGTAGGTGGATATAATGGCTAAAATTAAAACTCTATATGTTTGTCAGCAATGTGGTTATGAATCGCCAAAATGGTTAGGAAAGTGCCCAGAATGTAATTCTTGGAATTCTATGCTAGAAGAAGTAAAGGAAACTAAGCCGCAAAAATCATCCTTTCCATCAAGACAAACCAGTTCTCCTAAACAAATAAAAGATATTAAATCTGGGGAAAAAGAAAGATATGATACAGGAATTATTGAACTCAATAGAGTTTTAGGAGGTGGCCTTGTAAGGGGATCTCTTACATTAATATCCGGGGATCCTGGTATAGGAAAATCCACACTGCTTTTACAAACTGCTAATAACATATCAAAAAAATACGGAAAAGTTCTTTATGTTTCTGGTGAAGAATCAGAAGAGCAGATTAAGATAAGAGGGGATAGGTTGGGGGTTGAAGCCGAAGAATTATATATAGTATCAGAAACCAGCCTTGATGTGATAGAAAGCTATATAGAAGATATAAAACCTGTTTTTGTAATAATTGACTCTATTCAAACCATATATAAAGAAGGAGTTACTTCTGCACCTGGAAGTGTATCTCAAGTTAGAGAATGCTCTAATGTAATAATGAGAGTGGGAAAAAACAACAATATACCTTTGTTTATAGTAGCACATGTGACTAAACAAGGTGAATTAGCAGGTCCTAGAGTGTTGGAGCATATGGTTGATACAGTACTTTCTTTTGAAGGGGAAAGAACAGAAGAATTTAGAATACTTAGAACAATGAAAAACAGATTTGGAACAACTAGTGAAATTGGAGTATTTGAAATGAGTCAAGAAGGTCTTATTCAGATTTATGATCCATCAAGAATGTTCTTAGAGGACACTAATTACAATCAAGAGGGATCTATGGTTGTAGGACTTATGGAGGGTACAAGGCCAATACTTGTAGAAATACAAGCGTTAGTTACAGAAACTAAAGCTGTGATGCCAAGGCGTACTGGAGTAGGTATAGATCATCAAAGACTTAGCTTAATTTTAGCTGTTCTCGAGAAAAAGATAAGGATACCATTCTATAATAGCGATGTTTATTTAAATGTAGTAGGTGGGCTTAATATAGAAGGTACAACTGCTGATTTAGGTATAGCATTAGCACTTATATCCTCATCTAAGGGAAATGCAGGGGCGTTAGAAAAAGTGATGATTATTGGTGAAGTAGGACTTACGGGAGAGATAAGACCAGTAAACAATTGTGATAGATTGGTGAATGAAGCACAAAAGATGGGATTTACCAATGTAGTAGTACCATATAGAAACTTAGATAAGCTTAACAAGGAAGGACTAAATGTAATTGGTGTCAGAACTTTAAAGGAAGCAGTAAGCAAGATTTTCTGATAGGTCGGTGAAATATATATGAGAATAGAAAATGATAAAGAAATTAAAAACATCTTAAAAATAGTTGGTCCAGGAACGCAGCTTAGAGAAGGTCTTGAAAATATATTAAGGGCTAAGACTGGAGGGCTTATAGTACTAAGTAACACTGAAGAGGTTATGAGAATTGTTGATGGGGGATTTACCATAAATTCTGATTATTCACCATCATATATTTACGAACTAGCTAAAATGGATGGGGCAATTGTAATAAGTTCAGATCTAAAAAAGATTATTTGTGCAAATGCTCAGTTAGTGCCGGAGTCATCTATACAGACTTTTGAAACAGGAACAAGGCACAGAACTGCTCAAAGAGTAGCTAAACAAACAGGAATGATAGCAGTTGCTATCTCTCAGAGAAGAAATATAATAACTATATATAAAGGTGAGCTAAAATATGTATTGAGAGAAAGCAGTGTTATATTAGCAAGAGCTAATCAGGCTGTACAGACACTTGAAAAGTATGTGGCGGTTCTAGATAGAGTTATTAATAATCTGAATTTATTAGAGTTCCAGGACTTAGTAACCTTGTTTGATGTAGTTACTGCTATCCAAAGGACAGAAATGGTAATGAGAATAGTAGGAGAGATAGAGAGATATATAGTTGAACTTGGAAATGAAGGAAGACTAATTTCCATGCAGTTAAATGAGTTAATAAAAAATATAGAGCAAGACGGAATACTTCTAATAAGAGATTACTGCAAAATTAATATGGACAATAATGAAATATATAAAGATATGCAGAAGCTTAGCCAAGAAGAATTACTAGATTTAGATATGATAGGTAAGCTTTTAGGATATGTGTCAGTTCCAATGATAGATACATTAATTTCTCCAAGGGGGTATAGGATTCTAAACAAAGTACCAAGAATTCCTACAACTGTTATAGAGAATCTCATTAAGCACTTTAAAGAATTGACAGCAATTTTAGATGCTACAACAGATGATTTAGATAAAGTTGAAGGTATTGGGGAAGCAAGAGCAAGGGCAATTAGAAATGGGTTAAGAAGAATAAAAGAACAAGTTTCATTAAATAAACAATTATAAAAAGTTAGCAGGTTATAATCCTGCTAACTTTTTATTTGTTTCATACCTCTCACTAATTAAAAACTTTTAAAACTTAACACATTGTTAAGAAAGATAAAATCATATATATTTATCTAATTTACAGCTTATTAGAATAAGTTTTACAAAATTATATAAAAGTTTTGTGAAGTTAATACTAAAAGTATGATTATTTGGATATTATATATACGGGACAAAAAAGCTTACAAACATACTGTTTTTGATTACGAGTAAGTATTATAAATATCATATCAATGAATACGTTTAAAGTCACTGGAATATTAAAAAAGTTACAAAGTGTTGTTATTAAAATACAATATTTAGGGAATAATTAAGAAAGCATCATCTAAATGTAAATTTCCCAAGTGTATTTATTCGATCATATTCCTTTATCAATATATCGTAAAGGTTTAAATCTAAGGAGTTGCAAAGTGAAGTAAGATAGAAGATATTATTACCAAGTTCTCTTTCAATAATTTCTCTGCAGCCTTCGCATAGTTCTCCTTCAAGATGACTTTTTAAACATTTATCTAAGACATCTATAGAATCATCCTCTTCAGGAAGACATTGTTTATCAGCAGAAATTTTTACGCACCCACAATTTGTTACAGCTTTAGCCACAGCTCTATTCACCCTAGCATTAGACTCTTGAAATTTAGATAAAATATCAAGAATACTCTTGTGTCTTAGTAGTGATTCCTGCACAGCATTTTGAAAATCATCGAATATAACGTCTTTCATCGGTATCACTCCTTTTGATAAATTAGTTTGATATTTAATTCAATTATAAGTATTTTCAGATAATTTTGTCAATGAAGTAAGATGTGATCATCCTTAGATATTATATTAAAGCATTGCTATTTTTTTTTATAGGGGGTATTTAAATAGTAATTTATAGAAAGTTCAAATCTATTCATTATGTTTTTTAGAAACTATATGTTATAATTGTTTAAAGGATTTTATAAAAATTGTTGTTTTTAAGAATGTATTTCAATATAATGGAAATACTTAAATAATAGGAGGTGAATAATATTGGTAAAAAAACTTTTTAGACTTACTTTCACTATAATTGGATTAGTAGTTGGCTATTTTTTAGCAGATGGGCTTATAAAAACGAATTATATAGCAAATAATTTTTCATCTATAAAAATGCCAGTAGTAGCGTTGATTTTTTATTCTTTATTTATTATTATTTTCGGACTTATACTTTTTATTGTTTCTCCACTTTTATATCTAGGTATATCAAAGTTAATAGATGCTATAGAAAGCAGTATGCAGAAACTCACTGCCAGTGAAATATTATTTGGTGCGATAGGTGCGATAATATCACTAATAATAGCATCATTATTTATGCTGCCACTTAATGGAGTATTAAATAAGATACATGAAATATTAGCTCAGGTAGTCTTCATTGTAGTTAACCTTGTTGCTTTAGTAATTGGAGTAGATATTTCTGTTAAAAGAAGAGATGATATAATAGCTTTATTTGATGGATTAAAAAGAAGTTCAAGCAAAGACAAAAAGAATAAACACGGAAATAAAGGATATCCAAAAGTTTTAGATACGTCTGTAATAATTGATGGAAGGATATTTGATATATGCCAAACGGCATTTGTTGAAGGACCTCTCGTTATTCCAAGCTTTGTTCTTGATGAACTAAGACATATATCAGACTCATCAGATTCCTTAAAAAGAAATAGAGGAAGAAGAGGATTAGACATACTGAATAAGATCCAAAAAGAGCTGAGTATAGAAGTTCAGATTTGGGAAGGTGATTTTCCAGATATTCAGGAAGTGGATTCTAAGCTTTTAAAGCTTGCTCAAACCTTAAGTGGAAAAGTTGTAACTAATGATTATAACTTAAACAAAGTAGCAGAATTCCAAGGTGTACCAGTCCTAAATATAAATGAATTGGCTAATGCTATAAAGCCCGTAGTACTTCCAGGAGAAGACATGACCATAACAATTGTTAAAGATGGTAAAGAATCAGGGCAAGGTGTTGCATACCTTGATGATGGTACAATGATAGTTGTTGAAGGTGGAAGAAAGTTTATTGGAGAGAATATTGATGTTACAGTTACTTCAGTACTCCAAACGGCTGCAGGAAGAATGATATTTGCGAAACAGAAAGAAGTAGTTTAAAGGGGTTATTATTATGTCGAAGGCTTGTGCTATTATTGTGGCTGGTGGCAAGGGCAAGAGGATGGGAACTGATATAGCTAAGCAATATATAAATATTGGAGGAAAACCTATATTATATTATGCAATTAAGGCCTTTGTAGATTGTAGTTCTATAGATGAAGTAGTATTGGTGACTCAAAAGGATGAGATCCAATATTGTAAGAATGAAATAATTGAAAAGTTTAATCTGCCTGTGAAGAAGATTGTTGAGGCAGGAACAGAAAGACAGGATTCCGTATATAATGGATTAAAATCAATACAAGATTGCGATATAGTATTAATTCATGATGCTGCTAGACCGTTTGTTAGTAGAGATATAATTGAGAATGGTATAATATATGCTAAAGAGTTTGGTGGAGCAGCACCAGGAGTTACACCTAAAGATACTATTAAAATCAAGTCTGATGATGGATTTTCTTTATCAACACCAAATAGAAGTACATTATTTGCAGTACAAACACCGCAATGTTTTAGATATGATGATATAAGACAATGCCATGAAAAAATAAAAAGAAATAATATATCAGTAACAGACGATACTATGGCTTTTGAACTATATCATGGCAAAGTGTTTTTATATGAAGGTAGCTATAAGAATATAAAGATAACTACTCCAGAAGATTTGATTTTAGCAGAAAACTTTGTAAAAGAGGTATAAGTGTTCAGTAAATATATGAAATGTGTTAGAATAAGTTAAGTGAAAATTTCATATATTGACATGCTTTTTTTTAGAAGTTATAATAAATTAATCAAATTTAATATTGAAAAGCATTGAAGAAGAATAGTAAGAGCAACCTTACAGAGAGAGAATCCTTGGCTGAAAGATTTTCGCCTGCTTTGAACCTGCTTCTGAGTTGTAGGTAAAAACTATCGGTCTAATACCGTTATTATTAGTTGAGTACAAATTTAGGTGGTACCGCGATATAAGTTCGCCCTAAGCATAGGGTGGACTTTTTTTATTCTTTTTTAAAAACAATATGGATAGAAACGCAAATGAAAGTAAGGTTATATTAACCACTTTTTATTTAAATCAAAAGTATGTAATTTTATAATTGCTTTAAAGATAGAGGAGGATATGCAAATGAAAATGTCAAACATGTTAGTTTCTACACTAAGGGAAGTACCTGCAGAAGCTGAAATAGATAGCCATAAGCTTATGTTAAGAGCAGGTATGATGAGAAAGATGGCATCAGGTATTTATAATTATATGCCACTTGGACTTAAAGTACTAAAAAAAATAGAAGATGTTGTTAGAGAAGAAATGGATAATGCAGGAGCGCAAGAGTTTTTGGCTTCAGCTATGATTCCAGCAGAATTATGGAAAGAATCAGGAAGATGGGATGCTTACGGCGCAGAGATGTTTAGACTGAAAGATAGAAACGAAAGAGATTTCTGTCTTGGGCCAACTCATGAAGAAGTATTCACAGATATAGCTAGAAATGAAATAAAATCATATAAGCAATTACCAGTAAATCTTTATCAAATACAAACTAAATACAGAGATGAAAGAAGACCAAGGTTCGGGGTAATGAGATCTAGAGAATTCATAATGAAAGATGCTTATAGCTTTGATAAAGATGAAGCAGGTCTTGATATATCTTACAACAAGATGAATAAGGCTTATGTGAACATATTTAACAGATGTGGATTAGATGCAAAATGCGTTGAAGCTGACTCAGGTGCTATTGGAGGATCAAACTCAGCAGAATTTATGGTTAAATCTGAAGTTGGAGAAGATGATATTGTATTCTGCAGTTCTTGCGATTATGCAGCTAATATTGAAAAGGCAGCACCAACTCCTGAACTAGCAGAAGTTGAAGAATTAAAGGCGCTTAATAAAATAGAAACTCCAAACACTAGAACAATAGAAGAACTTATAAAATTCTTTAATACTACAGAAAAAAAGTTTGCTAAAACTCTTATATACAATGCAGATGGCAAGATAGTTGCAGTTATGGTAAGAGGAGATAGAGAAGTAAACGAAACAAAGGTTGCAAATGCTTTAGGTGGTGTTACTAATTTAGAAATGGCAGATAATGAAGCTGTTGCAAAAGCAACTGGTGCACAAGTTGGATTTGCTGGACCAATAGGCATTAAGGTTGAAGCTTTATTTGTTGATACTGAAGTTGCAAGGATGTATAACTTCATAGTTGGTGCTAATGAAACTGGTTATCATATAGAGAATGTAAACTATGGAAGAGACTTTGAAGGAACTGTTGGAGACTTTAGAAACATAACTGAAGGCGAAAAATGTCCACACTGTGGAGGGACAATTACTATATCTAGAGGAACTGAAGTAGGACACATATTTAAGCTTGGAACAAAATATTCAGTTTCTATGAATGCAAACTTTATCGATGAGAATGGAGAACAAAAACCATTTATAATGGGCTGTTATGGTATAGGAATAACAAGAACAATGGCGTCTATAATAGAGCAGCATCATGACGAAAATGGTATAGTATGGCCACTTTCTGTAGCGCCATATCAAGTAGCAGTAGTTATTGTAAATATAAAGGATGAAGCTCAAGTGAAGGTTGCTACTGAACTTTATGAATCTCTTAGAAAAAGAGGCGTTGATGTAATTCTAGATGATAGAAATGAAAGAGCTGGGGTTAAGTTTAAGGATGCTGACCTTATGGGAATACCAATGAGAATAACAGTAGGTAAAAAAATTACTGAAAGTCAAGTAGAATTTAAGCTAAGAAATTCTCAAGATATTGATGTAATAAATATAGATGATGTATATAATACAGTAAAAAAACAGTTTGATGAAGCTGGCTTATATATATAAGAATATAATGGATATATAAAATTAATTCACAAAGGGAGGGTTGTTAATGATGAAAATATATAATACTCTAACAAATAAAAAAGAAGAATTTATCCCCATTGAACAAAATAAGGTGAGGATGTACGTTTGTGGACCGACTGTATATAATTTTTTTCATATAGGAAACGGAAGAACTTTTATAGTGTTTGATACTATAAGAAGATATTTCGAATATAGAGGCTTTGATGTGAATTTTGTTCAAAATTTTACAGATATTGATGACAAGATGATCAATAAAGCTAATGAAGAAGGAACAACAGTTAAAGAGCTAGGGGATAGATATATAGATGAATATTATCATGATGCAGATTCTCTTAATATAGAGAGAGCTACAGTAAACCCTAGAGCAACTGAATACATGGATGAAATAGTAGGATTTGTGAAAAGTCTTGTTGATAAAGGATACGCATATGAGGTTAATGGAGATGTGTATTTCTCCACTAAAAAGTTCTCTCACTATGGAAAGTTATCAGGGCAGAATATAGAAGACTTACAGGCTGGAGCAAGAATAAATGTAGATGAAAGAAAGCAAGATCCTATGGATTTTGCCGTATGGAAATCTCAAAAACCAGGTGAGCCTGGGTGGGAAAGTCCGTGGGGACTAGGAAGACCAGGGTGGCATATAGAATGTTCTTGCATGGCTAAGGATATACTTGGTGAGACAATAGATATTCATGCAGGTGGATCTGATTTAGTATTCCCACATCACGAAAATGAAATAGCTCAAAGTGAAGCTCTTACAGGAAAGCCTTTTGCAAACTATTGGATGCATAGTGCTTTTGTAAATATAAACAATCAAAAAATGTCTAAATCATTAAATAACTTTTTTACAGCAAGAGAGATATTAGAAAGATATGATGCTGATGTAATAAGATTTTTAATGCTATCAGCTCATTATAGACAACAACTTAACTTTAGTGAGGAGCTATTAGAATCTGCTAAGGCATCAGTAGATAGAATTTATAATGCCATAGCAAATTTAGAAAATCTACTTGAAGAAGTTAAAGTGGAAGCTGCTACTGATGAAGAGAAAAGTTATTTAACTTCTCTAGGAAAACATAGAGAGAAATATATTGAAAGAATGGATGATGATTTTAATACTGCAGATGCTATTACAGCTATCTTTGATTTAATAAAGGATATTAATACAAATATTTCAATAAGCTCTTCCAAGGAAGTTATAGTTAAAGCGTTAGAGCTTATAAGAGAACTTGGTGGACCTTTAGGAATTCTACAAAGATCAACTAAGGTTTCTCTAGAGGATGAGATAGAACAGTTAGTTGAACAAAGACAACAGGCTAGAAAAGATAGGGACTGGGCATTAGCAGATAAGATTAGAGATGAGCTAAAAGATAGAGGTATTGTTCTTGAGGATACACCTCAAGGAGTAAGATGGAAAAAGATCTAGCCTTTTAGTGAATTGTTTTGGTTATTTTAGACTTGTGGCATTGAAGAGCATAAATGGTGTTTCTTTGCCACGAGTCTTTTTACTATACAGGAAAGTGTTTTAAATTTAGCAATAAGCTATAAGTCTTGAAGGGGGAAAAAAGGTTGAGAAATCTAGAAAATATAAAAAAAGTAGTAATAAAAGTAGGAACCTCAACTCTTACTTATGCAAATGGAAATCTTAATTTAGTTAAGATGGAGAATATAGTTAGGCAAATATCAGACTTACATAACAGAGGTCTTGAAGTTATATTAGTTACTTCTGGTGCTATTGGGACAGGGGCTAGTGCTTTGGGATATAAGGAAAGACCAAAAACTATACCAGAGAAGCAAGCATGTGCTGCTGTGGGTCAGGTAACTCTTATTCACATGTATCAGAAACTTTTTTCAGAATATAATAAGGTTTCGGCTCAGATTCTCATGACTAGAGAAGACATAAGAGATAGAAAAAGATATCTAAATGGAAGAAACACTTTCTTTACTTTGTTAGATATAGGGGCAATACCAATAGTTAATGAAAATGATGCTCTTGTGGTTGATGAGATAAAGTTTGGTGATAATGATAGTCTTTCGGCTATGGTGTCTTCATTTGTAGATGCAGATTTGTTAATTATACTTTCAGATATAGATGGATTATATGATAGCAACCCAAAAGAAAATAAAGATGCTAAAATCATAGATTATGTTGAGACTATAACCAAAGAAATTGAAGGATATGCAGGTGGTGCAGGATCAAAGCTTGGTACGGGAGGGATGATAACAAAACTTCATGCAGCTAAGATTTGCTGCTCATCTGGTGTATCAATGATAATATGTAATGGTGCATCAAATGATAGCATAATAAGAGCTGTAAATGGTGAAAATGTTGGAACTTATTTTCAAGGTAAAGTTAAACCTATGAAAGGAAGACAACATTGGTTAGCATACGAGGCAGCTCCAAAAGCTAGTATAATAGTTGATCTGGGAGCTGAAAAGGCTCTAAAAAATCATAAAAGTCTGTTGCCAAAAGGTATAGTATCTATTGAAGGTAAATTCGATGAAGGGGATGTAGTAAGTATATTAGGCGTCGACGGGAATAGGATAGGGCACGGAATATCTAGCTATAACTCAAAAGATCTAAGTTCTATAATCGGAGTAGAAACGAAAAAGATAGAAGAAATACTAGGCTACAAGCATTATGATGAAATCATTCATATAAATAATATGGTTATATTTTAAAAGTTGGGGAGGTAACAAAGATGGATTATAAAGCATATATGATGCAAAAAGGATTACTAGCAAAAGAAGCTTCAAGACGTATGGCTAATGTTACGACAGAAGTTAAGAATCAAGCTCTTTTAAATATAGCAAAAGCTATTAGAGAAAACACAAATATCATAATATCAGAGAATGCTAAGGATATAGAAAATGGTAGAAACAAAGGTTTATCTAAAGCTATATTAGATAGATTGCTTCTGGATGAAAAAAGAATAGAAGCTATGGCTTCAGCCGTGGAACAAGTAGCAGGACTTAATGATCCTATAGGAGAAGTTATTGAAGGATTTAAAACTTATAATGAACTTAAGATTTCTAAGATAAGAGTCCCATTAGGTGTTGTAGGTATAATATACGAAGCTAGGCCTAATGTTACTATTGACGCGGCAGCATTATGTATAAAGAGCGGAAATAGCTGTATCCTTAGAGGTGGTTCTGAAGCAATAAATTCTAATATAGTAATTTCGGGAATTATATCTAAGGCTGCAACAGAAAGTGGACTTCCAAATGGAGCTGTAACCTTTGTTGATATAACTGACAGAGAAATAGTTGATATAATGCTTAAATTCAATGAATGCATTGATGTTCTTATTCCTAGAGGTGGTGCTAACCTAATAAGGAAGGTAGTTGAAAATGCCACAGTTCCTGTAATAGAAACTGGAGTTGGTAATTGCCATGTATTTGTAGATGAAAGTGCTGATGTTAAGAAGGCTATTGAAATTATAGTTAATGCTAAGACTCATAGACCAGGAGTATGTAATGCTATAGAGACTATATTAATCCATAAGAATATTGCGGAAAATATACTTGGAGAACTTAAAAAAGAGCTTGAAGAAAAAAAGGTTCAATTAAGAGGTTGTGAAGAAACTAGAAGGTTTATCCAATGCGAAGAAGCGACAGATGAAGATTGGGCTACGGAGTATCTTGAGCTAATATTAGCAGTTAAGGTTGTTACAGATATTGATGAAGCGTTAGAACATATATATAAGTATGGAACGAAACATTCAGAAGCTATAGTAACCGAGAACTACACAAATTCTCAAAAGTTCTTAAAAGAAGTAGATGCAGCTGCAGTTTATGTAAATGCTTCTACTAGATTTACAGATGGAGGAGAGTTTGGTTTTGGGGCAGAAATAGGTATATCAACTCAAAAGCTTCATGCAAGAGGACCTATGGGATTAAAAGAATTAACTTCGTATAAGTATTTGATTTACGGAGATGGGCAAATTAGGAAATAAATTTGAAGAAATTTTTAATTTTATTAGAGTAGCTTATGCTACTCTTTAAATTTTTATATAAAAATCTTATAATATGATTTAAAATAGAATAGGAATAAAATTTATTAGGAATGAGTAGTATATAGGTTAAGATATATATGTACAAGCTGAGGAGGTTTTTTATGAAGCAAAGAAAATTTATTAATAGTACTAAAAGGTCCTTTGTAGTTATAGGGATTATAACATTCTTATTTGCTGCATTATTTTTTAGATTGGGATTTTTGATGATTGTCAGAAAAAACTTTCTTGTAGCTAAAGCTGAATCACAGTCTTCGTATCAACAGACAATTATGCCTAAGAGAGGGAGTATACTAGATACAAATGGTCAACAGCTCGCAGTTAGTGGTGATGTTTATAAATTGAGTTTGGACTTGCTTGAGGTTCATAATTATGCGGATACTAAAAGTAGAAAAACTGGAGATAAGCCTCAAGAAATAGTGAAGGATATAGCAGATAAATTTGCAGATATTTTAGGAAAAGATAAAAAAGAAGTTGAAGAATTTATGGAAAAAACAAATGATCAAGGGGTTTATCCAAGAGGTTTGCCTCTTGCTAGAAAAATAGAAAAGAGCCAAATAGATAAAATAAAGGAATTAAGAGATAAAAATAGCTATAATTTTGTGATCATTGAAAATGATACTAATAGATACTATCCTAACAATAACTTTCTTGCTCAGGTATTAGGTGGAGTAGATCTAGATGGAAAAGGTCTATTTGGCTTAGAACAGTACTATAATAAGGATCTTACAGGAGTTCCTGGAGTTAGCATAAGCCAGGTTGATAGAAAATCTAGAGACTTACCATATTCTAATCAAATATATACTCAACCTGTGAACGGTAAAGATTTAACTACAAGTATAGACTCGAGAATTCAATATATTTGCGAAAAAATAGCGGAAAAGACAATGGAATCTACTAAGGCTAAAGGTGTAAATATACTAGTCACTGATCCGAAAACTGGTGAAATATTAGCAATGGTAAATAAGCCTGATTTTAATCCAAATGATCCTAAAAAAGGAATCACGGATAACAATGCCCTTTTTGAGTTGTGGAGGAATAAGGCTGTAAATGATGTATATGAACCCGGTTCAACTTTTAAATTGGTAACTATGTCAGCTGCTTTAGAAGAAAATCTTACTTATAGAGACGATCAGTTTTATGATAAGGGATATGTTATTGTTGATGGGGTAAGGATAAATTGTTGGAAAGATGGAGGGCATGGAGCTGAAAATCTAGTAGACTTATTAAAAAATTCTTGTAATCCAGGTTTTATAGAATTGGGTAAAAGACTAGGTAAAGAAAAAATGAATAGCTATATAGAAAAATTCGGATTCGGAAAGCAAACTGGTATAGACTTCCCAGGAGAAGCAGCAGGTATAGTAAAATCTACATCAACTATGAGTAATGTAGATTTGGCTACAATTTCTTTTGGTCAAACTGATGCGGCATCTATGGTACAGCTTATAGGAGCTATAAATGCTGTATTTAACAATGGAGTATATACAACTCCTCACTTCATGAAGAACTTATCACAAGTAGATGCAGACGGTAATAGAAAGGTAGTTGCTACCTATGAAGAAAAGAATAGCAGGCAAGTAATAAGTCAAAAAACTGCTAACACAGTTGCTGGATTCTTAGAAGAAACTGTATCTAAGGGCTCTGGTAAGCTTGCTTACATTGAAGGTTATGGAGTAGCAGGTAAAACTGGAACTGCTCAGAAAGCAAATATTGGTGGCAAAGGATATGGAAAAGATGTAGTTGCTTCGTTTATTGGAGGGGCTCCATATAATAACCCTAAAATAAGCCTTCTAGTTACAATAGATTCACCTGAAGGAATTGAACATATGGGGGGAGAAATAGCAGCACCGGTAGCTCATGATCTTTTTGATCAAATATTTAGAGCTATTGGATATGACCCTACAAAAAAATAATGCGCTTTAGGAAAGCATAATTTTAAGGAGATTACATGTTAGAAGATTTACTTTTTAAAAAGTTAACAAAAGAAGAAGCTAGGAGATTAAACCCACTTCAATTAGCATTTGTAGGAGATGGGGTTTATGAAACTTTTATAAGAAATTATATATTGCTAGAAAATAAGGAATTATCAGCACATAAAATTCATGTTAAAGCTATTCAGTATGTAAAGGCTCATGGACAAAGTGAAATTATGAAGGCTTTAGAATCAGAGCTTGGTGAAGATGAGTTTTATATTTTCAAAAGAGGAAGAAATGCTAAGTCGGCAACAGTTCCTAAAAATGCAGATGTTATTGAATATAGAGCTGCAACTGGATTTGAAGCATTAATCGGATATCTATTTCTTATAGCAGATAAAGAAAGGTTACTTTATGTTTTAAACAGAAGTATAGAGATAATTAATCACTAAAATTATATACATATAGATGTTTAGATATTTAAATATTTATATGTATATGTTTATAAAATTAAATACTCATAAGATTTTTTATTTATATAATTATATGTTTATAAAAATATAAGATTATATAAATATATAGTAAGTATGAGTCTTTGATGGGGTTTTTATAAAATATTCATAGCTAAAAAAGCTTTGTATAAGTTGAAAAATAATATGATAATGTTAATACATTAGTTTAAGGTTCTTTATATGAGCAATAATATTAAGAGGAGTGGAAGGTTTGAGTTTAAAAGTTAAGTTAATACAATATACCCCTGATGCTGAGAAAGTTATTGCAGCAGCAGCTAAACTTTGTTATAGTTCAGTTGGAATTGATTCTATTATGGACAATCTGAATGAAGAAAATACGGATAAGTTTTTAAATATGCTTGTATCTATAGGACATGAATCACCTATAGAACATGTATCTTTTACTTTTGGAGTAGAAGGCGTGTCTAGAAGTTTAAGTCATCAGTTAGTAAGGCATAGAATAGCATCATACTCTCAACAAAGTCAAAGGTATGTAAAATTAAATCAATTTGAGTATATAATACCTCCAAGTATAGAGAGTGACGAAAAAGCAAAAGAAGTATACATAGCTGCTATGGAAAAAAGTCAAGAGGCTTATGATTCTTTAGTGGAAATTTTAAAGACTAACTACATAAGTTCTGGTATAGATGAAAAGAGCGCTGAGAAAAAGGCTATTGAGGATGCAAGGTATGTATTTCCAAATGCCTGCGAGACAAAAGTTGTTTTTACTATGAATGCAAGAAGCTTACTGAATTTCTTTCATCATAGATGCTGTAACAGAGCGCAATGGGAAATAAGAGCAATGGCAGATGAGATGCTTGAAGAAGTTAAACAGGTCTGTCCTACTCTATTTAAGAAAGCTGGACCTAATTGCGTTAAAGGAGCTTGTCCGGAAGGAAAGATGACTTGCGGCAAAATTGTTGAAGTAAGGGAAAAATACTTAGGAAAATAGGAATACAAGATTTAAGGAGATGAAGCACTTATGGCTCAAAAAATGAACAAAAGTAATTACAAAAATGAGAATAAGACTGATTATAAAAAGAATAATAAGTTTGTCAAGAATGAAAATGTAAAAAGGAACACAAGAGAAGATAGAAGAGAAGTAGACGCTCCTATTAGAGAAGACGTAGTAGTAGGTAGAAATGCAGTTATCGAAGCTTTAAAGTCTGATACAACTATAGAGCAAATATTAATTGCTAACGGTAATATGGAAGGTTCAATTAATAAGATTATTGCAATGGCTAAAGATAAAAAAGTTGTTATTAAAGAAGTGGATAGAAAAAAACTAGACTCAATTAGTGAAACAGGAGCACATCAAGGCGTAATTGCAATAGTAACTCCATTCAAATATTCAGAAGTAGCGGATATACTAAAATATGCAGAAGAAAAAGGCGAAAAGCCATTTATTGTAATATTAGATGAACTTGAAGATCCTCATAATCTCGGATCCATAGTTAGAACTGCTGAGCTTTCAGGGGTGCATGGCATAATTATTCCAAAAAGAAGAAATGTCGGAGTAACACCAACGGTATACAAATCAGCTGCAGGGGCAATAGAACATATGATGATTGCAAAGGTTACAAACATAAATGCAGTTATTGATGAATTAAAGGAAGCTGGAGTATGGGTTTATGGCGCTGAAATAGATGGTGATTCATATTCATATGAAACTGATTTTTCTGGTGCATGTGCTTTGATTATAGGTAGTGAAGGAAGAGGTATGTCTAAGCTTACAAAAGATAAGTGCGATAAATTAGTTAAGATACCTATGGTAGGAAAAATAAACTCTTTGAATGCTTCAGTTGCAGGTGGAATAATGATGTACGAAATATTAAAATCAAGACTTTTGAAATAGTTTCAATAGAGTAGAGTGATATTGTGAGAATAATATATATTGATGGGTATAATGTTATAAACAGTTGGCCGAATTTAAATAAGATTAAAGACTATAGTTTCGAGTCAGCTAGACAACAGCTTATCGATACTATGCAGAATTACGGAAGCTATAAATCCTCCAAGATAGTTATTGTCTTTGATGCTCACAAAGTGGGTGGAAATATGGAGAAGAAAGATATAGCTGGGATGGTGACTGTGGTCTTTACTAAAGACGGAGAAACTGCTGATGGATACATAGAGAGAATGATAAATAACATAGGTAGAAAAGTTGAAGTTTTTGTTGTAACGTCAGACTGGTTAGAACAACAAACTATTTTTCAAAGAGGTGCTGTAAGGATGTCTTCCTTAGAGTTTTATAATGAAGTTTTATCTATAGAGGATAAGATAAGAAAAAAGACGGAAAAAAGTAAACTAAAGCAAAAAAACTTACTAGAAGATAGTATTGATAAAAAAATACTGGAAGAACTTGAGAAAATACGCAGGAGTCGTTGATTTTACTTGACTTAGAAAGATTGGCTGATTTATAATTATTTAAGTAGCATCAGTGGTTAAAGGGGGGATAGTGTGGAGACGAGAGGTAGAGATAATAGCTTTGGGGAGTTTAAAGAAATTTCTGACGAAGAAGTAGTAATTAGAGCCAAAAAGGGTAATACTAATGCACAGGAGTATCTTATAAATAAATATGAAAACTTTGTCAAGACAAAGGCTAAGTCGTATTTTCTTATTGGAGCTGACAAAGAAGATATTTATCAAGAAGGTATGATAGGTTTGTATAAATCTATTAGGGATTTTAATCCTGAAAAGCTTACCTCATTTAAGGCGTTTGCTGAATTATGTGTCACTAGGCAGATAATTACAGCAATAAAAACTGCAACAAGGCAAAAACATATTCCTCTAAATACTTATGTTTCCCTTAACAAACCTATATATGATGAAGAATCTGACAGAACATTGCTTGATGTACTGGCTGGGCTTAAGATAACAGACCCAGAAGAACTTATAATAAGCAAGGAAGAAATGACTCATATTGAAAAAGAGATGGGAAGAGTGCTTTCGGATCTTGAGATGGAGGTGCTTATGTCTTATTTAGACGGCAAGTCATATCAAGAAATTGCTTGTGATTTGGATAGGCAGGCTAAGTCCATAGATAACGCACTGCAAAGAGTAAAAAGAAAGTTAGAAAAATGTTTAAATATTAAATAATACAAAATACAAAAAATATTGACAAAAAAAATTAATGGTAGTAAACTTTATAATTGGTATATGTTATATATCAATTATATTATATAAAACTGCTCACGTAGCTCAGTCGGTAGAGCGTCACCTTGGTAAGGTGGAGGTCGACGGTTCAATCCCGTTCGTGAGCTCCATTTTTTGGAATTTACAAAACGCTAGGCAAAGTTTATCAAATTAAAAAAGGAGGAACACACAATGGCAAAGTCTAAATTTGAAAGAAATAAGCCACACGTAAATATCGGAACAATAGGACACGTAGACCACGGTAAGACAACATTAACAGCTGCAATCACATCAGTATTAGCAAACAAGGGATTTGCAGAAGCATTTAAGTATGACGAAATAGATAAGGCACCAGAAGAAAAAGAAAGAGGAATCACAATCAATACAGCACACGTTGAGTACCAAACAGAAAACAGACACTATGCTCACGTTGACTGTCCAGGACATGCTGACTATGTTAAGAACATGATAACAGGAGCAGCACAAATGGATGGAGCTATATTAGTTGTATCAGCAGCAGATGGCCCAATGCCACAAACAAGAGAACATATACTACTAGCATCAAGAGTTGGTGTTGACTATATAGTAGTATTCTTAAATAAAGCAGATATGGTTGACGACGAAGAATTATTAGAATTAGTTGAAATGGAAGTTAGAGAACTATTAAGCGAATACAACTTCCCAGGAGACGACATTCCAGTAATAAAGGGATCAGCATTAAAAGCATTAGAAAACCCAACTGACCCAGAAGCAACAGCTTGCATAGGTGAGTTAATGGATGCAGTAGATAGCTATATCCCAACACCAGAAAGAGCAACAGATAAGCCATTCTTAATGCCAATAGAAGATGTATTCACAATCACAGGTAGAGGAACAGTTGCAACAGGAAGAGTTGAAAAGGGAATACTACATGTAGGTGAAGAAGTAGAAATAATCGGTTTATCAGAAGAAAGAAGAAAGACAGTAGTAACAGGAATAGAAATGTTCAGAAAGTTACTAGATGAAGCACAAGCAGGAGATAATATAGGAGCTCTTTTAAGAGGTGTTCAAAGAACAGACATCGAAAGAGGTCAAGTATTAGCAAAAACTGGATCAGTAAACCCACACAACAAGTTCGTAGGTCAAGTATACGTACTTAAGAAAGAAGAAGGCGGAAGACATACACCATTCTTCGATGGATACAGACCACAATTCTATTTCAGAACAACTGACGTAACAGGATCAATCAAGTTACCAGAAGGAATGGAAATGGTTATGCCAGGAGACCACATCGACATGAACGTTGAATTAATCACTCAAGTAGCGATGGATGAAGGATTAAGATTCGCTATAAGAGAAGGTGGAAGAACTGTAGGTTCAGGTGTTGTTACTAGCATTATCGGTTAAGATCATCTTATGTGAGGGCTGGGTTAAATAACCTAGTCCTTTAAATAATCATGATTTCTTGACATGATACGCTATTTATGATAAGTTAATTGAGTAACAAACTCATTATAAAAAAAGAGTTTATTTTTTTATGCCCATTATTTATTTGACTGGAGGTGCAGATCATGAGAGTGAAAGTAACTTTAGCATGCACAGAATGTAAGCAAAGAAACTATAATTCAATGAAGAACAAGAAGAATGACCCAGATAGATTAGAAATGAAGAAATACTGCAAGTTCTGCAAGAAGCATACTCTTCATAGAGAGACAAAGTAATTAAATTTTACACACTTTGTTTAAGGATGTGAATTTATGGCTGTAAATGGGAAGGTTAAACAGGCTGAAGCTAAAAAAGAAGCTGGCTTATTTAAGTTTTTAAGAGAGGTTAAGGCTGAAGTTAGTAGAATAACTTGGCCATCCAAAGACGAATTAAAGAAGGCGTTTATAGCAGTAGTGATTTTCGCTCTAGTATATATGGTACTAGTTGGCGGAGTAGACTTCATATTACAAAACCTCTTTGATTTACTTTTTAAACTTAAGAAATAAGAGGGAGGTTGGATGGATTTATATCCATCTGATAAATTATGAGTGAAAGAGCTAGATGGTACGTAGTACACACATATTCTGGCTATGAGAATAAGGTTAAAGCTAACCTTGAAAAAGCCATTGAAAACAGAAATCTTCAATCATTCATCCAAGACGTTCAAGTACCGATGGAAGAAGTAATTGAAGAAAAAGATGGTAAGCAAAAAGTAACTCAGAAGAAGAAGTTCCCAGGATATGTGTTAGTGAAAATGATGATGACTGATGACTCATGGTATGTAGTTAGAAATACTAGAGGAGTTACAGGATTCGTTGGACCTGGATCAAAACCAGTGCCACTTACCGATGAAGAGGTAGAATCTATGGGAGTGAATGAAGCTCCAATAGAGATTAACTTAGAGGTAGGAGAGTCAATTAGGATTGTTTCTGGTCCTTTAAAAGATTTTATGGCGACTATTCAAGAAATAAATCCGGAAAAGCACAAGGTTAAGGCCTTGGTTGATATGTTTGGCAGAGAGACTCTTGCTGAACTAGATTTCCATCAAGTTGAAAAATTAGATTAACAATCAGACTAACGTCTTAATCAAGTGGGAGGGCGTATGTCCGAAATTACCACAGTATAGGAGGAATAACTCATGGCTAAGAAAGTAACAGGAATGATTAAATTACAACTTCCTGCAGGAAAGGCAACACCAGCACCACCAGTTGGTCCAGCTTTAGGACAACACGGTGTAAACATTATGGGATTCTGTAAAGAATTCAATGCAAAAACAGCTGATAAAGCTGGTCTTATAATACCAGTTGTTATTACTGTATATCAAGATAGATCTTTCAGCTTCATTCTTAAAACTCCTCCAGCTGCCGTTCTTATAAAGAAGGAGCTAGGATTAGAAAGCGGTTCAGGAGTACCAAACAGAACTAAAGTTGGTAAGATAACAAAAGAACAAGTTAGAAAAATAGCTGAATTGAAGATGCCAGACTTAAACGCTGCATCAGTAGAAGCTGCTATGAGCATGATAGCAGGTACTGCTAGAAGCATGGGCGTAGTTGTAGAAGAATAATATTCACTTAATCGGTGGGAGGTACTTACCGTTAATACCACAAAGGAGGCTTATATAAATGGGTAAGAAGTACGTAGAAAGCGCGAAGTTAGTTGATAAGAGCGCATTATATTCACCAGCAGAAGCTTTAGAATTATCAATAAAGACAGCTAAAGCTAAATTTGATGAAACTATAGAAATACATGTAAGATTAGGGGTTGACCCTAGACACGCTGACCAACAAGTTAGAGGAGCTGTTGTTCTTCCACACGGAACTGGTAAGACTGTTAAAGTATTAGTTTTTGCTAAAGGCGATAAAGCTAAAGAAGCAGAAGCTGCAGGAGCAGATTTCGTTGGAGCTGAAGAATTAGTTTCAAAGATCCAAGGCGAAAACTGGTTCGATTATGATGTAGTTGTAGCTACTCCAGATATGATGGGTGTTGTTGGTAGATTAGGTAGAGTTTTAGGACCTAAGGGATTAATGCCAAACCCTAAGTCAGGTACAGTAACATTTGATGTTGCTAAAGCTATAGCTGATATTAAAGCTGGTAAAGTAGAATATAGAGTTGATAAAACTGCTATAGTTCACTGTCCAATAGGAAAGGCTTCATTCGGCGTAGAAAAGTTAGCAGATAATTTCCATACTTTAATGGAAGCTGTTATAAAAGCTAAGCCAGCAGCTGCAAAAGGACAATACGTTAAATCAGTATCACTTTCAGCTACAATGGGACCTGGAGTTAAGGTTAACCCAACAAAAGTTTTAGAATAGTATTGACTTAACGATATTAATCTAGTATAATAATTTTTGTTGTTAAAAGAGAATAATATTTCCGTAGACAGTGGGTGCGTAAGCATAACGTAAAACAACCTGCCGAGGGTTCCAATACAAGTTTGTAATGGTCTTTTCGTATCTACGGAAAGACCTTTCTTATTTATATAAAGCAGTTTTAGACTGTGAGGAGGTGGACACACAGTAATGAACAAGAATAGAGAATTAAAAGAAGCAAAAGTTGCTGAAATTAAAGAAAAGTTAGAAAAAGCTCAATCAGTTATTCTTGCAGACTATCAAGGTCTAACAGTTGAAGAAGATACTGAATTAAGAAAAGTATTAAGAGAAGCTGGTGTAGAATATAAGGTTTATAAAAACACTATGGTAACATTAGCTGCTAAAGAACTTGGACACGAAGGTATAGTTCAATACTTAGAAGGACCAGTTTCAATAGCATTCGGATACGAAGATGTTACAGCTCCAGCAAGAATTTTAGCTGATTTCGCTAAAACTCATAAGAAACTAGAGCTTAAGGCTGGTATAGTTGATGGACAAATATTTGATCAAGATAAGGTTAACCAACTTGCATCAATACCATCAAAAGAAGTTCTTATTGCAAAACTTCTTGGAAGCTTCAAGGCTCCAATATCAAACCTTGCTTACTTATTAAGTGCTATAAAAGACAAGAAAGAAGCAGAATCTGCTGAATAGTCTTTAAAAAACTAAACTATAAAATTAACTGAAAAATTTCGGAGGTGCGAATAATGAATAAAGAACAAATCATTGAAGCTATAAAGAATATGACTGTTTTAGAATTAAACGACTTAGTAAAGGCTTGCGAAGAAGAATTTGGAGTTAGTGCTGCTGCTCCTGTTGCTGCTGCTGGTGCTCCAGCTGCTGCTGCTGCAGAAGAAAAGACTGAATTCGACGTAGTATTAGCTAGCGCTGGTTCAGAAAAGATAAAGGTTATAAAGGCAGTTAGAGAAATAACTGGTCTTGGATTAAAGGAAGCTAAGGAAATAGTTGACGGAGCTCCTAAGACTCTTAAAGAAGGCGTTTCAAAGGAAGATGCTGAAGCTATGAAAGCTAAGTTATCAGAAGTTGGAGCTACTGTAGAAGTAAAGTAGTCTTTTAAGATAAGACACTGCTTAAAGCGGTGTCTTTATCATTTAATATAACAATTTAAATAGAAGGTAAAGATTATTGGGAATTTTTATATATGAAGCAATAAAGATACATTGACAAGAAAAGCGTTAAATGATATTTTGATTAAGATGGTATAGTTATATATAAGGATTGTTACTGATAAGCAGGCAATACCTAAATTAAAGTAAACTATTAAAATATTATAGTTAATTTTGATTTGGGTATTTTATTAATTTAGCTGTTAAATAAGTTGAGATGGAAGTGGGTTAATCTATGATCATTGAAAAAATATTGAATAACAATGTTGTGATTACTGTAGATCCCAAGACAAGACGAGAAAAGATTCTCATGGGGAGCGGATTAGCTTTTAAGAAAAAAGTAGGGCAAGAAATTGAGGATGATAAAATTGAGAAGATATTTATAATGGATAATCCTAATGACAGCGATAAGTTTAAAAAGTTGATAGAAGAAATTCCTATGGAGATTATACAGATAACTGGAGATATAGTAAAAGAAGCTGAAGAGCGATTAAACAGGACGTTAGATAATCACATTTATGTTGCATTGTCCGATCACATAGCTTTTTCTATAAAGCGACTTGCAAACGATATAATGGTTCAAAATAACTTGTTAGTGGAAATAAAAAGAGTACATAGAGAAGAGTTTAAAATTGGACAATGGGCAGTAGGGTATATAAATGAGAAACTTAATGTTTCATTACCTTTAGATGAGGCAGGTTTCATTTCGCTTCATATAGTAAATGCTAGTTATACTGATAATATAGGCGAATCATATATATTAACTAATGTTGTAAGAGATGTTCTAAATATAATTAGATATCATTTTTCTACAGAATTTATAGAGGATGATTTAAATTATGATAGACTATTAACTCACTTAAAGTTTTTCGCCAAAAGAGTAATTACTGCCGAAAATACTGAAAAAACAGACAGTGAATTTATAGATATAATTAAAATTAAATATAGAGATGCTTATGACTGTTCATTAAAGATTAAAGCTTTTATAAAAAGTAAATATAACTATGATGTTATTGAAGATGAGCTAGTATACCTAAGCTTACATATACATAGAGTGATAAATGTAATAAAGGCTAAAATTAAATAACATGATTGTTACTGAGTATGCAAGCAGATCCAAGTTTATTGCAAGATCTAATTCGATTTACATCGTTTTAGAGATCGGTTTGCAATAGATTTGGGTCTTTTATTATATAGATTATTTCTCTTCATGTTGCCATAGATACGGCTTTTTAATTAAGAAAATATATTGAAAAATAGTATAGACAAGTGATGCAAATATAACAAATATAAAAGGAGAAAAAATGAAAAAGATTTTTGGGGTTTTACAGCCTGTAGGTAAAGCGCTTATGCTTCCTGTAGCACTTCTCCCAGCAGCAGGTATATTACTTGCTTTTGGTAATATGTTTAGAAATCCTTCATTCTTAGACAAGGTTCCAGCATTAAATGCGCATTGGTTCCAGCTTTTAGCCTCTGTAATGGAGAATTCAGGTAGTGTAGTTTTCGGCAACCTTGCACTTTTATTCGCGGTTGGTGTTGCTGTTGGATTAAGTGATGGTGAAGGTGTTGCGGGATTAGCTGCAATAGTGGGTTTTCTTATAATGAATACAACGATGGGAACCTTCCTTGGTGTCAACGCAGACATGCTAAAGGATCCGATGTATGCAAATGTATTAGGTGTACCAACACTTCAAACAGGAGTTTTTGGTGGAATAATTATAGGCATAGTAGCATCTGTATTATATAAAAGATATTATAGGATTGAATTGCCATCGTATTTAGGTTTCTTTGCAGGAAAAAGATTTGTACCGATAGTAACTGCAGCAATTGCAGTAGTAATAGGACTTCTTATGACTTTAATATGGCCTCCTATACAACATGGTTTATTTGCGTTTTCAAGTGGAATGATCGACACAAACAAAACGTTGGCAGCATTTGTATTTGGAGTAATTGAAAGAGCATTAATACCATTTGGCTTACATCACATATTTTATAATCCGTTCTGGTATCAGTTTGGTGAATATACCAATAAAGCTGGACAGTTAGTAATGGGTGATCAGAATATATTCATGGCTCAGTTAAAGGATGGGGTTCCTTTCACTGCAGGTACTTTTATGACTGGTAAGTTTGTATTTATGATGTTTGGGCTGCCAGCAGCTGCATTAGCAATATATCATGAAGCTAGGCCTGAAAAGAGAGCGGTAATTGGAAGCATAATGCTTTCTGCTGCATTAACTTCATTCCTAACAGGTATAACAGAGCCGTTAGAATTCTCATTTTTGTTCGTTGCACCAGTATTATTTGGTATACACTGTATATTTGCAGGATTATCATTTATGATAATGAATATATTAAACGTAAAGATAGGCATGACATTCTCAGGTGGAGTAATAGATTACATATTGTTTGGTGTTATACCTAATAGAACACAATGGTGGTTAGTAATACCGGTTGGATTAGTACTCTCAGTAATCTACTACTTTGGATTCAGATTTGTAATAAGAAAATTTGATTTGAAGACTCCAGGAAGAGAAATTGAAGATGAAAATGTTGCGGTTGCTGGAGGTAACGATGATCTAGCTGCAGGAATAATTGCTGCATTAGGCAACAAAGAAAATATTAAGAGTATTGATGCTTGTATAACAAGATTGAGGGTTACAGTAAATGATATACATAAGGTTGATAGTAATAGATTAAAGCAATTAGGTGCAGCAGGAGTTATGAGGGTTGGTGAAAACATTCAGGCTATATTTGGACCAATGTCAGATATAATAAAATCACAGATAAGTGATATAATGGCTGGTAGAACTGTAACTAAGACTTTACCTAAGCGACAGGTGGTTGTTAATAAGCCAGTGGAATATAAAGAAGTTTCAAGTAATGATAGTATAGCGGCTCCTATGGCGGGAAAACTTTTAGATCTAAGTGAAGTACCAGATGACGTATTTGCATCAAAAATGATGGGTGATGGATTTGCTATAAATCCAACTGACGGAGTATTAGTTTCACCGGTAGATGGTGTTGTAGAATCAATATTCCCAGCTAAACATGCATTAACGATGATTGCAACCAACGGAAGAGAGCTTTTAATTCATATAGGTATAGATACGGTGCATTTAAGGGGGCAAGGATTTGAGTTGGTAGTAGAACCAGGGCAAAAGGTTAAAAAAGGAGACACGCTTCTAAAAATAGATTTAGATTATATAAAAGCAAACACTAAATCTACGATTACTCCTATAATATTTACTAATTTAAGTGAAGAAGAAGAAGTGATTTTATCATCTAACAGAGCTGTAGTAACGGGACAAAAAGGTATAGCATTTATAGTGAAAAAATAGTAATATCTAATTAGGCAAGCCTAGGGTAAAACTCTAGGTTTCTTTTTATATTTGTTAACTAAAATTTAATTTGATTAGTTTTGATGGAAATATTAACATGTATTTATATGTCAAGTTTCATAATTTAATAAAAGCAGGAATTTATAATAGGGGAATAAATTAGTTTCTATTCACAAAACCATATTAGTAAATTTTGTTTGCAAAGTTATCATAAATACATTATAATATATTTTTATAAATTTAATTGACAACTATTCAATGTTATGGTAGTATATTTAATTGCATTGAAATATAACTTTTTACATGTAAATTGGAAAGTTATGAATTAAATTATAAAATTTAGGCAAAATAATTAGATGCAGTGTATTAACTCCAATAGCATTTTTATGTTTATTGGTTATTTTAGTTTATACAAGGGGTGAAAGTTGATGGTACATCCTGTCCAAAATGGAAAAAGAACTAGAATGAGCTTTGGAAAGGTAAACGATGTTGCAGAAATGCCGAACCTAATTGAGGTACAATTAGATTCATACCAGTGGTTTTTAGATGAAGGTCTTCAAGAGGTATTTGATGACATAAATCCAATAGGAAACTTTACTGGGAATCTTGTACTTGAATTTGTAGGTTACAAGCTTGATAGGGATAATATCAAGTACTCTGTAGAAGAGTGTAAAGAAAGAGATGCAACATTTGCTGCTCCATTAAAGGTGGCAGTAAGGCTCCAGAATAAAGAAACTGGTGAAATAAAGGAACAAGAAGTTTTCATGGGTGATTTCCCACTGATGACTGAACAAGGTACATTTGTTATTAATGGTGCAGAAAGAGTTATAGTTTCACAATTGGTAAGATCACCAGGCGTATACTATAATTTTGCTGTTGATAAAAGTGGTAAAAAACTTTATTCTTCAACAGTTATACCAAACAGAGGTGCTTGGTTAGAGTATGAAACAGATTCAAACGATGTTATCTATGTAAGAATAGATAAGACAAGAAAATTACCAATAACGATTTTAGCAAGAGCTATGGGTTTTGGAAGTGATCAAGAACTTGTTGAATACTTTGGCGAAGACGAAAGATTTAAAGCTAGTATTGAAAAAGATAATACTAAGACAAAAGAAGAAGCTTTACTAGAAATATATAAGAGACTAAGACCAGGCGAACCACCAACTGTTGATAGTGCAGTGTCACTTATAGATTCATTGTTCTTTGATGCAAAGAGATATGATTTATCAAGAGTAGGTAGATACAAGTTTAACAAAAAATTAGCAATTAACTTAAGAGTTGCAAATCAAATTGCAGCTACTGATATTGTTAATCCTGAAACTGGTGAAGTTTTAGTTTCAAAGGGTGAAAAGATATCAAGAGCTAAGGCAGAAGAAATTCAAGATTCAGGAATCAATTCAGTTGATATTATTGTTGATGATAAAGTAATTAGAGTAATAGGTAATCACTTTGTTAACATACATAAACAATTCAACTTTAACACTGATGATTTGAATATTAGAGAATTAGTTCATTACCCAACTTTAAAAGAAATTAAAGATAACTACTCAGATGAAGAGTCTATAAAGACAGCTATAAAGAAAAACATAAATAAACTTATACCTAAGCATATTGTAAGAGATGATATATTTGCTACAATAAGCTATGAACTTGGCTTAGCTTGGGGTGTAGGATATGTTGATGACATAGACCACTTAGGAAATAGAAGACTTAGATCTGTTGGTGAATTACTACAAAACCAATTTAGAATTGGTCTTTCAAGAATGGAAAGAGTAGTAAAAGAAAGAATGACTATACAAGATCAAGAAGGCTTAACTCCAGGTGGATTAATAAATATAAGACCTGTAGCAGCGGCTATTAAAGAGTTCTTTGGTAGTTCACAGCTTTCACAATTCATGGATCAGACAAATCCTCTTTCTGAGTTAACTCATAAGAGAAGACTTTCAGCTCTTGGACCAGGAGGTCTTTCAAGAGAAAGAGCAGGATTTGAAGTAAGAGACGTTCATCATTCTCATTACGGTAGAATGTGTCCTATAGAAACTCCAGAAGGACCAAATATAGGTCTTATAAACTCACTTGCTACATTTGCAAGAGTTAATGAGTACGGATTTATAGAAACTCCTTATAGAGTTGTAGACAAGGAAACAGGAAAAGCTACAGACGAAATAAGATATTTCACAGCAGATGAAGAAGATCAATATCTAGTTGCTCAAGCAAAGGAACCAATAGATGCAGAAGGTAACTTTGTTGATAAGAGAGTAACAGTAAGAGAAAAGGGAGAAGTTTTAGTTGTCCCTAGAGAAGAAGTTGATTTAGTAGATGTTTCTGCAAGACAGATAGTTTCAGTTGCTACTGCAATGATACCATTCTTAGAAAATGATGATGCTTCAAGAGCACTTATGGGATCAAACATGCAACGTCAGGCGGTTCCACTTTTAAAACCTGCAGCTCCTGTAGTTGGTACGGGGATTGAATTTAAAGCGGCAGTAGACTCAGGAGTTCTTCCTAAGGCTAGAAACGCTGGTGAAGCTATATACGTAAGTGCAAATGAAATTAGAATCAAGAGAGATTCTGATGGTGGAATAGATACTTATAGACTTCTTAAGTTTAAGAGAAGTAACCAAGGTACTTGTATAAATCAAAGACCTATAATCTCAAAGGGAGAGAAGATAGCTAAGAATCAAGTATTAGCAGATGGACCTTCAACAGACCTTGGAGAAATAGCTCTAGGAAAAAATATAAGAATTGGTTTCATAACTTGGGAAGGATATAACTATGAAGATGCTATGCTTATTTCTGAAGAACTAGTAAGAGAAGATGTGTTTACTTCGATTCATATAGAAGAATATGAGTGTGAAGCTAGAGATACTAAGCTAGGACCTGAAGAAATAACTAGAGATATACCAAACGTAGGAGAAGATGCTTTAAAAGATCTTGATGACAGAGGAATAATAAGAATTGGTGCTGAAGTTAGATCAGGCGATATTCTTGTTGGTAAAGTTACGCCTAAGGGTGAAACTGAACTTACTGCTGAAGAAAGATTACTTAGAGCTATATTCGGTGAAAAAGCAAGAGAAGTTAGAGATACTTCTTTAAGAGTTCCTCATGGAGAAGCTGGTATAATAGTAGACGTTAAAGTCTTTACAAGAGAAAATGGAGATGAATTACCTCCAGGAGTAAATGAACTTGTAAGATGTTATATCGCTCAAAAGAGAAAGATATCTGTTGGTGACAAGATGGCTGGTAGACATGGTAATAAGGGGGTTATCTCTAGAGTATTACCTGAAGAAGATATGCCATTCTTACCAGATGGAAGACCACTTCAGATCTGCTTGAACCCACTAGGAGTTCCTTCTCGTATGAATATAGGTCAGGTATTAGAAGTTCATTTAGGATGGGCTGCTTCTAGATTAGGTTGGCATATATCAACTCCTGTATTTGATGGTGCTACTGAAACTGATATAGAAGATTGTTTAGAACAAGCAGGATACAACAGAAATGGAAAGACAAAACTTAGAGATGGTAGAACCGGAGATGAGTTTGATAATGAAGTTACTGTTGGAATAATGTATATATTAAAACTTGCTCACTTAGTTGATGATAAGATACATGCTAGATCTACAGGTCCATACTCTTTGGTTACACAACAGCCACTAGGTGGTAAAGCTCAATTCGGAGGCCAAAGATTTGGTGAAATGGAAGTTTGGGCATTAGAAGCTTATGGTGCTGCTCATACACTTCAGGAAATCTTAACAGTTAAGTCAGATGACGTTGTAGGTAGAGTTAAGACTTACGAGTCAATCGTTAAAGGTGAAAATATTCCTGAACCAGGTGTACCAGAATCATTCAAGGTTCTAATCAAAGAACTACAAGCTTTATGTTTAGATGTTAGAGTCTTAAATGATGATAAAGAAGAAGTTAAACTTAAAGAACTTGTAGATGAAGATATAGAAGAATTAGAAGTAAATATAGAAGGTACTGAAGATTTAGTACCACAAACTCCAGATGTCGACGATAGTTATACTAGCGGAGAAGAAACTGAAGAAGATATAGATTACGATAGTTTAGATTTTGACGAATTCAATACAGACTTAGAACTTGATGATTTCAATGATGAACACTAAAAGTGAAGGGAGGATATACCCTTGTTTGAGTTAAATAATTTTGACGCTTTACAAATAGGATTGGCATCTCCAGAACAGATAAGAGAATGGTCTAGAGGTGAAGTAAAAAAACCTGAAACTATAAATTACAGAACACTAAAGCCAGAAAGAGATGGTTTGTTCTGTGAAAGAATATTTGGACCACAAAAAGACTGGGAATGTCATTGTGGTAAGTATAAGAGAGTTAGATATAAAGGTATTGTTTGTGATAGATGTGGTGTTGAAGTTACCAAAGCTAAGGTTAGAAGAGAGAGAATGGGGCATATAGAACTGGCTGCCCCAGTATCTCACATTTGGTACTTTAAAGGAATTCCATCTAGAATGGGATTAATACTTGATATGTCCCCAAGAGCATTAGAAAAAGTTTTATACTTTGCATCTTATATAGTTATAGATCCAAAGGAAACACCTTTATTAAAGAAACAGCTTTTAAATGAAAAAGAATATAGAGAAGCTGTAGATAAATACGGTGAAGAAAGCTTTGTTGCTGGAATGGGTGCTGAAGCAGTTAAGGATTTATTAGCTGAGATTGATTTGGAAAGATCATCAGTTGAGCTAAAAGAAGAATTAAAAACAAGCACTGGACAAAAAAGAGTTAGAGTTATAAGAAGACTTGAAGTTATAGAATCATTCAGAAAATCAGGAAATTATCCTGAATGGATGATTGTTGATGTAATTCCAGTTATACCTCCAGATTTAAGACCAATGGTTCAACTAGATGGAGGAAGATTTGCAACATCTGACTTAAATGATCTTTACAGAAGAGTTATAAACAGAAATAACAGACTTAAGAAGTTGTTAGATCTTGGAGCTCCTGACATAATCGTTAGAAATGAAAAGAGAATGCTTCAAGAAGCTGTTGATGCTTTAATAGATAACGGTAGAAGAGGAAGACCAGTAACTGGTCCTGGAAACAGACCTCTAAAATCTCTATCAGATATGCTTAAAGGTAAGCAAGGTAGATTTAGACAAAATCTACTTGGTAAGAGAGTTGACTACTCAGGAAGATCTGTTATAGTTGTAGGACCTGAACTTAAGATGTACCAATGCGGACTTCCTAAGGAAATGGCTCTAGAATTATTTAAGCCTTTTGTAATGAAGAAGCTAGTTCAAGATGGAGTAGCTCACAATATAAAGAGTGCAAAGAGAATGGTAGAAAGAGTAATGCCTCAAGTATGGGATGTACTTGAAGATGTAATTGCTGATCATCCTGTGTTACTTAACCGTGCTCCTACTCTTCATAGACTTGGAATTCAAGCTTTCCAACCTGTACTTGTAGAAGGTAGAGCTATAAAGCTTCACCCACTTGTATGTACAGCATATAATGCGGACTTTGATGGAGACCAAATGGCTGTCCATGTTCCGTTATCAGTGGAAGCTCAAGCTGAAGCAAGATTCTTAATGCTTGCTGCTGGAAACATACTTAAGCCATCAGATGGTAAACCAGTATCTGTACCTACACAGGATATGGTTCTAGGATCATACTATCTAACAATGGATAAGGATGGAGCTCTAGGAGAAGGTAGACATTTTGCATCAGTTGAAGAAGCTTTAATGGCTTACCAAGTTAAAGAAATAGAGATTCATGCAAAGATATTTGTAAGAATGACTAAGGTTGTGGATGGAGTTAAAAAATCCGGTAGTATTTATACTACTATTGGTAAAATAATATTTAACGAATCTATACCTCAAGATTTAGGATTTGTTGATAGAACTAACCCAGCTGATGAATTTAACCTAGAGGTTGATTTCCTGATAACAAAGAAATCATTAGGAAAAATTATAGATGCTTGTTATATGGTTCATGGTCCAACAAAGACATCTGTTATGCTTGATAAGATAAAGGCACAAGGATATCACTATTCAACAATAGGTGCTGTAACAGTAGCAGCATCAGATATGATAGTACCAGATGCTAAGTATGAACTATTAAGAGAAACAGATGAAACTATTGAAAAGATAGAAAAGATGTATAGAAGAGGATTCATATCTGAAGAAGAAAGATATGAAAGAGTTATAGAAAAATGGACTAAGACAACTGAAGAAGTTGCGAATGCACTTATGGATAGTTTGGATAAATTTAATCCAATATTCATGATGGCGGACTCAGGAGCCAGAGGATCTAAATCTCAGATTAAGCAGCTTGCTGGTATGAGAGGTCTTATGGCAAGTCCATCAGGTAAAATTATAGAATTACCAATCAGAGCTTCCTTTAGAGAAGGTCTAGACGTATCAGAATACTTTATATCCACTCACGGTGCTAGAAAAGGTAATGCCGATACAGCTCTTAAGACTGCTGACTCAGGATACCTAACAAGAAGACTTGTTGACGTAAGCCAAGATGTTATAGTAAGACATGAGGACTGTGGCACTGAAGAAGGTTTATATGTAAGTGAGATAAAAGATGGTAATGAAATAATTGAAACCATTAAAGAAAGAATTGTCGGAAGATATATAGCAGAAGATATAATTAATCCAGCAACTAAAGAACTTATAGTTCCTGCACAAACTTATATAGAAAATGATATGGCAGATAAGATTGTTGCAGCTGGAGTTAATAAAATAAAGATTAGATCTGTATTTACATGTAAAGCTAAGGTTGGAGTTTGCGCTAGATGTTATGGTATGAACATGGCAACTGCACAAAAGATCAACATTGGTGAAGCTGTAGGTATAGTAGCAGCTCAATCAATAGGTGAGCCTGGTACACAGCTTACAATGAGAACATTCCATACTGGTGGAGTTGTTGGAGCAGATATAACTCAAGGTCTTCCTAGAGTTGAAGAATTGTTCGAAGCAAGAAAGCCAAAGGGATTAGCAATAGTAAGTGAAATATCAGGTACAGCAAGAGTAGAAGAAACAAAGAAGAAGAGAACTGTTATAATAACTTCAAATGAAGGTGAAGAATATAGCTACGATATACCATTCGGATCAAGACTTAAAGTTTCAGATGGAAGCGTAGTAGAAGCCGGTGATGAAGTTACAGAAGGTTCAGTAAACCCACATGATGTTATGGCAATTAAAGGTGTGGATGGAGCTAGACAATATCTTCTAAATGAAGTTCAAAAGGTTTATAGACTACAAGGTGTTGATATCAATGATAAGCATCTAGAAGTAGTTGTTAGACAGATGACAAGAAAAGTTAAAATTACTGAATCTGGAGATACTGAACTTCTTCCAGGTACATTAATAGATATGTTTGATTTTGATGGTGAAAATGAAAGAGTTCAAGCTTTTGGAGGAGAATTAGCTCAAGGTGAGAAAGTTCTTCTTGGTATTACAAAAGCAGCTCTTGCAACAGACAGCTTCTTATCTGCTGCATCATTCCAAGAAACTACTAGAGTTTTAACTGATGCTGCGATAAAGGGTAAGATTGATCCATTACTTGGATTAAAGGAAAATGTAATAATTGGTAAACTTATTCCTGCTGGTACCGGTATGATGAGGTACAGGTCAGTAAAATTGAGCACAGAAAGCAGTTTAGCTGAAAAAGAGACTGCAAATGCTCTGGAAGAGTAGTAATTAATTATATTGACAGTAAAATTGATAGATGATACAATACAATTTGTGTGATTTAGCATAATTCTACAAGATTAACTTGTTTTAATGATAGCATTGAGGTAAAGTCTGATGCTTTACCTCTATGTTACTGTTTATTAGGGAGGTAATTTTCATGATAGACAGACTTTTAGGTAAAAAGGTCATAGGCACTAAGCAATGTATCAAATCCATGAAAAATGGAGAAGGAAAAACGCTTTATATAGCTAAAGATGCTGAACAAAAGCTAGTTAATCCAATAGTGGATTTGGCTAAAGAACATGGTGTTGATGTAAAGTATGTTAATACAATGAAGGAACTTGGTCGTATGTGTGGTATAGAAGTAGGTTCTGCTGCTACACTTATGCTAGAGTAACTTAAAGTAACTTAGCGAACACCTAATATTTATATAGATAGTTCAAAAACTTTCAGGAGGTGAAATGAATGCCAACTATAAGCCAATTAGTAAGAAAAGGCAGAAAGACACTAGCAACCAAATCAACTGCACCAGCACTAAAGGAATGTCCTCAAAAGAGAGGAGTTTGTACTGTAGTTAAAACTACTACTCCAAAGAAGCCTAACTCAGCGCTTAGAAAAATTGCAAGAGTTAGATTAACTAATGGATATGAAGTTACAGCTTACATCCCAGGTGTTGGGCACAACTTACAAGAGCACAGCGTTGTTCTTATAAGAGGTGGAAGAGTTAAGGATCTTCCTGGTGTTAGATACCACATAGTAAGAGGAGCATTAGACTCTGCTGGAGTAGCTAACAGAATGCAGTCAAGATCAAAATATGGTGCTAAGAGACCAAAGCAAAAATAATTTTTGCTGACAGTGCTATGTCTTCAGTATTTACATAGATTTATATAGATTTATTTAGATAGCAGAAGTCAGAGCGCTTTACGGTATTAATTTACCGAGTACCGATGAACTTAAAACTAAATTGTTAAGGAGGGAAGAAAAGTGCCAAGAAAAGGACATATTGCAAAGAGAGATGTATTAGCAGATCCAGTTTACAACTCAAAGGTTGTTACTAAGCTAATAAACAGTGTTATGGAAGATGGTAAAAAAGGAGTAGCACAAAAAATATGCTACGATGCATTTGAAATCATGGCTCAAAGAACAGGCAAGGAAGCTATTGAAGTTTTCGAAACAGCTATGAACAACATCATGCCATTACTTGAAGTAAAGGCTAGAAGAATAGGTGGAGCAAACTACCAAGTTCCGATAGAAGTTAGACCTGAAAGAAGACAGACTCTAGCACTTAGATGGTTACTTGCAGCTTCAAATAACAGAGGCGAAAAGTACATGAGAGAAAGATTAGCTAACGAGCTTTTAGACGCGGCTAATAATACTGGAGCAGCTGTTAAGAAGAGAGAAGATATGCATAGAATGGCTGAGGCTAATAAAGCATTCGCTCATTACAGATACTAATCATAAAACTGTTTTGGCTTGTGCCAAAGCAGTTTTGTCGAATTTATAACATAAATCGAGAGGAGGAAATGTTTCATGGCTAGAAAATTTTCGTTAGAAAAATTCCGTAACTTTGGAATAATGGCTCATATAGATGCTGGTAAAACAACGACTACTGAGCGTATATTATTTTATACTGGAAAAAGTCATAAAATAGGTGAAGTTCATGAAGGTGCAGCTACTATGGACTGGATGGTTCAAGAACAAGAAAGAGGTATAACTATTACTTCTGCTGCTACAACATGTGTATGGAAAGATCATGAATTAAATATAATAGATACACCAGGACACGTAGATTTTACAATAGAGGTTGAAAGATCTCTTAGAGTACTTGACGGTGCCGTAACTGTATTAGATGCAAAATCAGGTGTTGAACCTCAAACTGAAACTGTATGGAGACAGGCAGACAAGTATGGAGTTCCAAGAATGATTTATGTAAACAAGATGGATGCAACTGGAGCAGATTTCTTCAGATGTATTAATACAGTTAGAGATAGATTAAAAGCTAATGCTGTTCCAATACAAATACCAGTTGGATCAGAAGAAAACTTTAAAGGAATAATAGATCTTTTAAAGAATAAGGCTGAAGTATACTACGACGATCTTGGAAAAGATGTAAGAGAAGAAGATATACCAGCAGAATTAGCAGATCAAGCAGAAGAATATAGAGCTGCAATGGTTGAAGCTATAGCTGAAACTGATGAAGAGTTAATGATGAAATACCTTGAAGGTGAAGAAATAACTGCAGAAGAGTTAAAGGCAGCTTTAAGAAAAGCTACTATAGCTAATCAAATAGTACCATGTATATGTGGTTCTTCATACAAAAATAAGGGTGTTCAATTAATGATTGATGGAGTTGTTGATTACTTACCATCACCATTAGATATACCTCCAGTTCAAGGAACAAGCTTAGAAGGCGAAGCTGATACAAGAGAAGCATCAGATGATGTTCCTATGTCAGCACTAGCATTTAAGATAGCTACTGACCCATTCGTTGGTAAGTTAGCATTTACAAGAATTTATTCTGGTGTTATGAAGAGTGGTACATATGTACTTAACTCAACTAAGAATAAGAAAGAAAGAATTGGTAGACTTGTTAAGATGCATGCTAATTCTAGAGAAGAAGTTGAAGAATTAGAAGCAGGTGAATTAGGAGCAGTTATAGGTTTAAAGAACACTACAACTGGTGATACTTTATGTGATGAAGATAGACCAATAGTTCTTGAGTCTATGGAATTCCCAGAACCAGTTATAAATGTTGCTATAGAACCAAAAACAAAAGCTGGTCAAGAAAAGATGGGCTTAGCTCTTGCTAAATTAGCAGAAGAAGATCCATCATTCAAAACTTACACAAACCAAGAAACAGGTCAAACAATTATAGCTGGTATGGGTGAATTACACCTTGAAATTATAGTTGATAGACTTACAAGAGAATTCAAAGTTGAATGTAATGTAGGTGCTCCTCAAGTTGCTTACAAAGAAACAATTAGAGCTGCAGTTAAAGCAGAAGCTAAGTATGCTAAGCAATCAGGTGGTAAAGGACAATACGGTCACTGCGTTATTGAAATGGAACCAACTGAAGGAGAATACAAGTTTGAAAACGGTGTTGTTGGAGGAGCTATTCCAAGAGAATATATTCCAGCTATCGACAACGGTATTCAAGAAGCATCTAAGAATGGTATTATAGCTGGATACCCAGTTATAAACTTCAAGGTAAAAGTAGTTCATGGATCATACCATGAAGTTGACTCATCTGAAATGGCATTTAAGATCGCTGGATCTATGGCATTTAAGAATGCTATGGCTAAAGCAAACCCAGTATTACTTGAACCTTCAATGAAAGTTGAAGTTACTATGCCTGAAGAGTACATGGGAGATGTTATGGGTGACCTTAACTCAAGAAGAGGAAGAATCGAAGGAATGGAAGCTTTAAATGGAGCTCAAGTTATCAGAGCATTCGTTCCACTTTCAGAGATGTTTGGTTATGCTACAACTCTAAGATCAAGAACTCAAGGTAGAGGAACTTATACAATGGTATTCGATCATTATGAAGAAGTACCAAAGAGCATTCAAGAACAAATAGCAGGTAAAAAAGCTTAATAGATAGCTTAATTATATAAAAGTTATTTTAAGGAGGAATTCAAAAATGGCAAAGTCTAAATTTGAAAGAAATAAGCCACACGTAAATATCGGAACAATAGGACACGTAGACCACGGTAAGACAACATTAACAGCTGCAATCACATCAGTATTAGCAAACAAGGGATTTGCAGAAGCATTTAAGTATGACGAAATAGATAAGGCACCAGAAGAAAAAGAAAGAGGAATCACAATCAATACAGCACACGTTGAGTACCAAACAGAAAACAGACACTATGCTCACGTTGACTGTCCAGGACATGCTGACTATGTTAAGAACATGATAACAGGAGCAGCACAAATGGATGGAGCTATATTAGTTGTATCAGCAGCAGATGGCCCAATGCCACAAACAAGAGAACATATACTACTAGCATCAAGAGTTGGTGTTGACTATATAGTAGTATTCTTAAATAAAGCAGATATGGTTGACGACGAAGAATTATTAGAATTAGTTGAAATGGAAGTTAGAGAACTATTAAGCGAATACAACTTCCCAGGAGACGACATTCCAGTAATAAAGGGATCAGCATTAAAAGCATTAGAAAACCCAACTGACCCAGAAGCAACAGCTTGCATAGGTGAGTTAATGGATGCAGTAGATAGCTATATCCCAACACCAGAAAGAGCAACAGATAAGCCATTCTTAATGCCAATAGAAGATGTATTCACAATCACAGGTAGAGGAACAGTTGCAACAGGAAGAGTTGAAAAGGGAATACTACATGTAGGTGAAGAAGTAGAAATAATCGGTTTATCAGAAGAAAGAAGAAAGACAGTAGTAACAGGAATAGAAATGTTCAGAAAGTTACTAGATGAAGCACAAGCAGGAGATAATATAGGAGCTCTTTTAAGAGGTGTTCAAAGAACAGACATCGAAAGAGGTCAAGTATTAGCAAAAACTGGATCAGTAAACCCACACAACAAGTTCGTAGGTCAAGTATACGTACTTAAGAAAGAAGAAGGCGGAAGACATACACCATTCTTCGATGGATACAGACCACAATTCTATTTCAGAACAACTGACGTAACAGGATCAATCAAGTTACCAGAAGGAATGGAAATGGTTATGCCAGGAGACCACATCGACATGAACGTTGAATTAATCACTCAAGTAGCGATGGATGAAGGATTAAGATTCGCTATAAGAGAAGGTGGAAGAACTGTAGGTTCAGGTGTTGTTACTAGCATCATCGGCTAATATTCTTACACATTTAATTAGTATTAAATTATAATTTATATAAATTCTTTAGTACCGGTTGAACTTTCGGGAAATATGCCTGAATCTAAATAGTAAAAGTAGTTTGCGCAAACTATGATTATTATTTGGAGTAAAGGAATGGTTCGAGTATATACTTAAACATGAATTAATAAGCGCAATATTAATTCATAAGTTCAAAAAGGCCTTAAGTAGCAAGTAAAGAGACGTCTTTACTTGCTACTTTTTTCTTTAAAAATTATAATGAACTGAGGTATGTGTATAATTAGTTTTAGTGTGACATAAAAGTGATCAGTTCAAGGCTAGAGTAAAAAGAAGAATTTATGTGATGCTGAATTTTTTTCGGATATATTTATAAGAAAGATACGTAAAAATGTTTAGTGATTTTGATTTTGTACATACTTAAAATGAATAGAAAAATAAATAATAAGCAAAATAAGAAAATGTGTAGTAATTTAACAGAATTTGCAGACAAATTTCTAAGAAAGTATAATAAATAGATTATTTAGCAAAGATGAAGTAAAAAGATAAAAAAAGCTTGAAAATCAAATTTGTTCATAGTATAATAAAGAAGTTGCAAAGCAAACAGTGATGAATCAAGAGGTTGCGGGACTTCCCGGTAATTCTTGATGAGTATGTCTGGATCTAGAATCCGACGACAGGGAATCTGTATTACTATTTCTAAAAACACGAAACACCCGGTGCAGTTTACAGAAGTTCCGCTGTTGTGCGTAAGAAGTAATGCGTACATGAAAAGGAGGGAAAGCAAATGTCAAAACAAAAAATAAGAATCAGATTAAAAGCGTTTGATCACACAATATTAGATCAATCTGCTGAAAAAATTGTTGAAACTGCTAAGGCTACTGGAGCAAAGGTTGCAGGACCAGTTCCACTACCTACAGAAAAAGATGTTATAACAGTTCTTAGAGCAGTTCACAAATATAAGGATTCAAGAGAGCAGTTCGAAATCAGAACTCACAAGAGATTAATCGATATAGTTAATCCATCACCAAAAACTGTTGATGCGTTAATGAGATTAAATCTTCCAGCAGGTGTAGATATCGAAATAAAGCTTTAATTTTAGATTATAAGTTTTTATGATTTTGAACTATTATGATTGCTTGATAGTAATCCGCTAATAAGTTTAGGAGGTGTAACCACATGAAAAAAGCAATATTAGGAAAAAAGATTGGGATGACTCAAATATTTGATCAAAATGGTAAGGTTGTTCCAGTAACTGTTGTTGAAGCTGGTCCATGTGTAGTTGTTCAAAAGAAGACTGTTGAAAAAGATGGTTATGAAGCAATTCAAGTTGGATTCGGTGATGTAAGAGAAAAGTTGGTTAACAAACCAATGAAAGGACACTTTGCAAAAGCTGGTGTTGCATTAAAGAGACGTCTTAAAGAGTTCAGACTTGAAGATGTATCAGCTTATGAAGTAGGTCAAGAAATAAAAGCTGACTTATTCCAAGTTGGAGAAAAAATCGATGTTTCTGGTATATCAAAAGGTAAGGGATTCCAAGGAACAATAAAGAGATGGAATGGACACAGAGGACCAATGACTCACGGTTCTAAGTTCCACAGATCTGTTGGTTCAATGGGAGCTTCTTCAGATCCATCAAGAACATTTAAGAATAAGAAAATGCCTGGACATATGGGCGCTGAAAATACAACTGTTCTTAATTTAGAAGTTGTAAAAGTAATGCCTGAAAAGAATCTTATACTAATAAAGGGTGGTATCCCAGGTCCTAATAAGGGAACTGTAGTTATAAGAAACTCAGTTAAGGGTTAATTTTCTTTAGAAAGGAGGAATAATGATGCCTGTAGTAGGATTATTTAATAAAGAAGGACAAAAAGTTGGAGATTTCCAATTAAATGAAAATGTGTTCGGAGTTGAAATAAATGAACATGCAATGCATCAAGTAGTTGTAGCATTGCTTGCTAATAAAAGACAAGGAACTCAATCAGCTAAAACAAGAGCTGAAGTTTCAGGTGGTGGAATAAAGCCATGGAGACAAAAAGGAACTGGTAGAGCAAGACAAGGTTCAACTAGATCACCACAATGGGCACACGGTGGTATTGTATTTGCACCAAAGCCAAGAAGTTATAGAGTATCTATACCAAAGACTATGAGAAGAGTTGCTATGAAATCTGCATTAAGCAGCAAAGTAGTTGATAACAGCTTATTAGTTCTTGAAGGTTTAGATTTCGAAACTCCAAAGACAAAGCAAGTTATTAGTCTTTTAAATGCTTTAGAAGCAAAGAAGACATTAATAGTAACTGCTGAATCAAATGAAAATGTATATAAATCAGCAAGAAATATTCCTGGAGTTGCAGTAGTTCCAGTAAATAATATTAATGTTTATGATTTATTAAAATATGATAAGCTAGTGATCACTAAAGATGCAGTAGCTAAGATTGAGGAGGTGTACGCATAATGAATTTAAATAGCCATGATATAATAAGAAAGCCAGTTATAACTGAAAAGAGTATGGCAATAATGGCAGAAAAAAAATACACCTTCATAGTTCATAAATCAGCAAACAAAGTTCAAATAAAGAAAGCTGTAGAAGAAGTTTTCGGCGTAACAGTTGAAGATGTTAAAACTATGAGAGTTGAAGGAAAAACAAAGAGAGTTGGCGTTCACATCGGAAAGAGAGCTGACTTCAAGAAAGCTGTAGTTAAATTAACAGCTGATAGCAAGAATATTGAATTCTTTGAAGGAATGCAATAATAATAAAAGCAGTTATTGGTCGTAAGGCCAGATAAGCGTAAGAAGGAGGGAATTTAAATGGCAGTTAAGAAGTTTAACCCTACCACTCCATCAAGAAGAAATATGACTATGTCTACTTTCGAAGAAATTACTACTGATATACCTGAGAAATCACTTCTTGTATCATTAAGTAGTACTGGTGGTAGAAATGCACAGGGTAAAATAACTGTTAGACACCACGGTGGTGGAGCTAAGAGAAAATACAGAATTATCGATTTTAAGAGAAACAAAGATGGAATTACAGCAAAGGTTGCTACTATAGAATACGATCCAAACAGATCTGCTTATATAGCACTTGTTGTATATGCTGATGGTGAGAAGAGATACATACTTGCTCCAGTTGGATTAAAAGTTGGAGATGTAATAGTATCAGGACCAGAATCAGATATAAAACCAGGAAACGCTCTTCCTTTAAAGAACATTCCAGTTGGTACATTTGTACACAATGTAGAATTACAAGCTGGTAAGGGTGGCCAAATGGTTAGATCAGCTGGTACAGCTGCTCAGCTAATGGCTAAAGAAGGCGGATATGCTACTTTAAGATTACCTTCAGGTGAAATGAGATATGTTAGAATTGAATGCAGAGCTACTATAGGAACTGTATCAAACTTAACACATGAAATCATCAAGATAGGTAAAGCTGGTAGAAAGAGACACATGGGTTGGAGACCAACTGTAAGAGGATCTGTAATGAACCCAGTAGACCATCCACACGGAGGTGGTGAAGGTAAGTCACCAGTAGGTAGACCATCACCATTAACACCATGGGGTAAACCAGCTCTTGGATACAAGACAAGAAAGCATAAAAAATACTCAGATAGATTCATCATTAAGAGAAGAAACAACAAGTAGTATGAAGAGAGTGTTTAATTCTCTTCATAGCTTACTAACTTATTCGGAAAGTGAAGGGAGGATATTCTAGTGAGTAGATCAACTAAAAAGGGACCTTTCGTGCATGCTGGTCTTATGAAGAAAATAGAAGAAATGAATCAAGCTGGTGACAAGAAAGTTGTAAAGACTTGGTCAAGAAGCTCAACTATATTCCCACAAATGATTGGTCATACAATTGCTGTACATGATGGAAGAAAGCACGTTCCAGTTTATGTATCAGAAGATATGGTTGGACATAAATTAGGTGAATTTGCATTGACAAGAACTTTCAAAGGTCATGTTGATACAGAAAAGACTTCAAAGAGAAAGTAATAGCCTGGAAAGGAGGAACTTAGAATGGAAGCTAAAGCTATAGCTAAGTATGTAAGAATGTCTCCTTTAAAAGTAGGAGTTGTTCTTGATTTAATAAGAGGAAAAAATGTTAATGAAGCTTTTGCTATATTACAATACACTCCAAAAGATGCTGCTGAAGTAATAAACAAAGTACTTAAGTCAGCTGTTGCTAACGCTGAAAACAATCATAGTTTAGATGTTAGCAGATTATTTGTAGCACAAGCACATGTAGGTCAAGGACCAACATTAAAGAGATTCAGACCTCACGCTCAAGGTAGAGCATTCAGAATAAACAAGAGAACAAGTCATATAACACTAGTTGTTAAAGAAAGAGCTTAATAGAAGGAGGGAAACAGATGGGTCAAAAAGTGCATCCTCATGGATTAAGAGTTGGCGTTATTAAAGATTGGAATGCTAAATGGTATGCTGATAAGAAGAACTTCGCAGACAACTTAGTTGAAGATCATCAAATAAGAACATTCGTGAAGAAAGAATTATACTCAGCAGGTATTTCTAAGATAGAAATAGAAAGAGCTGCAAAGAGAGTTAAATTAAATATACACACTGCTAAACCTGGTGTTATCATCGGTAGAGGCGGAGCTGGTATTGAAAGTCTAAAAGTTAAATTAGAAAAGTTCATCAAAGAAAAGAACGTTCTAATTAACATAGTGGAAGTTAAAAGTGCTGAAGCTGATGCTCAATTAATGGCTGAAAACATAGCTTCACAATTAGAAAAGAGAATATCATTCAGAAGAGCAATGAAGCAAACAATACAAAGAGCTATGAAGACTGGAGTTAAGGGTGTTAAAACTGCTTGTTCAGGAAGACTTGGCGGAGCTGAAATTGCAAGAGCTGAATTTTATCATGAAGGAACAATTCCACTACAAACTTTAAGAGCAGATATAGATTATGGATTTGCTGAAGCAGATACTACTTACGGTAAAATTGGAGTAAAAGTTTGGGTTTACAATGGAGAAGTTCTTCCAACTAAAAAAGTAGAGAAAGAACAAGTAAACGCATAGTAAGAAAGGAGGAATAACATCATGTTAATGCCTAAAAGAGTAAAGCATCGTAAGGTACAACGTGGTAGAATGACAGGTAAAGCTACAAGAGGTAATTTCCTTGCGTACGGAGACTACGGAATTCAAGCTACAACTTGTGGATGGATAACAAGCAATCAAATAGAGTCAGCGAGAATAGCTATAAACAGATACATTAGAAGAGGCGGTAAGCTTTGGATAAAGATATTCCCTGATAAGCCAGTAACTGAAAAACCTGCTGAAACAAGAATGGGATCTGGTAAAGGTTCACCTGAATACTGGGTAGCAGTTGTTAAACCAGGTAGAGTATTATTCGAATTATCAGGAGTTCAAGAAGAAGTAGCTAGAGAAGCTATGAGACTTGCATCACACAAACTTCCTGTAAAGACTAAGTTCGTTACAAGAAGAGATTTTGAGGAAATGGGTGGTGAAGAATAATGAAAGCTACAGAATTAAAAGAATTAAGATCAAGCAATCCTCAAGATTTAAAGGTTAAATTAAACGACCTTAAAGCTGAATTATTCAATTTAAGATTCCAATTAGCAACTGGCCAATTGGAAAATCCAATGAGAATAAGAGAAGTTAAGAAATCAATAGCTCAAATTAAAACAATAATAAGAGAAGAAGAATTGAAGGCATTCCAACAATAGTCTGAAAGGAGGTTTGTCCTGTGGAAAGAGGATTAAGAAAAAAGAGAATAGGAAGAGTTGTTTCAGATAAAATGGATAAGACTATAGTAGTTGCAGTTGAAACTAAGGTAAGACATCCATTGTATGGAAAGACAGTTAACAGAACTACTAAGTTTAAAGCTCATGATGAAAATAATGAAGCAAAAGTTAATGATAGAGTACAAATAATGGAAACAAGACCATTATCAAAGGATAAGAGATGGAGACTTGTTGAAATAATTGAAAGAGCTAAGTAATTTAGCTTAAGTTTCGAAAGGAGGGTAATTCAATGATACAACAACAAACCTTACTTAAAATTGCAGATAATTCTGGAGCAAAGGAAATAATGTGTATCAGAGTTTTAGGCGGTTCAAAAAGAAAGTATGGTAACATCGGAGATATAATCGTTGCTAGTGTTAAAAGTGCAACACCAGGCGGAGTTGTTAAAAAAGGTGATGTTGTAAAAGCAGTTATCGTTAGATCAGTAAGAGGACTAAGAAGAGCAGATGGTTCATACATCAAATTTGATGAGAATGCTGCAGTTATTATAAAGGAAGATAAGCAACCAAGAGGAACTCGTATCTTCGGACCAGTTGCTAGGGAGCTAAGAGATAAGGAATTTAACAAAATTTTATCATTAGCACCTGAAGTTCTATAATAGATTAGGAGGTGGCTAAGATGAAGGTACATGTTAGAAAAAACGACACTGTAGTTGTAATATCAGGAAAAGATTCAGGTAAGATCGGTGAAGTTTTACAAGTATCACCAAAGACAGGAAAAGTTCTTGTAAAAGGTGTTAACATAGTGAGTAAACATGAAAAACCAAGCAGAACAAACATGCAAGGTGGAATAATTAAGGTTGAATCACCAATATATAGTTCAAAGGTTATGCTATATTGCGATAAATGTAAAAGCGCAACTAGAATAAGCCATAAGGTTTTAGAAGACGGAACTAAAGTAAGAGTATGTAAGAAGTGTGGAGAAACATTCTAGAATCTGAAAGGAGGTACAAAAAATTATGCCAAGACTTCAAGAAAAATATGAAAAAGAAGTAGTTCAAGCAATGATGGAAAAGTTCGGTTATAAGAATGTAATGCAAGTTCCAAAGCTTGAAAAAATAGTAGTTAACATGGGAGTAGGAGAGGCTAAAGATAATCCTAAAGCCCTAGAATCAGCTGTTAGTGACTTAACAATAATAGTAGGTCAAAAACCTATTATAACAAGAGCTAAGAATTCAGTTGCTAACTTTAAGATCAGACAAAATATGCCATTAGGATGCAAAGTTACATTAAGAAAAGCAAAGATGTATGAATTTGCTGATAAATTAATGTCAATAGCACTTCCAAGAGTTAGAGATTTCAGAGGAGTTTCAAGTAAATCTTTTGATGGTAGAGGAAATTACTCACTAGGAATCAAAGAGCAATTAATATTCCCAGAAATCGAGTACGATAAAGTTGATAAGGTTAGAGGAATGGATATTATCTTCGTTACAACTGCAAATACTGACGAAGAAGCAAGAGAATTGTTAAGATTCTTGGGAATGCCATTCGCTCAATAATAAGGAGGGTTACGATGGCACGTAAAGCAATGATTGAAAAATGGAAAAAAGAGCCTAAGTTCCAAACTAGGGCTTATACTAGATGTAGATTATGTGGAAGACCACATTCTGTACTTAAAAAATTCGGAATTTGCCGTATCTGTTTTAGAGAACTTGCTTACAAAGGAGAAATCCCTGGATGCAAGAAGGCAAGCTGGTAAAATCATTGATGTAATGAAAGGAGGCACAATATAATGGTTATGACAGATCCTATAGCAGATTTGCTAACACGTATAAGAAATGCAAATGCTGTGAGACATGAAGTAGTAGAGGTACCTTCTTCTAACATAAAGAAGGCTGTAGTAAATTTATTATTACAAGAAGGTTACATTAAGAATGTTGAAGAGTACAATGATGGTGTTGTACCAATGTTAAGAATCGCTTTAAAATACGGTTCTAACAAAGAAAGAGTTATAACTGGATTAAAGAGAATCTCTAAGCCAGGTTTAAGAGTATACTGTAAGAAAGATGATATTCCTAAGGTTCTTAATGGATTAGGAGTTGCAGTAATATCTACTTCAAAAGGTATAGTTGTTGATAGAGAAGCTAGAAAAGAAGGCCTAGGCGGAGAAGTTATTTGCTACGTATGGTAATTACTATCCCATATAGATAGGTTAAGTATAAATATATTAGATCGTTTATGCCAAAATACAGGAGGTGCAATTATGTCAAGAGTTGGTAGATTGCCGATAGCTATCCCTGCTGGCGTAACTGTTACTGTAACACCAGACAACGTTGTTACAGTAAAGGGTCCAAAGGGAGAGCTAGTTAAAGCTATGCACAAGGACATAACAATAGCAGTTGAAGACAACCAAGTGGTTGTTACAAGACCAAGTGATGTTAAAGAACACAGAGCTCTACATGGTTTAACAAGAGCTTTATTAAATAATATGGTTACAGGCGTAACTAATGGATTCCAAAAAACATTGGAATTAGTAGGTGTAGGTTACAGAGCACAATTACAAGGTAAGAAGCTTGTAATGAACCTTGGATACTCACACCCAGTAGAAGTAGAACCAGTTGATGGAGTAACTTTTGCTTTAGAAGGAACTACAAAAGTTTTCGTTCAAGGTATTGATAAAGAAAAAGTTGGTGCAGTTGCTGCTGATATAAGATCATGGAGAGAACCAGAACCTTACAAAGGTAAAGGTATTAAATACTCTGATGAAGTTATCAGACGTAAGGAAGGTAAGACTGGTAAGAAGTAATAGAAAGGAGTGAACCTTATGTTCAAGAAGGTAGACAGAAAAGCGTCAAGAGAAAGACGTCACCTTAGAGTACGTAAGAAAGTTTTCGGTACTTCAGCTAGACCAAGACTTTCAGTTTATAGAAGTGAAAAGAATATATATGCTCAAATCATAGATGATGTTAATGCTGTTACTTTAGCATCTGCTTCAACTCTAGATAAAGAGTTTACAGCAAAAGCTGGAAGCAATAAAGAAGCTGCAAAATTTGTTGGCGAATTAGTTGCTAAGAGAGCTGCTGAAAAAGGTATAACAGAAGTAGTTTTTGACAGAGGCGGATATGTATATCACGGCAGAGTTCAAGAATTAGCTAATGGTGCAAGAGAAGCAGGACTAAAATTCTAATAAGGAGGGAAATACATGAGAATCGATCCTAGCACACTAGACCTTAAAGAAAAGGTTGTTTTCATAAACAGAGTTACTAAGGTTGTTAAGGGTGGTAGAAACTTCAGATTCAGCGCTCTAGTAGTTGTAGGAGATGGCAACGGACACGTAGGCGTTGGAATGGGTAAGTCAATTGAAATACCTGAAGCAATTAGAAAAGGAATTGAAGATGCTAAGAAGAACTTAGTAGAGGTTGCTATAGTTGGAACAACAGTACCTCACGAAATATATGGTAAGTTCGGAACTGGTAAGGTTCTTATAATGCCAGCTACAGAAGGTACTGGAGTTATAGCAGGAGGCCCTGCAAGATCAGTACTAGAATTAGCAGGATTAAAGGATGTTAGAGCTAAGTCATTAGGTTCTAATAACCCAAGAAACATGGTAAACGCAACAATCAACGGATTAGCTAGCTTAAGAACAGCTGAAGATATAGCTAAGTTAAGAGGAAAATCTGTTGAAGAGATTTTAGGTTAGGAGGGATTAGGCGATGGCTAAACTAAAAGTAACATTAGTTAAAAGCTTAATAGGTAGAAAAAAGGACCATATCGCTACTGCAAATGCCCTTGGACTAAGAAAAATCGGTAAAACAGTAGAACATGAGGAAACTGCTCAAATCAGAGGTATGATAAACAAAGTTGACTACTTGTTAAAGGTAGAAGAAGTTTAATAACAAGGAGGTGTACTTAAATGAAACTTCATGAGTTAAAACCAGCTGCTGGAAGCAAAAAAGCTCCAAAGAGAGTAGGTAGAGGTACTGGTTCAGGATTAGGAAGAAACGCTGGTAAAGGTGAAAAGGGTCAAAATTCAAGAACTGGTGGCGGAGTTAGACCAGGATTTGAAGGGGGCCAAATGCCACTTTACAGAAGACTTCCTAAAAGAGGATTTACAAACATATTTGCTAAAGAATATGTTACAATAAACGTAGATAGATTAAACGTATTTGAAAATGGAACAGAAGTTACTCCAGATTTATTACTTGAAAGAAGAGTAGTAAGTAAGGTGCTTGACGGAGTTAAGATATTAGGAAACGGAAATGTTGAGAAGAGTTTAACAGTAAAAGGTTGCAAGTTCTCAAAATCAGCGGCTGATAAAATAGTTGCTGCTGGAGGAAAAGTTGAGGTGATCTAATAATGCTATCAACCCTACGTAATGCCTGGAAGGTTCCGGAGTTAAGAAAAAGATTGATATGGACTTTTGTATTAGTTGCAATTTTCAGGATAGGAAATCATATTCCTGTTCCTGGAATTGATACAACTAGTCTTGATAACCTAACTAAGTCCGGAAGTTTATTTGGATTCTATGATTTAATTTCTGGTGGTGCTTTTAAAAGATTTAGTATATTTGCATTAGGAGTTGTTCCTTATATTAATGCATCAATCATAATGTCGTTGTTGAATATTTCTATTCCTCAGCTTGAGCAACTTTCAAAAGAAGGTGAAGAGGGAAGAAAGAAGATACAAAAGATTACTAGATATGCGTCAATAGCATTTGGTTTTATAACAGCATATGGTACTTATGTTCTTATTCATAATTTAGGAGCATTAAAGACTGATACACCTTTTAATACATTTTTAATAATGTTAACATTGGTAGTTGGTTCAACCTTCTGTATGTGGTTAGGAGATCAAATAACAGTTAAAGGTATTGGAAATGGTATTTCACTTTTAATATTTGTAAATATTATTTCTAGATTCCCTCAAACTTTGAGTGCGGTATTAAGTACTCAAAGCAAAGGTGAAACAAATATAGTTGAAGTGTTTTTATTAGCTGTAGCATCACTTGCTTTATTAGCATCAGTTGTATATTTATCTTTATCAGAAAGAAGAATAACTGTTCAATATGCTGGAAAAGCAGTTGGTGGTAAAGTATATAAAGGACAATCAACTCATATTCCTTTAAGTTTAATAGGATCAACAGTTATAGCAATAATTTTTGCTATGTCTGTAATGCAGTTCCCAACTGTAATTGCTCAGTTCTTCCCAACAAAGGGATGGGCACAGTGGATTCAGGCTGGAACATGGAGTCCTTTCAATAAAGATAAGTGGCTATACTTAGTGATTTACGCTTTATTGACTGTATTCTTTACTTGGTTCTATACTCAGGTTACATTTAAACCTGAAGAAATGTCTGAGAATATGCATAAATCAGCTGGGTTTATTCCTGGAATAAGACCTGGTCAACCAACAGCAGATTATTTAACAAGACTTTTAGATAGAATCTCATTAATAGGTGGTATTTTTGCTGCAATTATAGCAGTATCACCGTTATTAGTTGAAAATTATACAGCTTTTAAGGGTCTTTCATTTGGGGGAACATCTCTCCTAATATTAGTTAGTGTTTCACTTGAAGTTATGAGACAATTGCAATCTCAACTTGTTATGAGACATTATCAAGGATTCCTTAAATAGATTAAACAATGGAGATGATGCCCGTGAAAATAGTATTATTAGGTCCTCCTGGTGCAGGAAAGGGAACACAGGCAAAATCAATAAGTAATAGATACTCCATTCCACATATATCTACTGGTGACATATTTAGAAAGAATATTTCTGAAAACACACCGTTAGGTGTAGAAGCTAAAAAATATATTGATGATGGTCAACTCGTGCCAGACGATGTGACTATCAATATGGTTAAAGATAGGCTTCAGCAAGAAGACTGTAAAAACGGATATCTATTAGATGGTTTTCCTAGGACAGTTCATCAAGCAGAGGCATTACAGTTATTTTTACAGGATAGAGACGAAAACTTGGATACATCTTTATGCATTGATGTACCAAAGGAATTTATTTTAGAAAGAATGACTGGTAGGAGAGTTTGTCCATCGTGTGGAGCTAGTTACCATGTAAAATTCAACCCACCAATAGTAGCTAGTAAGTGTGATGTTTGCGGAAGTGATATCATTCAAAGAAAAGACGATGCAGAAGAGACCGTTAGGGAAAGACTAGATGTCTATGAAAGACAAACACAGCCACTGATTGATTTTTATAGCAATAGAGATATGCTGTCAGTTGTTGATGGTACAAAAGCAATCAATGAGGTCTTTGAAAGTATCTGTCGCATATTAGGGAGCGATAAGTAATGATTATATTAAAAAATGATAATGAAATCGACCTAATGAGAAAAGCAGGAAGACTTCTTGGAGAAGTATTATTACTTCTAGAAGAAAACATAAAACCAGGAATAACTACAGCTGAACTAGATAAAATTGCAGAAGAATTTATAACTAAGCATGGAGCAAAACCATCTTTTAAAGGCTTATATGGATTTCCTAGTTCACTTTGTATATCGGTTAATGAAGTTGTAGTTCATGGATTTCCAGGAAAGTACAGATTAAAAGAAGGGGATATAATAAGCGTTGACGGTGGTGTCTTTTTAAATGGATATCATAGCGATGCTGCTAGAACCTTTGCTGTAGGTGAAATTTCTGATCAAGCAAGAAAATTAATAGATGTTACCAAAGAAAGTTTCTTTAAAGGGATAGAAAAAGCTCATGTAGGAAATAGATTAACAGATATATCTTATGATATTCAGCAATATGTTGAATCAAACGGATTTTCTGTAGTACGTGATTATGTAGGACACGGCATTGGTAAGGATGTACATGAGGATCCTGAAGTTCCTAATTTCGGGCGTCCGGGTAGAGGTCCTAAACTTACTGAAGGTATGGTTTTAGCAATTGAACCTATGGTTAACATAGGGGATTACCATGTTAAAACATTATCTGATGATTGGACTGTAGTGACAGTTGATGGTAGCTTGTCAGCACACTATGAGAATACTGTAGCTATATTACCGAATGGCCCTGAAATATTGACACTGATAAAATAAATACGTGTTGCTTAGTTATAAATTCACATCTTGCCATTTTATTGGCTATGTTGATTTATGGCTAAGGTAATCATCGAGGTGAAAACTTTGCAAAAAGACACTTTAATTGGCAAGATGGTATTTTCAAAAGCAGGAAGAGATGAAGATAAACCTTATATAATTGTTGATCAGTTAAATGAGGAATATGTTTTGCTTGCTAATGGAAATACGAAAACATTAGAAATGCCAAAGAAAAAGAAACTAAAACACTTAGTTTTAACTAATAAAGTGGATGAACATGTTAAGGAATGTATATTATCTAAAGATAATACTACAGATCTTAAATTAAAAAGATTTTTAAAACTTAATGGCATTGTCAAGGAGGTCTGATTACCTTATGTCAAAAGATGATGTAATAGAAATGCAGGGCGTGGTGCTAGAAGCACTACCAAATGCTATGTTTCAGGTTGAGTTAGAAAGCGGACATAAGATATTAGCACATATTTCAGGAAAGCTTAGAATGAACTTTATAAGAATTCTACCAGGAGATAAAGTTACTATTGAACTTTCTCCATATGATCTAACTAGAGGTAGAATAACTTGGAGAGCGAAATAACATTCTTAAGTAACTTTAATATTTTGTGTTAACAAATCAAATTAATAGCAATCAAATTTTGCTAGCGAAAATACTATTCAGAGTAGTTTGAAGATATAATATATTATCTTTGGGCCTCTAAAGGAATATGAGGAGGGTTAGCGATGAAGGTAAGACCATCAGTTAAGCCTATTTGCGAAAAGTGCAAAGTTATAAGAAGAAAAGGAAGAGTAATGGTAATCTGTGAAAATCCTAAGCACAAGCAAAAACAAGGCTAATAAGAAAATATAAGAAATAAAAAAATAATTTGCGTTAGTATAAAAGTATTTGTTGACTTTTTGCTAAAACTAAAATAAGATTATATAGGTATTTTCTTAATGCTAATAAATTTTAGGGCGGCTGACTATAGGCGTTACCTATAGACCTAAGATTTTTTATATAAAATATGAATTAAAACTTTAGAAAACGCATTTCAATTACCAGGAGGTGTAACTTTTAATGGCAAGAATAGCAGGTGTTGACCTACCAAGAGAAAAAAGAGTTGAAATAGGTCTAACTTATATATATGGAATAGGACTACCTACTTCACACAAAATTCTTGAAGCAACAGGAGTAAATCCTGATACAAGAGTTAAGGATCTTACTGAAGAAGAAGTAAACGCAGTAAGAGATTACATCAACAAGAACTTAAATGTTGAAGGTGATCTAAGAAGAGACATTGCGTTAAACATTAAGAGATTAGTTGAAATTGGTTCTTACAGAGGAATTAGACACAGAAGAGGTCTTCCAGTAAGAGGTCAAAAGACTAAGACTAATGCTAGAACAAGAAAAGGTCCTAAGAAGACTATAGCTAACAAGAAGAAATAGTGAGGAGGGAAGACAATGGCAGCTCAAAAGGTTAAGAAGACAAGAAGAAGAAAAGAGAGAAAGAATGTTGAACATGGTGCTGCACACATCAAGTCAACTTTCAATAACTCTATTGTTACTTTAACTGATGTTCAAGGTAATGCATTATCATGGGCAAGTGCAGGTGGATTAGGTTTTAGAGGCTCAAGAAAGAGCACTCCATATGCAGCTCAAATGGCAGCAGAGACTGCTGCTAAGGCAGCAATGGAACACGGTTTAAAGAGTGTTGAAGTTTATGTTAAAGGTCCAGGAGCTGGTAGAGAAGCAGCAATCAGATCTTTACAAGCAGCAGGTCTTGAAGTTACATTAATAAAAGATGTTACTCCAATACCACACAACGGATGTAGACCACCAAAAAGAAGAAGAGTATAGTTTACGTAATTAGGAGGTGTAATTAATGGCAAGATATACTGGAGCTACATGCAGATTATGTAGAAGAGAAGGTATGAAACTATTCCTTAAAGGGGATAGATGCTATACAGACAAATGCGCATTTGTTAGAAGAAGTTATGCACCAGGACAGCATGGAGCTAGCAAGAAGAAACTTTCTAACTATGGCGTACAATTAAGAGAAAAGCAAAAAGCAAAGAGAATATATGGTGTTCTTGAAAGCCAATTCTCAACATACTATAAAAGAGCTGAAAAATTAAGAGGAATTTCTGGTGAAAACCTATTAAAACTTCTTGAATTAAGACTTGATAATGTTGTATTCAGATTAGGATACGGTGCATCAAGAGTTGAAGCTAGACAATTAGTTAACCATGGTCATTTCTTAGTAAATGGCAAGAAGGTTGACATTGCATCATACAAATTATCAGTAAATGACGTTGTAACTGTATCAGAAAAGAGCAGAGCTTCTGAAAAGTTCAAAGTTTTTGCTGAAAATCCAAAGCCATTACCAAAATGGTTAACAGGAAACCCTGACAACTTTGAAGGAAAAGTTGTAGCTGAGCCTGCAAGAGAGGACATCGATGTTCCAGTTAATGAAACACTGATCGTCGAATTATACAGCAAGTAACAGTAATATTTGTATAGGTTTTTTAATCCTTGCAGATATAGGATCAGTTGCCCTCATAATAAGGTTGCCATTTTATATAAAAGGAGGGTTTGTTAATGTTAGAAATAGAAAAGCCAATAATCGAATGTGTTGAATCTAGCGATGACGGTACTTATGGTAAATTTGTTATTGAACCGCTAGAAAGAGGTTATGGAACAACTCTTGGTAATGCATTAAGAAGAATATTACTTTCTTCTTTACCAGGAGCTGCACCAACATCAGTAAAAATTGATGGTGTAGTTCATGAGTTTTCTACAGTAACTGGTGTGAAGGAAGATGTTACAGAATTAATTCTTAACATGAAGTCCTTAGCGCTTAGAATGACTGGAGATGGCCCAAAGACTATATATATTGATGCAAAAGGCCCTGGAGTAGTTACAGGTGCTGATATAAAGACTGATGGTGATGTAGAAGTTGTTAGCGAAGATTTACATATCGCAACTCTAGATGAAAATGCTAAGTTGTATGTGGAGATTACCGTTAATAGAGGAAGAGGGTATGTTTCCCAAAATAAAAATAAGAGCGACAATCTTCCAATAGGTTCTATAGCAATGGACTCAATATACACACCTGTAAAAAGAGTTAATTTCACAGTTGAAAATACTAGAGTTGGCCAAATCACAGATTATGATAAGTTAACTTTAGAAGTTTGGACTAATGGAACAATAAAGATTGAGGAAGCTATAAGTTTATCTGCAAAGATTCTTATAGAACACTTCAAATTATTTATGACTCTTACAGACAACACTAATGATGTTGAAATAATGATCGAAAAAGAAGAAGATAATAAAGAAAAAGTACTTGAAATGACTATAGAGGAGCTTGATTTATCAGTTAGATCATATAACTGTTTAAAGAGAGCTGGTATAAACACTGTTCAAGAGCTTGCTCAAAGATCAATGGATGATATGATGAAGGTAAGAAACCTTGGTAAGAAGTCCCTTGAAGAAGTTGAAAGAAAGCTTAAAGAATTGGGTTTAGGTCTTAGATTAAATGACGAGTAGGTAAGGAGGTAAAGCTATGGCAGGATATCGTAAGTTAGGTCGTCCTACTGATCAGAGAAAAGCTATGCTAAGAAACCTTGTTACAAGCTTCTTAAAGCATGGTAAAATAGAAACAACTGAAACAAGAGCTAAAGAAGCTAGAAGTCTTGCAGAAAAAATGATCACTCTTGCTAAAAGAGGAGATCTTCATGCAAGAAGACAGGTTTTGTCTTTTGTTACTGAAGAAGCAGTAGTGAAGAACTTATTTGAAAATGTTGCTCCAAAATACACTGAGAGAAACGGTGGTTATACAAGAATGTATAAAGTTGGCCCAAGAAGAGGCGACGGAGCTGAAATAGTTATACTTGAATTAGTATAATTTACTGGGGATTAAGTTACGGCTTAGTCCCCATTTTAACATATAATTTTATTTGGATGTATATTCATGTGTAAACAGTATAGAAAACTACTATTTTATAAAGTATAATAGACAATAGATATTGTCCACATTATAAAACTTATTCAGAAATTAGTAAGCTTTATAATGTGATTAGAAATAATTTTGGAGGAATTTCAATGAGTGATATGATGGTAGAATGCAAAGATCTCACTTTTAAATATGTAAATGGTGAAAATGGGGAAGAAAAGTATGCTATTAATGGTGTTAACCTAAGTGTTAAAAAAGGTGAATTCTTGGTTGTGCTTGGACATAATGGCTCGGGAAAGTCCACTATTGCCAAACATATAAATGCGTTACTCCTTCCTAGCGGTGGGAAAGTATACGTGGATGGTATTGACACATCTGATGTAGATAATACCTGGGAAGTAAGAAAAAGAGCTGGAATGGTGTTTCAGAACCCTGACAATCAAATGGTAGCTACAATTGTAGAAGAAGATGTAGCTTTTGGACCTGAGAATTTGGGAATAGAACCTTCAGAAATAAGAAAAAGAGTAGATGATAGCTTGAAGAAAGTTGAAATGTACGAATATAGGAAACATGCTCCTCATCTGTTATCAGGAGGACAAAAGCAAAGAATTGCAATAGCTGGTATTCTGGCTATGAGGCCACAATGTATAATATTAGATGAACCTACTGCAATGCTAGATCCTATAGGTAGAAAAGAAGTTATTAGTACTATAAAAGATGTTAATAAGAATTATGGAATAACTATAATTCTAATAACTCATTATATGGACGAAGCTGCTGAAGCTGATAGAATAGTAGTAATGGATCAAGGTAAAGTAATGATGGAAGGTGTTCCAAGAGAAGTATTTTCTCAAGTTGAAACTATGAAGAAGATAGGATTGGATGTGCCTCAAGTTACTGAATTGGCTTATGAACTTCAGAAGTCAGGAATAAATATAAGCACTAAAATATTAAATGTAGATGAGATGGTGGATGCATTATGTCAATTAAAATAGAAAACTTAACTCATATATATATGCCAAAATCACCCTTTGAGAAAAAAGCATTAGATGATGTATCATTAGAAATAATGGATGGACAGTTTGTAGCTCTTATAGGTCATACTGGGTCAGGTAAATCAACTCTTATTCAACATTTAAATGGATTATTGAAACCATCTAGTGGGAAGATAATTGTTGATGACATTGACATAACTCAAAAAGGGGTAAAACTATCAGATATAAGAAAAAAAATAGGACTTGTATTCCAGTATCCGGAATATCAACTTTTTGAAGAGACAATAGAGAAGGACATACAATTTGGACCAAGAAATTTAGGTCTATCAGAAGATGAGATAGATAAAAGAACTAAGAGAGCTATGAAAATGGTTGGTTTAGAATATGAGATGTATAAGGATAAATCACCATTTGAACTAAGCGGAGGTCAAAAAAGAAGAGTTGCTATAGCTGGAGTTGTGGCAATGGAACCTAAGATATTAATATTAGATGAACCTACAGCAGGATTAGATCCTAAGGGCAGAGATGAGATATTAGAGCAGATAAATATACTGCATAAGGAATATAATATGACTATAATACTAGTAAGCCATAGTATGGAAGATGTTGCAAAGCTGGCAGATAGAGTAATAGTTATGAATAAAGGTAAATCTATATTAGATGGTTTTCCTTCTGAAATATTTAATAAAATAGAAGTATTAGAAGAAGTAGGATTAGCTGCACCACAGGTAACTTACTTAGTTAGATCATTAAGAAATAAGGGATTTAATATAAGCAGTAGTGTATTTACAGTAGAACAGGCAAAAGAAGAATTGCTGCAATATATAAAAAATAACAAGTAGGAAGGGAGATTAGGGATATTATGCTAAAGGAAATTACAATAGGCCAGTATATACCGGGTGATTCGTTCATACATAAGTTAGATCCAAGAACTAAAATATTGATATCCATGCTTTTTATAGTTTCTCTCTTTATTATGAATAAATATGTTGGATATATTTTTGTTACAGCTTTCTTATGTGCATCAATACTATTTTCACAAGTTCATTTAAGATTTTTATATAGAGGTTTGAAACCTGTTTTTGTACTTATTCTGATAACGGCTGCGTTAAATATCTTTATGATACAAGGCAAACCTGAGAACTTAATTTATACTTTCAAATTCATTAATATATATAAAGAAGGGATAGATACTGCAGTATTTATGACCCTTAGACTTATATTTTTAATTTTAGGGACATCGTTATTAACATTAACCACTTCTCCTATAGAGTTAACTGATGGAATTGAGAATCTTCTTAATCCATTTAAGAAAATAGGGGTTCCAGCACATGAGCTTGCAATGATGATGACTATAGCTCTAAGATTTATACCAACTTTAATGGATGAAACTGATAAGATAATGAAGGCTCAACAAGCTAGAGGAGCAGATTTCGAATCAGGAAATGTTATACAAAAGGCAAAGAGCTTAATTCCTTTATTAGTTCCTCTATTCATAAGTTCATTTAGAAGAGCTGATGAGCTTGCTATGGCAATGGAGGCTAGATGTTATAGAGGTGGAGAAGGAAGAACAAGAATGAAGCAACTAAAATATGGAGCTAGGGATGTTGTAGCTTATATTATAATAATTGCTTTACTAGTGATAAGTTTTTACGTTAGGTTTGGAATAAGATAATTAGGTGATTTAGTTGAGAAATATAAAACTTATTTTAGAGTATGATGGAACTGGCTACAACGGATGGCAAAAGCAAAAACATGGGATGACTGTACAGAATAAATTAGATAAGGCAATTAGAACTTTAACTAAAGAGGACATAGAGACGTTAGGAAGCTCCAGAACGGATTCTGGGGTTCATGCAAGAGGTTATGTAGTAAACTTTAAAACTAATAGCAGAATACCTGCTGAGAGGTTTAAGGACGCCCTTAATACAAAGCTGCCGGATGATATATTAGTTATATCATCTGAAGAGGTTTCAGATGATTTTCATGCTAGGTATTCATCAAAGGGAAAAATGTATAGTTATACTATAAGAAACAATGAAGTACCCACTGTTATAGGAAGAAATTATTTTTATAATTATGAAAAAAAACTAGATATAGAGGCTATAAAATTGGCGGCTCAATATTTTTTAGGAACTCATGATTTTAAGGCTTTTCAAAATAAAGGTGGATCAGTAAAAACCACTGTTAGAACAATAACTCAGCTAGATATTGAAGTGAATAATGATATTATTAAATTTTATGTAGCTGGTAATGGTTTTTTATATAATATGGTTAGAATAATAGTAGGGACCTTAATAATGGTGGGTATACATAAGATTGAGCCTAGTGATGTGGAAAAAATTATATCAGAGGGAATAAGGCAGAAAGCTGGAAAGTCTGCGCCAGCTTGTGGTTTATGCTTAGAAAAAGTTTTTTACTAAATTATTGATAAAATTTGTTGACACGCCCGTAAGCGTGTATTATAATAGTCTATGTTCGTGAGATACGTGTATAAGATCCACTTAGCATGGATCTTGACATTATAGATTTGACTATATGCGTAAGCAAGCTTTAAAGAAAGTTCAGGGAGGGAAAACGATGAAATCATACATTGCAAAAGCTAATGAAGTTGAAAGAAAATGGTATGTCGTTGATGCTGCTGGAAAGCCACTAGGAAGAGTTGCTAGCCAAGTTGCTTCAATATTAAGAGGTAAGAATAAGCCAACATTTACTCCAAATGTTGATTGCGGAGATTTCGTAATAATTATAAATGCTGAAAAGGTTCTTTTAACTGGAAAGAAACTAGATCAAAAATTAATGAGAAAGCACAGCTTATATCCAGGTGGATTAAAAGAAACTCCATATAGAGAAGTTTTAGATAAGAAACCTGAATTCGCTTTTGAAGAAGCTGTAAGAAGAATGCTTCCAAAGGGAGTTTTAGGAAGAAAAATGCTTACAAAGCTTAAGGTTTATAGAGGTGCAGAACACAATCATGCAGCTCAAAATCCAGAAGTACTTGAATTAAAGTACTAATTTGACGCTCGGGAGGAGGATTA